>DATMMA010000457.1:0-17069 GCA_035570295.1 Streptosporangiaceae bacterium
TTACCACAGCGCTGTCGATCACGTGGTTGGCCCGGCCAGCATCAAGTTGCTCACCGCGGCACTGCAGCCGGGTCAGCTAGAGGTGCGCGAACTGGCCAACAGTTACCACGTAGCCACCCTCGATAACGATGCAGAAGCAATATTTGCCGGCAGCCTGAAGTTCGTGCAGATACATAGCCGGGCGAGCCGGGAATCAACAGGTGACGCTAGCAGGGAACCAACAGGCAGGGAATGACGGCGGATGAGCGGACCCGGGGACATCGGCGGCGAGGTCAGCGGCGATGAGGCGGCCTGGCGTGACCTGATCGCCCGGTTCGACGGCACGGCAGACGCGGAGAAGGATGAGCATCCGTGGCCGTCCATTGAGGACCTGCCCGGCCCCTCACTTGCCGCGCCCAGCGCGGCAGATCAGAGCCCAGGCGATAGCACCGATCGGCTCACGACCGCCGACCGTGCCGACAGGGTTATCCACGCTGCCGACCCGCGGAACTACGCACCGCCCGAGGAAGAGGACGAGCGGTATGTGCCCGTGCCCCTGCCACCGCCGGCCAAGCTCGACCCCATCGCGAAGGCAGCCTGGGTCGCGGTCATTGGCGGGCCAGCCTATCTGCTGGTCGCCGGTCTCTTCCTGAGGCTGCCGGTCTCTCCGTTCGCGGCGTTCATCGCCGTCGCGGCCTTCATCGGCGGATTCGTCGCCCTCATCGTCAAGGCTGGCGACCGGTCTCGGCGCGACGACGATGACGACGGTGCTGTGCTGTGAGGCTTGTCCTTGCTAGCTGTACCGGGCCAGGCTAGCTGTACCGGGCCAGGTCGGCAGCGCCGATGAGCCCGGCGTCCGGGCCGAGTTCTGCTAGCCGCACTTCGGCCAGTTCGCGGTGGGAACGGCCGGTCAGACCGTTCTGATAGGCCGTCCGGGCCGGGCCGAGCAGCAAGTCGCCCGCCTCCGACACTCCCCCGCCGATTACAAAGCAGCCCGGATCGAGGATGGCGGCCAGGTCGGCGAGGCCGGAGCCAAGCCAGCTGCCGACAATTTCGAAACACTGGACCGCACCCACGTCTCCTTCGCGCGCCGCCCTGGTCACCGCAGGACCGTCGATGCCGTCCGGGCGGCCGCCGCCAAGCTCCAGCAGCCGCGTTGCTGCCTCCGGTGCCCGGCGGGCGAAGTCGCGGGCTTCCGCGACGAGGGCGCTGCCGCTGGCGTACTGCTCCCAGCAACCGCGGTTGCCGCAGCCGCACAGCCGGCCATCCGGCACGACGCGGTAGTGGCCAGGCTCGCCGGCAGAGCCGAAGCGACCGCGGTAAAGCCGGCCGTCGAGCACGATGCCAGCCCCGATTCCGGTACCCACGGTGATGAGCAGAACGTGCTCCTGCCCGCGGGCCGCGCCCAGCCTCGCTTCGGCCCAGGCCGCAGCATTCGCGTCGTTCTCGACCACGACGGGCCGGCCGATGCGGGCTTCAACCAGCTTCTGCACCGGCTCGTCACGCCAGGCGAGATTCGGCGCGAACAACACCGTCGAGCGCGTCTCATCCACGAAACCAGCGGCGCCGATCCCGACGGCATTGACCTCATGCCTGGCCTGCAGTTCATTCACCGCGCCAGCGATCACGTCGATGGTGCTCTCCGGGTGGGCGGCCGGAGTGTCTCGCTTCAGTTTCTCGACGATCTGCCCCGTCTCGTCCACGACGCCAGCGGCGACCTTCGTGCCGCCGACATCAACGCCGATCGTCAGGCCCATGCCCTGGCCCGTCTGAGTGGTCGTCAGCATCGTCGTCCGCGTCGGCTTCAGCCGGGTTGGTGGCCGCGCCCCACGGATCCGGCTCGCCGCCCGGCGCGGTCGCGAGCCGATCGGCTGCCTGGCCAGCCGGGCCGGAACCGTTGCCATGCGGGGTGCCGCCTGCCACGCCCTCCGCCCCAGCGGAGTCGCCGCCGCCCTGCAGGCCCACCAGCCCATGCCGGTCCCGGCGCGAATCTGGCTCTGACCTGTCACGCCCGGGCTGACTCGCGGTAGCGCTGTGCGGCGATGCTGCGCCAGGCCGGGAAGCGGCAGCTGAGTCGGCGGAGGCGCCGGAGGTAGCTGACGTGTCGGACGGCGCGCTCTCCTGTGGAGCGTTATCCGTGGGCCGGCTGTCTCTCGCTGGGCCGTTCCCCGATGGGCCGTTCCCCGCTGTGCTGTCCCTGGCTGTGCTGTCCCTGGCTGTGGTGTCCCTGGTCGGGGCGCCGCCGCCCTTGGTCAGCAGGGAGTCCAGTGCGCTGATGGCATCTTGCACTGCCGAGGCGACGACGTCGCCTGCGCCGGATATCTGACCGCCGATGCCCGGACCGGAGTCGCGCATCCGGCGGGCCGCCCGGCAGATCGGACACCACTGGCACTCTGGCGACTCGCCGACCTCCGGCGGTATCTCGGTTGTGGCGGTGTCCCAGACGTCAGACGTCGTGCGGCTGCCGCCCAGCGTCCGGCGTACCTGTCCGCCGATCTCCTTGCGCATGTTCTTGGCAGTCTGGCGGATGAACCAGCGCTGCAGGTCGCCGAACACGTCGACGCCCTTAGCTGGCCGGTCCGTTGTCCGCCGCTCTGCTGGGTCTCGCGGCCCGGGTTGCTCAGTCATCGATGTCACCATTTCCTGATCGTCCCCCGTATCATCCCCGCCAGAGCGAGCCACTTACCATAAGCCGGCCGCTGCCCTGGCCGCGACCAGCTGTTCAGCTGCGGCCACCGGCTTGCGCCGACTCCACCCGGGACTTCAGGCCCTTCAGCGCGGTCTCGATGATCGTCCGCTCGGCGCGGCGCTTGAGCAGCCCGAGAGGCACCCTGGTCCCGACGGCCAGCTCGTATCTGACCTGAGTGCCCTGCCCGTCCTCGGCCAGCTGGTATTGCCCCGACATCTCGGTCACCACCGAGCCAGCCTCGGCTAGCTGCCACCGGACCGCCGTCTCGCCGTCCCAGTCATAGGACAGCACGTAGCTGTCCTTGATCACGCCTGCGTCCAAGCCGAACCGGACTCGCTCCGGGCGGCCGTCCGGCCCGGTCGCCAGCACCTCAGCTGAGCGGATGCCGCTAGCCCACTCCGGATAGGTACCGAAGTCGGCGATCACATCCATGATCGTTGGTCGGGCTGCCGACACGGTGATGGTCGACGAAGTCCTGTCTGCCATGACTCGGAGCGTACCTCCAGACCCGGCTCGCACCCGACCGGGCAGGCCCCGTGCAGCTAGCCCCACTGCAGCACGTATGGCATGCCCCTGGCCCGGAAATGGCCGACGTTAATGCACTCAGTGTCACGGATGCGCACGCGGCTTTGCAGCGGCTGGTGCACATGGCCGAACAGCAGGTAGCGCGGGCTGGTCTCCTCAATCGCCGTCAGCAGTGCCTCGCTCCCCCGCTCCATCCGGCGGGCCACGGTGTCATAGAGCAGTTCCGGCACCGCTGGCGGGATGTGCGAGCACAGCACGTCTACCTGGCCGAGCGCTTCAACCTTGGCCGCGAACACTTCGTCGTCGAGTTCGTTGGGCGTCCGGTAGCTGGTCCGCAGCCCGCCACCGACGAAACCGAACGTCCAGCCGTCAAGCTCGACCCGCTCGCCGTCCAGGATGTGCTGGCCCGGCCGGACATGCTCAGGCCAGAACCTGGGCAGGTCCACGTTGCCGTAGGTCAGGTAAGACGGCACCGGCATGGCCGAGAACAGCTCTGCGTACTGCCGGGAGACCGCCGCCTCGATGTGCTGCCGCGGGTCGCCGCCGAGTTGCGCCCACAAGGCGCTCGACATCTCCCGCGCCTCGTCGAACCGGCCCGCCCCGCGCAGCTCGACCAGCCGCCGCGCTTGCTCTGCGCCGAACAGGTCCGGAAATATGCCCTGGCTGTGGTCGGCGTAGTCAATGAACAACAGCAAGTCACCGAGGCAGATCAGGGCATCAGCACCCTGGCCGGCGGCGCGAAGCGCGTCGGCCCGGCCATGTACATCGCTTACCACGTGCACCCGCATCCACCTACAGTAGGCAAGTCCGGCAGCCAGGCCTAGCCGGCCCGCGCCGGACAGTCACGCCGGCCAACGCGATAACGTCCAGGAAGATCAGGACGGGAACGAGGTAGGTGGAGGGTCCGTGCTCGAATATGGCATCCCTGCCCTCATCGAGATTCCAGAGGACACCCGGCTGGCCGATGCGATCTTCAGCCGCGCTGCCGCAAATCCCGACGACGTCATGCTGCGCAGGCGCTCGGCCGGGGGTCAATGGGAGGACGTCACCGCAGGACAGTTCAGTACCCAGGTGTCTGCGCTGGCCAAGGGCCTGATCGCAGCGGGCATCGAGCCCGGCGACCGGGTAGCGCTGATGTCCGGGACGCGGTACGAGTGGACCCTTGCGGACTATGCCATCTGGGCCGCCGGGGCAGTGACCGTTCCGGTCTACGAGACATCCTCCGCCGAGCAGGTGGAGTGGATCCTCAGCGACTCGGGCGCCAGAGCGGCCATCGCCGAGACGGACAAGCACGCGGAGATCATCTCCGGTCTTAAGGCCCGCTTGGCTGACCTGGGGCAGCTCTGGCGGATCACCAGCCTGGACGAGCTCGCTGCCACCGGTGCCAGCGTCACCGATGAGCAGCTTCACGAGCATCGGACTCGCCGGCGCGCCAGCGACCTTGCCACGATCATCTACACCTCGGGCACGACCGGGCGGCCCAAGGGCTGCGAGCTCAGCCACCGGAACCTGCTGTCCGCGGTCCGTAACGCGGTGCACGGCGCGCTGCCGGAGCTGTTCGAGACGACCGGCGACGGGACGCTGCTATTCATGCCGCTCGCGCACGTCTTCGCCCGGATCATCGAGATCGGCTGCCTGGAGTCAGGCGCCATCCTCGGACACTGGGAGGACACGGCGACCGTCGCCGACGGACTGCGCGAGTTCCATCCCACGTTCCTGCTCGCAGTACCACGGGTGTTCGAGAAGGTCTACAACACCGCCCAGCAGCAGGCCTCGGCAAGCCCGGCCAAGAGCAAGATCTTCGCCGCCGCGGCCCGAGCGGCCATCGAGTACAGCAAGGCCCTGGACGCCGGCCATCCGGGCCTGGCGCTGCGGCTGCGGCATGCGCTGTTCGATCACCTCGTCTACGGCAAGCTACGAGCTGCGGTAGGCGGCCGCGTCAGGTACGCGGTATCTGGCGGCGCGCCGCTGGGCGAGCGGCTCGGCCATTTCTTCCGCGGCGTCGGGATCACCGTGCTAGAGGGCTACGGCATGACCGAGACCTCGGCCGCGGCAACCGTCAACAAGCCACGCAGGAACAAGGTCGGCACCGTCGGCCAGCCGCTGCCCGGCGTCAGCGCCAGGATTGCCGATGACGGCGAGATCCTGCTGCGCGGCGGGATCATCTCCGCCAGGTACTGGCACAACGAGGCGGCGACCGCGCAGACGCTGGACACCGAGGGCTGGCTGCACACTGGCGACCTTGGCTCGCTCGACGACGAGGGCTTCCTTCGCGTGACCGGGCGGAAGAAGGAGCTCATCGTCACAGCGGGCGGCAAGAACGTGGCACCGGCCGTGCTCGAGGACCGGCTGCGGGCGCACCCGTTGATCAGCCAGTGCATGGTGGTCGGCGACAACAGGCCGTTCATAGCATGCCTGATCACGCTCGACCCGGAGGCGCTCGACTACTGGAAGCAGCAGCACGGCAAGCCGGCCGACGCGACTGCGGCAGACCTGGCTAACGATCCCGAGCTGCTGGCCGAGATCCAGGCCGCCGTCGACGACGCGAACAAAGCGGTATCCAGGGCCGAGTCCATCCGTAAGTTCACGATCCTGCCGGTGGACTTCACGACCGACAACGACTACATCACGCCGTCGCTCAAGGTAAAGCGGGCCGTAGTGGCGAGGGATTTCGCCGCCGACATTGAGGCGCTGTACACGCGGTAGCGGAGCGACGATTCCGCGCGCTTAGCGGCCAGTCAGCCGGCCTGCAGCGAGCAGGCCAGCAGGTCGCGGCCGGGACCGGGGGCTCCGACCCGTCAGGGGTCGTGGCCGAGTCAGCAAGACCTTACCGAGTCGCCGGCAAGTGGCGGTCCTGTCAGCGGGCGCCCGGCTGGCGCGGGCGGCGTCAAACTGCGTCCGGCCTGCTGTGGCTGCCGCGCCGGAACGCTGCCCGGATCGACTCCGCTACCTGGGCCGGCGTGTCGTAGATGTCGCGCCAGCCGAAGTGCACGACCTCGAAGCCGGCATCCCGCAACTCCGCATCTCGTCGTAATTGATGAGTTGCCGCGAAGCGGTTGTCGTATTTCATTTCGCCGTCCGCCTCGGCGATCGTGCGGAATCGCTCCCAGTAGAAATCGACCCGCGCGATGACATGGCCGTCGGTGCCGAGCAGCGCTTGCAGTTGCGGGGGAGGCAGGCCGCAGTCCCGGAACGCGACCCTCGCGATAGATTCCAGCGGCGATTCCGCCAGTGCGTCGGCGAATGCCACCACCTCGGCAGCGCGTTGAAGGCCGGGCCAGCGGCGGCAGCTATCGATCACTGCCGCTAGCTCTTGCTTGGTCGTCCTGTCGTTGTGCAGCGCCGAATCCGCGACGACAGCGCCCGCCCTGAATGATGAGCCGCGCGCCAGGTCGGCCACCGTCCTCGCCGCAGTCGTAACCGGCACGCCGAGGCACCGGTCGACATGGCCAGCGGGCAGCGCGGCGTTATGCACGCGGTCGCCGGGCCTACTCCTACGGCTGCCGCTGCCCGGAACCTTGGTGATCGCGATGCCCGCTGGGACGCGGCCCAGGAGCGCCAGGCCCAGAAGCTGCGCGGCGGTGTGGTGGCTGGCCACGGCGTGCGGCCCGAGCGGGGCCAGTGTGGCCGCCGCACGTAACGCGAGAGCGCCGCGGCGGGTCGCAGTGACGGACTTGACGAGGTCGGCAGGGGCATAAATCCCGTGATCCAGCCTGACCATCTCGCCCCGGCTGACCTTCCCCCTGATCTGCTTGGCTGAGATTCCGGCGGACACGAGCTCGGCCGATGTCGCAATATTCGCTAACCGGCCTGTTTCCGGCAAATGAGAGTTCGCCATACGGTCCAGGATGCCGCCCGCCAACGACATAGCATCCGATCCGGCCCCTCCCTCTGAACGCTATCAGCTATTATGCCCGATTCCTGAGGGACGTTTCGGATGCAAAGTCCTTCCAGGGCCGCTGAAGAGCGACGGATCGCCCGGTATGTGGTGCCGATCAGTCAAGAGTCACCGGACAGGATGCGCTCCAGGCGCTGCGCCACCAGGTCCCACGTCCATTCGCGGTCAATCCAGGCCTGGCCCTTCTCCCCCATAACCGCGGCGCGGGCTGGATCGGCCAGCAACTCGATCAGACGCTGGGCCAGCGCGTCTTCGCTTCGGCCAGGGACCACATAACCCGTCTCGCCGTCCAGGATCGCGTCGGGAGCGCCGCCGGAGTCGCCTCCGATCACAGGCAACCCAGTCGCGGAGGCTTCCAGGTAGACGATGCCAAGGCCCTCGACGTCCAGACCAGCCCGCCGGGTCCGGCACGGCATGGCGAAGACGGTGCCTGCGTCGTAATACGCGGGCAAGTGATCCCAGCTCACCGGGCCGGTGAAAATGACAGAGCCCGCGACCTGGGCCTCGCTGGCAAGCCGCTCCAGGCGGGACCGGTACGGCCCGTCGCCAACCAGCAGCAGCACAGGGTCCCCTGCCGCTGCGCGGACCGCCGGCCACGCCCTGATGAGGGCGTCCTGGCCCTTACGCGGCACCATCCTGGACACGCAGACAACCACCGGGCGCTCCGGAGCTATGCCTAGCTCGCGGCGGATCCGCGCGCCGCCTGCGCCCGGTGAGAAGCGGTCCGGATCCACGCCCGGTGCCAGCTTCACCATCCGGCCGGCCGCATCAGCAGACAGGGCTCTGGCGAGCCGGAGTCTGAAGTACTCAGCCAGGTAGGTGAGCACGTCGACTTCATCGCCGATCCGGCGCAGCAATGACCTGGCCCCTGGGAGCGCTGCCCAGCCAGCCTCGTGCCCGTGCGTGATCCCGATGATGCGCTGCGCGCCGGCCCGCCGCAGCCGCGGCGCCAGCAGTCCGAGCGGCGCGGCCGCCCCGAACAGAACGGTGTCGCAGCTGTGCTCGGCGAGCAGCGCGCAGGCCCGGGCGCCCACCGCTGGCAGCGGAAGCATCAGCGACCGTGGGTGCCTGATCACCGGGAACGGCTGCCGGGCGTCAAACTCAGCCGCACCCGCCCAGGCCGGGGCGTAGACCACGACCCCGTCGGCAGGCAGCCGGAGCGCCAGCGCGTGCACGAACGACTGAATCCCGCCGCGGCGCGGCGGGAAGTCGTTGCTGACGATCAGCACCTTGGTCATCTGGTTGGGATCTTCTGGCTCTGGTCAGCTGGAGCGGCACCGTCGGCTGCGCTGAGCCCGATCCCCGCGCCAGCTGGCATCACGGCGCACGGGACGCTCGAGTTGACGGAAAAGAAGATCATACTCGGCGCCCGTAACCACCGCAGCGTGCAAGTCCGGCGGCCCCTGGTTGGAGCCGCCGAGACCGCACTGCATCCGCCAGCCGCTACGGCCGGACAGCTTGGTCGAGTTCCGACTGGTACCAGCCGGTCAGCGAGACGAGCTCGACAACGGCGCCGGTATGGGGAGCGTCGATCAGCTTTCCGCCGCCCACGTAGATGCCGACGTGGCTGTTCCCGGCGAAGCCGAGAATGTCACCCGGCTGGAGGTTGCTCAGGCTGACCTGCGGAAGCTGCGCCTCCTGGCTGTAGCTGTCCCGCGGGATCGACACACCTGCCGCCGCCCAGGCCTGCATCGTGAGCCCGGAGCAATCGAAGCCAGAGTTGCACGGACCGGTGCCGCCATACACATAGGGGCAGTTAAGCTGCGCGTAGGCGAAAGCCACTGCCTTGCCCGCCTGGGTCGAGGTCGTGCCGTGGTACTGGCCGCTCGTCGACCCGCCGCCCGCGACAACCGCGACCCGCTGCGGCGGCTGGAGCTGGTTGAGCAGCGTCGTCTCCTTGCTCATCAGCTTGGTCAGCGCGGCCTTGCGCTTTTGCAGGCTCCTCTTGAGCTGCGCGATGCCGGCATTGGTCCGCTTCTCGGCGAGCTGGGTGGCGGTGAGCTGCCGGGTAGCGGTGAGGAACTGCCGGATCAAAGCGGCGTTGGTATTCGAGAGTTGCTGCAAGATGGACGACTGGTCCAGGATCCGCTGCGGGTTAGCCGCAGTGAGCAACGCCATTGAGGAGTTGAGATTGCCATCCTCGTAGTCCGCGACTGCGATCCGGCCGATCTCCGCGCGCAGCTTGTCGAACCGGCCGGAGTCTAGTGCAATCTCCTTGTTAATCAGCTTCAGCCGCTGCTGGGTTGCCAGCCACTGCTGCTTGACCTGGCCGTACTGCTGGTCGAGCTGGTCTGTTTTGGTCTGCAGCGACTTCAGCTTGGCCTGGACTTGGCTCACCGTCAGTGCCGGTGCCGCGCCAGCGCTGCTCGTCACGCCCAAGAGCAGCCCGGCGGCGAAGACCGTGACGGTGACAGCCGCGACACGATGCCTGACGATCTTGCGAACCGACGGCGGCGTATGCACCTGTGCGACACGCTCCTTCTTCCACTGTCGGCCTACCGGGTCAGCTGACGGGTTCGGGCTGTGGAAGTCTGCCCTACGGCCCGGCTCCCGTCGGGCCGATTCACCCCTGGCGGCGTCGCGCCTGCACGCACCGCCTGGTGGGTCCCCGGCTCTCCAGCCGACGCGGTGGCCGGCTCGCGGAGATTCGGCTAAGCAACCGATCGCCGCCGCCGATTGGCGGCTGCTGAGCGATGCGGCTCGCTGCACGACCTTAGTCGTGGCCGGAAGGTGTATTCAACCGCTTCGCGAACTCTCGCGCCGTGTCCTTTTCTTGGAGGCACGCCTGCTGCCCCTTGCAGAACGCGCCACGGCGCGCCTTTACCGGACTGTCGGCACCTGGTCCTAGCGTGAAATCGTGATCGAAGCACTAGCAGACCTCACCCTCGTGGTTGTCGATATCGAGACCACCGGGTGGCTGCATGAGCAGGCCGAGATCACCGAGATCGGCGCCGTGCGGCTTAGCGGCGGGCAGCTCACCGGCGAGTTCTCATCGCTGGTCCGGCCGGCTGGCCCGATACCCGCCGACATCAGCGCGCTGACCGGGATCACTGACGACATGGTGGGCCGGGCCCCGGTACCGGCCGCCGCGCTGCGGGCTTTCCTGGCATTCGCCGGCGACTGCATTCTGGTCGCGCACAACGCGCCATTCGATGTCGGCTTTCTCACTGCCGGCTGCGCGGCCGCCCGGATCGCCTGGCCGCGGGTAGCCGTGCTGGACACTGCCGTCCTCGCAAGACTCCTGCTAAGCCCGGATGACGTGCCTGACTGCCGGCTTGGCACGCTGGCCGAGTACTTCGATGCCAAGACCGCGCCCTGCCATCGCGCTCTGCCGGACGCCAAGGCGACAGCCGACGTGCTGGCCGGACTGCTTAATCTCGCCGCCGGCCTGGGGCGTCCGGCCAGGCCGGCGCTCGTCCGCGTCGCGAGCTAAGCCCTCGGCTGGCAGAGCCCGGGGCGGCCAGCATCCGGGACGGCCAGCGCCGAGACCGGCTCCGGCCGGTAGACCGGACAGCAGATACGGCTGACCCGGCGTACGCTACTGCCGCGGCCGGGGCACGGGATCCCGCCAGGTGCAGGAGGAAACTGTGGTCACCGCAATAGTTCTCATCAAGGCCAACGTGGCCGGCATCCCTGAGACGGCCGAGGCCATCGCGCAGATCCCAGCCGTTACCGAGGTGTACTCAGTGACCGGCGAGTTCGACCTGGTCGCCATCGTCAGGGTTCGCGGCCACGAGGAACTCGGCGACGTCATCCCCGGCACCCTGAACAAGGTCACCGGCGTGACGCACACCGAGACTCACATCGCGTTCCGCACTTACTCCCGGCACGACCTCGAGGCCGCCTTCTCCCTCGGCTACAACGAGTCCTGAGAGCGCCTACTTCGCCGCGAGCCGCTGGCTGGCACTGACCCAGCGGTCCAGCAGATCGGCCGCTGCGCCGGAATCGACCGCGGCTGCGGCCCTGGAGTAGCCGTCGGCCAGGGCCGGCCGGAGGGCGTCCGGGCCGGCCACGCCCGCCTCTGCGGCCAGGGCCGCGCCGGCGTTCAGCAGGGCGGTCTCCCGGACCGGTCCCGGGCTTCCGGACAGGAACGCCCGCACAACGCCAGCGTTGTGGGCCGGGTCACCGCCCAGCAAGTCGGCGGGCACTGACCGGGGAATGCCCAGATCAGCCGGATCGAGGGAAGCCTGGCTGACCGTGCCGTCATGGACGATCCAGACTTCGGACGGCGCGGTCGTGGTGAGCTCGTCGAGGCCGTCCTCGCCGTGGAACACCAGCGCCGTGCAGCCGCGGGACGCCAGCACGCCGGCCAGGATCGGGCCCATCCGCGGGTCGGCCACGCCTAGCGCCTGGGCGGCTGGCCGCGCCGGATTGGCCACCGGCCCGAGTACGTTGAAAACCGTCGGCACGCCAAGCTCGCGCCGGGGCACGATCACGTGCCTGAGCGCCGGGTGGTACAGCGGCGCGAACAGGAACCCGGCGCCGACCTCCGCCACCAGCTGCTCCGTCGCCGGTGCCGGGAGGTCGATGACCACGCCGAGCGCTTCCAGCACGTCGGCGGTCCCGCTGGCTGACGATGCGGCCCGGTTGCCGTGCTTCACCATCCTGGCCCCGGCGGCCGCCGCGGCGATCGTGCCCATCGTCGAGATGTTTACCGTGCGGGCGCCGTCTCCCCCCGTTCCGACCAAGTCGACCGTCCGGCCGGGGATGGAGATCGGCGTTGCATGGTCAAGCATCGACTGTGCCAGGCCGGTGACCTCGCTGGCAGTCTCGCCCTTGATCCGCAGCGCGACGCCGAACCCGGCGATCTGGGCCGGTGTCGCCGCGCCGTCCATGATCTCGTTCATGGCCCAGGCCGTCTCGTCAGCCGTCAGGTGCTCGCCCCTGATCAGCGCGCCGATCACGGCTGGCCAGGTTGTACGCGAATCCATTACGGCCACCTCGCTCTTGTCTGGCTGGCGGGCTACCGCGAGACGGGACGGCCCGTTTCCATTGTGGTGCAGAAAGCCGGGCTGACGGGCGGTTGCCGGCGAGCTCGCTAAGCCTGGGCTACTTCGCTGCCAGCGGCACGCTGGCGCATCAGGGTGGCCAGTTCCCTGGCCAGATCCACCGGGTCGATCGGGTGGCTGACCACCGCATCGGCCCTTGACCAGGTACCAAGCCAGCCATCGTCAGGCCGGCCGATGATCAGCAGCACCGGCGGGCAGTTGAAGATCTCATCCTTGGCCTGGCGGCAGACCCCCATTCCGCCGGCTGGCTGAGCCTCGCCATCGAGGATCATGACATCGACGCCGCCGGCGTCAAGCAGCCGGAACAGCATCGGCTCGGTGGCCACGTCGATGATCTCAGCCTCCGGCACGTCGGGGGCCGGGCGGCGGCCGATGGCAAGCCGCACCCGGGCGCGGGTATCGGCATCATGGCTATACACGACAACCTTCATGCCACAGGATGGTACCGACCTGGGGGGTCGGGCTACGCACGCCTACGCGGTGTCGTAATAATGGCCCCGTGGTCTCAGCATCTACTCAGGTTGCCCCCCGCGGGGTTACATCGCGCCCCAACCTCGTCAGCGTGGGAACGATCATCTGGCTGTCTTCTGAGCTGATGTTCTTCGCGGCGCTGTTCGCGATGTACTTCACGATCCGCTCGGTTGACAAGGGCCTCGGCAAGCCGTGGCCGCAGGCGCACCTCGACCTGCGGCTGGCCACGATCAACACCCTCGTGCTGCTGCTATCCAGCGTGACGTGTCAGTTGGGTGTGTTCGCCGTCGAGCGCCACCAGATACGGCGCGGTGGCGCTATCTGGAACGTGCCAAGGTGGGGCCTGCGCGAGTGGTACGTGCTGACCTTCTTCATGGGCCTGTACTTCGATCTCGGCCAGGGCTGGGAGTGGCTGTCCCTCATCCGCGACCAGCACGTGACCGTCGCATCCAGCAACTACGGGTCGGTGTTCTACCTGACCGAGGGATTTCACGGACTGCACGTCGCGGGCGGCCTGGTAGCGTTCCTGTTCCTGCTCGGCAGGACGTACGCGGCCAAGAGGTTCACGCTCGAGCAACAGACCAGCGCGATCGTCGTGTCCTATTACTGGCACTTTGTCGACGTAGTGTGGATCGGCTTGTTCACCACCATCTACCTGATCCACTGACCGGGAACTGGGGTTTAGCTGTGAGCTGGATCACCGCGAGGCGCCGGCACCCGGCCGCGGGGTACCTCGTCGTTGCCTTCGTACTCGTCCTGATCGGCACCGCCTACGCCGTCATCACCAGCGGCCATGCGTCGGCGTCTCCGCCGGCGGTCGCTAACTCGGCGCAGATTGCCTATGGCCGCCAGGTGTTCGTAGAGGACTGCGCGACCTGCCACGGGTTTTTTGCCGAGGGGGTTAACGGCCAGGCGCCGGGCCTCATCGGCGTCGGCGCGGCCGCAGTCGATTTCCAGGTGAGCACGGGCCGGATGCCGCTCGCCGTGTCCGGCGCCGAGGCCGACCGGAAGCCTCCGCATCTCAGCCCGGCGCAGACCCATGCAGTCGCGGCCTATATCCAGTCGCTTGGCGGCGGCCCGCCGATCCCGTCAGCGGCCCAGGTCAGCAGCGCTGGGGCCAATGTCGGGCTGGGCCAGCAGCTTTTCGTCGCGAACTGCGCGGCCTGCCACAACTTCGTCGGGGCCGGAGGCGCGCTGACGGACGGCAAGTACGCTCCCGCCCTGGTCCCGTCGACACCGAGCCAGATCTACGAGGCGATGCTCACCGGCCCCGAGGCGATGCCTGTCTTCAACGACCTCACCGTTACCCCGCAGGAGAAGCGGGACATCATCGCCTACGTCACGCAGGTTCGCGCTGAACCCAACCCGGGCGGGTTCAGCCTGGGCCGGATCGGACCGGTGACTGAGGGCCTGGTGGCGTTCCTCGGCCTGCTCTTCTTCATGGTGCTGGCGGCACTCTGGATCACTGCGAAGCACGGGAAGGCTCATGAGTGACAACAACTCCCCAGGACAGCGCGGCACCGGAGACTCGGGCGAGGCCTCCTGGCCCGAGTACCTGACCGGCGGCGAACGCCACGGGGCTACCTCGTCAGGCGCGTCCGGCGCCAGCGCTGCCGAGCCCGAAGGCCGTCGCGCCCCGCGCCGGGTCATCGGTACGCCGTCGCCTGCGGTGGCGAGGACGCTCCTGCCGGCCGACCAAGGTGACGGCGGCCGCCAGGTGACACGGGAGCTGCCAGCCGAGCCGGAGGATCCCCGCCGGGCGAAGAGGGCCGAGCGGATCGTCGCGGCCTGCTTCATCATCGCAGGCCTGGCCGGATTGGCTTTCCTGGTGTTCTACGGCACGATCGGCGTGGGATCGATCACAGGCGCTTTGCACTCCAACCTGGCGCTCGGCGGCTCGATGGCGCTGATGTTCCTGCTGCTGGGCATTGGCGCCACGATCTGGGTGCGGCAGCTAATGCCAACGGTCGAGCTGACCGAGGAACGCCACCTGCTGGCCTCGTCCCCCGAGGACCGGGCCGCCTTCAAGAAAACATTCGAGGAGGGCGCGGAAGCCAGCCAGTTCGTCAAGCGGCCGCTGGTCCGGCGTTCGCTTCTCGCGGCAACTGTACCGATGGCGGTGGCGCCGCTGTTCCTGCTCCGTGACCTCGGCCCGCTGCCTGGTACAAGCCTGGACCACACCGTCTGGCGCAAGGGACTGCGGCTGCTGGAATACGGCACGGGACGGCCCCTCACCTCAGCTGAGTTCAGTTCGCCAGGATCCATCATCAGCGTCGGGCCCGAGGGCTTTCTCAACAACGACGACGCCATGGCCAAGGCCGCTGTCACGCTGATCAAGTTCCGGCCAGGCGAGCTGCAATTCACCTCGGCGAACCACGCGGTACCCAACAAGGTGGTCCACAACTGGACTGTGGACAACATCGTCGCCTACTCCAAGATCTGCACGCACGTGGGCTGTCCCGCAGCCCTGTACGAGCAGACGACGCACCGCATCTTGTGCCCGTGCCATCAGTCGACCTTCGATGCCACGCAGGGTGCCAGGGTCACCTTCGGGCCCGCCACGAGGCCGCTGCCGCAGCTGCCGATAGGCGTCGACTCGCAGGGTTACCTCATCGCGCTTGGCGATTTCCAAGAGCCCGTGGGCCCGAGCTTCTGGGAGCGGTCATGAGCGTAGACCGAGCGCTAGCCGGCGCCGGCGTATGGCTGGACGACAGGTTCCACGGTGCGCGCGGCGTGCGCGTGCTGCTGCGGAAGGTCTTCCCCGACCACTGGTCGTTCCTGCTCGGCGAGATCATCCTGTACTCGTTCGTCATCCTGCTGCTCACCGGGACCTTCCTTACCCTGTGGTTCCAGCCCAGCATGAGTGACGTCATCTACCACGGTTCGTACGTCCCGCTCCGCGGGGTCCGGATGAGCGAGGCATACGCCTCCACGCTGAACATCAGCTTCGACGTGCGCGGCGGCCTGCTCATCCGGCAGATCCACCACTGGGCCGCTGACCTGTTCATGGCGGGGATCTTCGCGCACATGATCCGGATCTTCTTCACCGGCGCCTACCGCAAGCCGCGCGAGGTCAACTGGCTGATCGGCATCATCATGCTGACACTCGGCATGCTCGAGGGCCTATTCGGCTACTCGCTGCCCGACGACCTGCTCTCCGGCGCTGGGCTGCGGATCCTCGAGGGTGTCATCCAGTCGCTCCCCATCGTGGGTACGTACCTCGCGTTTTTCCTGTTCGGCGGCCCGTTCCCCGGCCACGACATCGTCCCGCGGCTGTACATCCTGCACGTGCTGGTGATCCCCGGACTGCTCCTGGCACTGGTCAGCGCGCACCTGTTCATCATGTTCTACCAGAAGCACACTCAGATGCCGGGCAAGGGCAGGACGAACCAGAACGTCGTCGGCGCCCCGATGTACCCGTACTTCATGGCGAAGACGGGGGCGTTCTTCTTCTTCACTTTCGCCGCGCTGGCGATAGCGGGGACCTTCACCCAGATCAACCCGATCTGGCTGTACGGGCCGTTCAATCCCGTCGCGATGTCGGCCGGCTCCCAGCCCGACTTCTACATGGGCATGCTTGAGGGCGCACTGCGGGTGATGCCAGCCTGGCAGTGGGTGGTGTTCGGGCACACCTTTGCCTTCAACGTGTTCATTCCGGCCCTGCTGCCGCTGGGCCTGGTCTTCACCCTCGCCGCGTTCTGGCCGTTCCTTGAGCAGTGGGTCACGGGCGACCGGCGCGAGCACCACGTTAATGACCGGCCACGCAACGCGCCGGCCAGAACCGCGATCGGCATCGCCGTCATCACCTTCTACGGCGTCCTGTGGGCCGAGGGCGCCAATGACATCATTGCTGATCACCTCAACATCTCGCTGTACCTGCTGACGTGGATTGCCAGGGTCTCGGTCTTCGTCGCGCCTGTGCTCGCGTACATCATCACCAAGCGGATCTGCCTTGGCCTGCAGCGCAAGGACGCGCACCTGATCGAGCACGGCGTCGAGACCGGCATCGTCAGGCAGCTGCCCGGTGGCGAGTTCATCGAGGAGACCAGGCCGGTCGACGAGGAGGCTCTGGCCGTGCTCACCTCGCGGCTGGAGGCGCCGCCGCTGCCGGCCCTTGTGGGAGCGGAGACCGAGGTCCCGCCCCCTGGCATGCGCGGCAGGCTCGGCAAGGTACGCGAGCGGCTCTACAACGTCGTGACCGAGAGCGTGCCAATGCCCGAGCCACACGGCAATGGCCACGGGAACGGGCGCGGCAACGGCCACGCGATCGAGGGCGACGGGCACGGCCAGGAGTCGCTCCCGGCAGGCGGCAGCACCGAACCAGGCGGCGAGGACCAGCACTAAGGCTTCCCCGCGCAACCCACCAGATCAGGCCCGGCGTCTTTGACGCCGGGCCTGCTTCGTTGCGCACTCTTGCTCGGTTCCTGCTGGTCGCCGCTGAACCTAGCTCTGATGAGCCTCGCCAGGCTGCACGCAGGGCTTGACATACTGACCGCTG
>DATMMA010000458.1:0-17755 GCA_035570295.1 Streptosporangiaceae bacterium
CGTCGGCCCACCGGTGTGGTCGCTGGAGAGCCAAATCATATTGAAGTTGGCGGGACCGTTCTTCTCGAAATCTTGCTTCCAGATCTGGTAACGGTAGATGTCCGGGATCGAGAGGTCGAACGGCGGGGACAGCGGATCGGCGATGGCGTTCAGCGACGGGATGACCGAGCCGTAGTTGCCCTTCAGGTCCGGGCTGGTCAGCTGGGCCGGGTCACCACCGTTCTGGACGCTCTTGGCCGCGCAGTAGTACTGCTGCCACGTACCGGGAGGCTTGCCCTCCATGTACTCGAACTCACCGTAGTTCCTGGCAGTGGCGCCGGCAGTTTCGACGGCGGTCCACAGGAAGCCCGAGCGCTGGTGGCCCAGCACGTCCTCCTCGGTGTCGTAAGTGCGCTGGTATTCACCTGCGTCCGACTCGCTGTACTCGGGGTTGTCGCCCTGCATCAGCCAGTTGTGGCCCTCAGATGAGTTGGTCCCCACGTCGTACACGTTGTCGTAGAGACCGAACTGCTCCGCCAGCGCGTGCTGATTGGGTGTGGCCTTCTCTCCGAACTGCGTGAGCGACGGGTCGCCGTTGCCCTTACCTATGTCGCCGAGCACTTGGTCGTAGGTGCGGTTCTCCTTGACGATCAAGAAGACATGCTTGATCACGGACGGGTCACCGATGCGCGTGGGGACCGGGACTGGCGCCGTCTTGGCGCCCGTGGCCTGCTGAACGTCGTTCTTGCCCCAGCCGTTCTGCGCGAACACTATTCCGGTGTACTTGTTGGCGATTTCCTGGTCGCTCGGAAGGGTGAAGCGAGTCAGGGATGCGGTCGTGCTGTGTGTGTCGTGGCCGGTCACGGGGACAGTTCCCTGTCCCTTGTAGGTCGTGATGGCGGGGCCGCGCGCGTCGATGCCGCGGGTGTTGGTGACCACGATCTCGTCGCCTACCGTCGCCACTGTCGCCGGGTAGTAGTCCGTCGGCAGCAGGCCGACGTAGCTCACCGGCTGTAGCGGCGAGCCGTCGTAGCGGTAGACCGCGACGGCATTCGCCCTGCCCAAAGTGACCAGCAGGTGGCCGTCGTGGGTCATGGCGATGCTGTCCGGCTGGTACCCGACCGCGGACTCCGGCCACGGCCTGGTGTCGATCGTCTGCACGACTTGGTCCTTCGCCGTGTCGATAACCGAGACGGTGTCGCTGTTCGTGTTGGCGACGAACAACGCGTTGCCGTGGACATACATTGCCGTCGGGTGCAGGCCGACAGCGATCGACCCGACCGCCGCGGACGGGTCCGCGGTGTCAATGACGCTCACGGTCCCGGTCGTCGACGTACCCAGGTACCCGTTGGCGGGTACCGCGGTGCCGTAGGAGTCCATGGTGGTGTCGCCGGGCTGGGCCTGGCGGCCGCCCTCGTTGCTCACGTAGAGCTTGTCGCCCACGAAGGCGAGCTCCCGAGGCGCGATGCCGACGTGCCACGTGTGCTCGATCGTACCGGTGCTGGGGTTGAGCGCCACGACGGTGTTCTGCCCATTGAGCGCGGCGTACAGAGTAGACCCGTCGGGCGAGTACGCGGTCTGGCCCACCAGCGCGGAGTTGGGCGTCGGAGTCCGGCCGTTACCCGAAAGGTGGCTGCCCGCCGTCGGGATCGAGAAGCGGGTCGGCGTACCCAGGGTGCCGTCGGGGTTGACCGGGAACCGGGTCAGGGCGTCTTGCTCCGGAAGCCAGAGGAACTTGCCGTCCGGCGAGTACGTCGGGCCTTCCTGCCCGACCGTGCCATCGGACAAGGTCTGGTTGACCCCGGATGCACTGCCGACCGTCCAGATGAGCTTGTAGGTCGACAGGTCGAAGATCTGCAGGACCACTGGCTTGTCGGCGCTGGTCGCCGCGAGGAACCGGCCGTCCGGGCTGACCGTCGAGCCCATGAACTTGCCGAACTGGGTGAGCAGGCGGTCACCGATCGGGTTGATGATCTGGTCGTCGGAGACCTGGATCCCGTTGCGGTACTGCGTGCCGACCTGGTTGTCGCCGAACACCGTCGTCGTGCCGAAGGCCACTCCCCCGCCGACGGCGAGGAAAGCTGCTGTGCCGGCTGCGACGATGCGGAGTCGGCGGCCGGCCCACGGGAGCCCAGGACGGACTCTCGAGACTTTTCGCCGTTGTCGGGTGACTTGCATCCTTATCCCTTCGTGGCGAGCAGGTCGACGGTCCCGTCGAACTGCCACAGCGGGTTGGCGGCGTCCCCGGCTGGGGTACGCACGAGGAAATAGCCGTTCACTTGCACCGGTCCGTCACCGTCGGCGACGTACCGGCCATCTGGGGTGACATCGAGCTGATAGACCGCCTGCCCGACGGCGTTGCTGACGCCAGGCAGGTGCCAGGTCACCGTGCAGCGCCAGCCGTTGCCCGCTCCGCTGCTGGCGATCAAGCCGCCGCCGTTGTTGCAGAACGCGGAAGCCCGAAGCTGAGCTTCGGTGACGTTGGGTCGGTGCAGTTGCTTGGTCTGCAACACATACAGGTTGGCGAACGCCGTCGTTAGCGAGCGCTGCAGCTTGGCCTGCTCAATCCCCGAGCCCCTCGCTTCGGGGACCGATAGCGCGAGCACTCCGGCGGTGAGGGCGAACAGCGCTGCCAGTGGAAGCACGCCGATGGTGAGCGTTCGTCGCACCAACCCGTCGTAGGTGGCGCTGGTGAAGTCACGCCGCAGGAACAACCAGTACGCCAGTCCGGTCACCGCGGCGGCCCACACCAGGCTGACGGCTATGGAGACCAGCAGGGGACCTAGCTGCGCTGGGCTGGTGAACAGACCTCTCCACGCGATGAAGCCGTAGCTCGGCAGGGCGACACGGACCGCGACCGGCAGCGGCAGGATCTGGGCGCCCGCCATGCCCAGCCCGGCCAGCGCCGGCAGCAGCAGCCCCAGCGGGGAACGCCCAAGCGTCACCGACCCGAGTAGGCCGATCGCCGCAAGTGCCAGCGTCGGGGCCAGCGCGCATAGCCAGGCGAGCAACACCTTGCCGGCCGCGTCCGGAGGGGCGATAGTTTGCCCGTCCAAGCCGATCAGCGGCCGATTACCGACGGTAAGGACCCCGGCCATGCTTGAGCAGGCAAGCCCGACCATCATCAGGACGAGGACGGAGAGGCTAGCCAGCGCCTTGGCGGCGAAGATCCGCCGCGGTGAGCGGATGGCGATCAGCAGGTGGCGCCAAGTGCCGAGCCGGTCCTCGACGGCGAACACATCGCCAGCGACAAGTGAGGTGAGCAGCGGTAGTGCGTACGTGCCCGCGAAGCCGAGCACAACTAGCGATCCGGCCCAGCCGGTGGCGTGCATCCAGCGGCCGAACACGGTGTCCGCAGGAAGCGAGCTTTGCCGACTGACCTCGCTCACCAGCACCGCGGGCACAACCCAGGCGGCGAGGATCAGCAGCCGCAACCGCCACTGGGAGAGCAGCTTGACCAGCTCGAAGCGGTAATTACGCGTGACCGGGACGCGCCGCTCCGGAGCGGCTGGAGCAGCAATGGTGGCTGTCATCGGTCGTCCTCCGACTGTTCGGTGAGGGCCAGGAACGCCGCCTCCAGCGGCGAGATCACCGGAGCAAGCTCGCGAACCGGGACTCCTGCGTTCACGAGCCGAACCACCAGCTCGTCCAAGGCCGCGATTGCAGCCCGTACCACAAGGGCGTCGCCGCTGGCGCGCTGGCCGACGACGGGTCCGTCGGCCAGATGCACACCGGGGGCAGCAAGGACCACCTCGCGGGCGGCGCCTGAGTCGGGGGTGACCAGCCGATAAGCGACTTCGCCGCTCTCCGCTCTCAGCTTGTCGACCGGGCCGGAAAAGGCGACCCGGCCGCGGTTGACGATGGTGACCTCCGAGCACAGCGCGTCTACATCGTCCATGCGATGGCTGGAAAGCACCACGGCGGTCCCTTCCGCGGCGAGGCCGGTGAGCACCCGGTGGACGTGGTTCTTGCCTGCCGGGTCCAGACCGTTGACCGGCTCGTCAAGGACCAGCAGCCGGGGCCTGGTCAGCAGCGCGGCGGCCAGTCCCAGCCGCTGGCGCATGCCTAGTGAGAAGCCCCGGACCCGGTCATCAGCGACATCAGTGAGCCCGACCTGGCTGAGTACCTCGTCGACACCCGCAGCACGGGGATCTTGGCCGCGAAGTACGGCAAGTGCCGCAAGGTTGCGCCTGGCGGTGAGGGACGGGTACAACCCTGGGCCATCCACGAACCCGGCGACACCGTCCGCTGCGGCGAGGGCGCGCCTGACCGGCGTCCCCAGGATCTCTAGCGTGCCGCTGTCGGCGACAGCCAGGCCCAGCAGCAGGCCGAGCAGCGTGGTCTTCCCGGCGCCGTTAGGGCCGACCACGCCGTGGATCCGGCCTGGTGCCACGTCCAGATCGACGCCATCGAGCGCGACGACTTCACCGAAACACTTAGTGATCCCGCGGGCCCGAACAGCCAGCAGCGTGCCCATAGATTCGGCCAGGAGAGTCTCCATAGATTCCTGCTTCTCCGTCCTATTCTGTCGACCCCCCCAAGCCGGGTACGGCAAATAGCGGCGATCAGTGCCGGGAGATGAACGTAACGGAGGCACGGTCCGTTAACTTACGGATCGGAGTTCGCATGCGACCAAAAAGCAAATGAACATCGCCTTAAGCCGTACCTACCAGTGTCAAAAGCCGACCGTCCGCGGGCGTCGGCTCACTCGGTCGCGGGCCCGGAATGGCGACGACCACAGAGCAGGCTGACCTGCCCGTTCCGACCAGCCTGTGAGCCAGGGCCCGTCCGGGTTCGGCGGCCGGAGCTCCTGTACTGCTCGCCCATCAGACACTCGGCGCTTCTTGTTGGGGCGGACTCTGGCGCAGTGCTCCGGGCAGGACTGTCGGTGGGTCGCGCCGCACGGGACGTCGAGTCGAGGTGCCTCTTCGTCCTGGTCTATCCGAGTTCATACCGTCGCCGCCGTCGCCACCGAATGGGGTCGAGGGCCGCCACCTCAGTGCGCGTCAGGGTCGAAGCAGCCGACAGCCGAGACCCTTAGCCTCTGGCTCGCCGCGTGATCTTCCCGGCCCCTCGGGGCCGGGAACGCCGAAGATCCGGGCCCAGTGCCGCATCTGGGTCCGTCCGTCGAGCACGGCATAGCCTAAGCAAGTGGTGATCCAAGTGGCCGGACGCCGGCCGGTAATTGATAGCGTCCCTGCGCTTGTTCATCCTCTTTTCTCTTCCCTTTTTTCGGAAGGCAAGATAGCTCCGGTCAGCTCCCCGAAGTGATATTGGGCAGGCAGCAGTCAGCTGACTAGCGGCTGTATCGATGTCTCTTCTGAGAGCAAATTAGCGTGCGTGATGCACGTTAACCAGACCTCCATAGGCGGCCGTCCGAGATAGACGCGAATGCCAGTTACATCGGCGAATTCCGCCGTAAGAGTCTGGGTAATGGAACAGCACTGCACTAGCTGAGGCCAGCGCTACAAAGCCTGACTCGGTCCGTGGCGCGGTCAGGCACAAACCGGGCAAGGTGATCTGCCGCTCGTCAGCGGACTTCTAGCGGCCGCGGGGTCCGGTGCGGAACATGCCGCGCCTTACATCGCCAAGACGGGACGGGCCAGTTCCCCGCGCAGTCGAGCTGACGCGGCCCGCTGCCAATTATCGCCGATGGTAGGGCTTGCCCGGGTGGCGGCGCAGTCAGCGCTTAGAGTTTGCAGTATTAAGCGGTCAATTGCC
Source organism: Streptosporangiaceae bacterium (assembly GCA_035570295.1). GTDB lineage: Bacteria > Actinomycetota > Actinomycetes > Streptosporangiales > Streptosporangiaceae > JAJYUU01. The sequence continues at coordinate 5,701 of DATMMA010000458.1, forward strand.
TGGGAATGGCAGCCACCGCACATCCGTCCCCCGCCAGGAAAGGGCGCGCCATTGACAACGGATGAGACGCCAAGGACGGCCCAGCACCCGAATAGCACGGGCCGCTCGCAGGAGAGACCGACCTTCGACACCAGCGTGGCCCACATCGCTCGGGTGTACGACTACTGGCTGGGCGGCAAGGATAACTATGCAGCGGATCGCCAGGCCGGCGACGCGGCGCTCGAGGCCTATCCATATATCGCTGCGGGTGTCTGGGCCAACCGTGCGTATCTGGCCCGAGTCGTGCGGTACCTGGCTGGTGAGGCTGGCATCCGGCAGTTCCTGGACATCGGCACCGGCATCCCGACCGGAACAACACCCATGAGGTCGCTCAGGCCATTGCGCCTGACTCCCGCGTCGTTTACGTCGACAACGATCCGATCGTGCTTGCCCATGCGCGTGCCCTGCTAACCAGCCGCCCTGAGGGCGACACGGCCTACCTCGACGCTGACTTCCGCGACATCGACAAGATCCTCGCGGGTGCCAGCCAGACCCTGGATTTCTCCCAGCCCGTAGCCATCATGCTGATCGCGATCCTGCACCTGATCGACGACGAAGCAGATCCGCATCGCACGGTGGCAAAGCTGATCGACGCCGTCCCGTCAGGTAGCTACCTGGCCATATCTCACTTGTCCTCCGACATCGAGGCGTCCGCTGCCCGGACCGAGGCACACGACCGGCTCCGGCAACTCATGCACGAGAAGCAGACGCTCCGCAGCCACGAGGAAGTCGCCTCGTTCTTTAGCAGGCTGGAGATGGTAGAGCCAGGGCTGGTGCGGATACCCGAGTGGCGGCCGGATCACGCGGCCGAGGCCAAGAGCCGCTTAGCCCTGTGGGGCGCAGTAGCCCGCAAGCGCTGACTGGTGCGGCCACGCGGGATGGAGCCGTGAAGCACTACCGGACCGGCTGCGCCTCATGCGCGCCCGGCAAACGTGCCCGAAGAGGTGGGCGTCTCCACATCTCACTTGGTGCGACATGGAGATGCGACCACCGCGTGACACGATGTGTCACAACGCGGTACCATAGCGGCATGGCTGACCATTACACGTTGCGGCTGGCGCCCGGAATCCGGCAGAGGCTGACTGAGTGGGCGCGCCGGGCGGGGGTGCCCGAGCGCACCCTGGCGCAGCGCTACGTCGAAGAAGGCCTGCGTCACGACGCGCACCCGCTCATCCAGTTCCTCGACGGCCCCAGTGGCCGCCGGGCCAGCCTGCTCGGCCGCGGCCTGGATGTCTGGGAAGTCATTGCAACAGTCCGCGATAACAACGGTTCTATCGCGGACGGCGCCGAGTATCTGCAGGTGCCAGCTGGGCTAGTGGAAGCCGCCGTGGCTTACTACGGCGAGTACCGCGACGAGATCGATGCCGAGATCGGGCTCAACGAGGCCGAATATGCGCGAGGCCAGGCCGCCGCCGCCGCCGGCGAGCGAGCGCTGCGCTCGTGAGAGCGATCCTGGACGAGCAATTGTCACCGCAGATCGCGGCGCTGCTGCGCAAGGCAGGCCATGACGTCGACGCCGTCGCCGACCGCGCGGACCTTACTGGGCGCAGCGACAGGGTCATTTTCGAGGTTGCTACGAGCGAAGGCCGGGCTGTAGTCACAAACAACGTCAAGGACTTCCGCCCGCTTGCGGCTGAGTGGCTAGCGCAAGGCAGGCTACACGCTGGCCTGATCTTGCTCCCTTCGACCCGCACCCGGACGCGCCACGCGATCGCGGCCATCGCCGATGCGATCGAGGGCATTCTCTGCGACCACCCAGACGGCCTTAGTGCCAGCGAGCGCTGGGTCAGCCCACTGCCGAACCGCTAACACGGCCGTGCCGCTCACTCGCGCCGCGCGCCGACGGCTCAGGTCGTGCTCAATCTGCTTGCACATCCCGGTCATTCCAGACCGCTGACCTGCGCCATCGCCTGCAACTCGGTCCGGAATTCGGCGGCGGTACGCGGCGGCTGGCGAGACGAAAGGTAGATCGCCAGCGCCGAGTAGCTTCCGTCCGGAAGGCGTTGCCCTGTCCAGGCTCCGTATCCGGTCCTGAACGAGCTGACTGGCGCCTCATTGCCGGCCAGCATGATGTGGCCGGAGACCGTGGCTGCGCCGCTACGCAACGCGGCGTGCCCGTCCACGGTGCCCAGTAGCCGCTTGTTAACGATCCTTTTCGGGAACAGGTAGATTTCGACGCTCAACGCGTTATGAAAGCCGTGGAGCCAGCGTTGGTACTGGTCTGCCGGAACATAGTTACAGGTCCAGTCTGTGGGTGTCGTCGATCCGTGAGCAGCGGGCGCTGAGTTTGGCAGCAACTTCAGGTCGCGTACCTCCGCCGCTTTGCCCACACGGGTCGCTGCAGGGCATCTCGCCATGCCGTAATGCGCTGAACTGCACCCGGTCACCACGTATGCAAGCGCGAACAACCCGGCAGCGCTCACGCGCACGACAGTAGTTCGACGTGTACCTGGCCTGCGCTGGTAGCCGGCTGAAAACAATTCGGCGATCTTGATGTGCGGCAACGCTCCCCCGCAGAAATCAGGATCATTCGATATTTGAGCTCACAGGTCATCGCCGGGCGACGGCTGAGACATCTGAAGCTGACAGCGCGGGTTCGTTCCCGTCACCCGGTCCGTCTAACCCGCAAGCTCCGCGCGCCCTCGGTCGAGTGGGGATGACCGACCCCGCGCCGTCACCCGGTACCTAACGGATTTGGCCAGAGGAACGGACGCAGGACGAGCCGGCGCTAGGGACAAGCCCTGTCAGCCCGTCAGCCAGGGCCGGAGCTTGCCGGGGTTGCGTACTGCCCAGATGCGGGCGATGTGGCCAACTGCGACATCGAAAGCGAACACTGTGACGGTGACGCCGTCCTGCTGGGCGACCAGGCCTGGCTGGCCGTTGACGGTGCGTTCCAGGAGGATCAGGCCGGGCGCTCTGGCGGCGAGCTCGACCAGGTAGCGGGCGATCTGCTCGCTGCCACTGATCGGGTGCAACGCCGCGGCGACAACGCCGCCGCCGTCTGCGATCACGGTGGCGTCGGGGTCAAGCAGGCCGATGAGCGCGCGGATGTCCTTGGCTTCCCATGCCTGCTTGAAGTCACTGACAATACCGGCCTGCCGGGCTGTGGGGGTCGCGGGCGCCTGTGCCGAACGGACGCGGCGGCGGGCCGAGGAGGCCAGTTGGCGGCATGCCGCCGGCGAGCGGCCGACGATGTCGGCCACTTCGGCGAAGGAGTAGCCGAACACGTCGTGCAAGATGAACGCGACGCGCTCGGCCGGGGTCATCGACTCGAGCACGACCAGGAACGCCATGCTGACCGATTCATCCAGCGTCACCCGGTCGGCCGGGTCGGCCATGGCGCCACCTGGCCGCGCGCTGATCCACTCGGCGCCATCGGGCAGCGGCTCGGGGACCCATTCGCCCACGTAGCGCTCACGCCGGACCCGTGCCGAGCCGAGCAGGTCCAGGCAGATGCGACCGGCGACCTTCGTCAGCCAGGCGCCGGGGGATTCTATGGCGTCCTGCTGCTCGCCGGACATGGCGTACCAGCGGGCGTAGGTCTCCTGCACGGCATCCTCAGCCTCGGCCAGCGAGCCCAGCAGCCGGTAGGCCAGATTGATCAGCTGACGCCGCTCGCTCATGACCGCGCCCAGGCCCGGACCGGGCCGGGCATCTCCTGCCCCGGATCGGCTACTCATAGCTCTGCCCTTCCCTCGCTCGCCTGCCCTCACCAATCCGACGACACACCGCGCCGGAATGTGACGCTGGCGCGCCGCCTCACATCCCAGGCGGCTATGTCGTCGTAATGCTGAGAAGAACGAACCATCCAGCGGACCACTGGCTCGTGCTATGACCCCGCAAGAGCGGCAAGGAGATGACGATGGACGCCCGCATCGATTACTTCGGCAACCCCCTGGCGATGAAACTCGTCAAGCACATCAACTCAGCGACTGCCGTGCTGCATGATTCGGCCCTGCCCGCCGCGACGCAGGAGCTAGTGAAGCTTAGGGCCAGCCAGATCAACGGCTGCGGCTTCTGCACCGACATGCACACCAAGGACGCCCTGCACGCGGGAGAAAGCCAGCAACGGCTGAACCTGGTCGCGGCGTGGCGGGAGGCGAAGGTCTTCACCGAGGCCGAGCGGGCCGCGCTCGAACTCGCCGAGCAGGGCACCCGCATCGCCGATGCTGCCGGCGGTGTCACCGATGAGGCCTGGGCGAACGCGGCCAAGCACTACGACGATGACCAGCTCATCGCGCTGGTGGGGGTCATCGCCCTCATCAACGCGTACAACCGCATGAACGTCATCATCCAGCAGCCGGCCGGGGACTACCAGCCGGGCCAGTTCGGCTAACCGCACCCGCTTCCGGGCACGCACGCGGAGCACGACGACCACAGGAGACAACCATGGAACCGTCAGAGCGGGTAACCCCGGCGGCCGTGCAGGAACTGCTGACAGACCCGGATCTGGCCCGGGAGTGGATCCTCGACCCGTCCCGGTCGGTCTTCTCGCTGCAGGCCAGGAGCATGTTGGGCATGGCCAGGGTGAACGGCGTCTTCCGCCACGTCACCGGAGGCGCCACCGTCTCGCCGACCTGCGAGGTAACCGGCAGGCTCACGCCACGGTGGGGCCGGCCTATTCTCCGCTTTCCGGCAGCACCTGGCCGCCATCGATGATCAGCGTCTGGCCGGTTATGTACCGCGCTTCCCCGGCGGCAAGAAAGCGCACGGCCCAGCCGACATCTTCCGGCTCGGCGAACCTCCCCAGCGGAATCGCGGCAAGCATGCGGCGACTGTGCTCAGGCCCGAGATCGGCAAACCCCGGAGTTTGCACGTTGCCGGGCAGCACAGCGTTTATCGTGATTCCGGCGCTCGCGACTTCAAGGGCCGCCGAGCGCATCAGGCCGAGCATGGCCGCTTTGGTCGCGCCGTAATGCGCGTAGCCTGGCTGGCCCACGACCGAGCCGGTGATGGACGAGGTGAGCACGATCCGCCCGTAGCCTTGCGTGGTCATTTGCGGCAGGCATGCCTGAATGGCCAGCAACGCGCCGCGGACGTTGACAGCCATTATCTGGTCAAGATCGGCGACCTGAAGATCGGCAAGCGCGATGTGCGGGTAAATGCCTGCGTTCGCCGCCAGGATGTCGATCCTGCCCCAGCGGCCGATGGCCTCAGCCGCCATCCGGGCCGTGTCAGGCGGGGTGGTGACGTCGACGCCGAGGCCGATCGCGTGCTCGCCCGAGCTGGACAACTGCGATGCGGCCAGGCGCGCCGCCGGCTCGTTCAGATCAGCCAGCACGACATCCGCGCCCTCCTCGCGCAACACGGTGGCGATGCCAAGCCCGACGCCACGCGCCGCACCGGTCACGATAGCGACCTGCCCGCGCAAGCTCTCCATGCTTCCTCAGCTCCTCATCTGGGCGCGGCCGGACGCACTGCAATCCGCAATCCGCTCAGGGCCTGCGACCGCTAGCGGGACAGTGCTCGTTTCCTCTCATTTGATCAGCGAAATAGCGCAGAGTTCGGCACATCTCATCGCCGGCACGCCGCGCGTTAGCTCGCCGCCCAGGTCAGACCCTAAGTGCATCCACTCTGAGGAAACGACGTTTAACCAGATGGTGATTGCGTCACAGTGCTCATTCGGCCAGCCACACCAGGGCCGTTGCCCGAGACCGAATGGCGCGTGCAGCGCGCCAGTATTTCAGCCGCCGAATCTTGCGCCGGTCCGGCCCGAATACGAAAATCCCGGCGCCCTGCTCCGAAACGACCTCCAGCATTGCCTGGATGGGATGGAAGCTTTTCACGCGCAGCCTGGTCACCTCGACGCCCAGCGAGCGAGCGAGCCGGGCGGGTTGCTCGAGGGAGCCGGCCATCTCCGGGGTATAGGGAAGGTCGTCGTAGCCGAGCATCGCGGACAGCGGCAGCGGCGGCCGCTCGACAAAGTTGGCAATGATCAGCCGCTGCCCGAGTTCGACCGCCGAGTCCACTGCGAAGGTCACCGCGTCGTGGTCAAAAGGAGTATCGAGCGTGCCTAGCAGGATCGGACGGCCGCCCGAGCGATCCCGCGAGAGCGGGCGCGGTGTCTGGCGCTGCAGGGCCGCCATGTCACTCGGGGTGGAGCTTCCACCTGCGCAGGTTTCTGGCCCGTTCCCGGACCTGGCGGCGCCACCTCGGCATGTAGAACATGTACCAGAAACTCATCACGACCGGCAGCAGCAGCAGGATCCGTATCCCGGCAAACGGCGCGAGCGCGGCGATGGGGAGCACCAGTACCAGCGCGGTGCCGATCACGGACAGGCGCATCCGGCGCATGTCCCGCATGATCTCCCAGTACTCGTCCGCGGGGATCTGATTGGTGTCCCACGAGCGCCGGCATTTGCCGCACCGCCACCGCTCGCCATGCGGAACGTGGCCGGTCTCGCCGCAGTCGCAGCGAACGGTGATCAGGGCACCGCGCATGACCGCATTGTAGGTGCTGCGCAGGTCCGCGAACAGGCCTGACGGCTACCACCCTGCCGGCCATTCGATGCGCCGGATTTGGTGCCAATGCCCGAGCCGAAACGAGCGCTAACGCAGATCGTGTATAGACACAACGGACTGGCGCGTGCTACACAACGTTTACCTGGGGTGAACGGAGGTGCGCCCGCATGGCTGAGGCGTTCGTTGAGGAGCGGCACCTGCTCAAAGCGCTCCGCTGGTGGGACGGGTTCGTCATAGCCCTGTGCAACCCTGGCTTCCTGATCGCCTCGCTCGGGTTCTCCATGGGCGCGCTCGGCACCTGGGGCGCTGTGCTGCTGTGGGCGATCTCGGCGGGCGTCGGCATGCTGCAAACCTGGATCTACGCCGAGACCGCGTCGATGTTCCCGGACAAGCCCGGCGGCATCTCGTTGTACGCGCATGAGGGCTGGCGCGGCCGGTTCTCCCTCGTCGGCCCGATCGGCGCGTTCGGCTACTGGATCGGCTGGTCGGTGGTGCTGTCGATCTTCGGCAAGGTTATCGGAGACCTGATCACAGCCCAGTGGTTCCCGACGGCGACCTGGTCGCTGTACGACGGCGCCGTGCACCTCGGGCTTGCTGACTTCATCGCGATCGGCTGCATCATCCTGGTCTGGCTGCTGAATGTCTTCGGCATCCGGCCCGCCGTGTGGATCTCCTACGTGACCGGCGTCGGGCTGATGGTGCCGCTCGTGATCTTCATCGTCGTGCCCTACCTCAGCGGGAACTGGCACAGCACGAACATGACGTGGGCGCTACACGGCTTTGGCGGCTTCAAGCTGGCCATGGTCTACCTGTTCCTGATGGGGTGGTCGGCCTACGCCGCCGAGGTGTGCGCGACCTTTGCGCCCGAATACCACGACACCAGGCGGGATACGACGATCGCGCTGCGGTCGGCTGCGGTGTTCACGCTCCTGGTGTTCCTGCTCTTCCCGCTGGGCCTTGGCGGTGTAACTGGTGCGCCGGGCGCCACGACCGCGGAGGGCGAGTTCTTCGTGCCGGCCTTCGCGAAGGTTGTGGGCAGCGGCGCAGCCGGGTTCATGCTCGTGCTGCTGATCGGCAGCCTGTTCCTGTCGATGATCTCCTCGACCGCCGACGGCTCGCGCGCGCTTTACGGCATCGCGCGCGACGACATGACGATCAAGCAGCTCTATCACCTCAATCGCTTCCACGTCCCGGCCCGCGCGATGACCGTCGACCTAGTGGTCAACGTGCTGCTGGTGCTGTTCATCTCCAGCAACCTCGCAATCCTGTACATGAGCAACATCGGCTACGTGCTGGCGCACTTCTTTGCTCTCACCGGATTCCTTCTGTTGCGCCGAGATCGGCCCAGCTGGCCGCGGCCGATTAAGGTGGGCCCGATCTGGGTCGGGATCGCGGTGGTGCTCGCGGTGTTCAACGCCGTCCTGATCGGGTTCGGCGTCGCGAATCCGACGCTGACCGGTTACGGGACCACGACAGACATGTTCATCGGCGTGGGCGTGCTCGTCGCCTCGGTTCTGCTGTTCTTCTTCCGGCGCCTCGTGCAGGACAAGGCAAAGATCACCTTCCGCGAGGAGGTGCCGGCGGAGCCGACAGCCGAGCAGATGGCACTGTTGCGGCAGGAACAGGACGTGGTCCCGGCAAGCTGACGCACCGCACCGCATCGCGCCGCCCGGCTCGACCGAGCGGGTCCGGGCGTTATCAGCTCCAGGGGAACGGCGAGTTGCTGGTCGGGTGCAGGTCGCCGGTGCTGTAACGGTTGAACCGGAAGGGCGCCAGCAGCGCCTGCTGCTCGCCGAGCAGTTCTTTCGCAACCAATGCCCCGACGCCGATCATCTTGTACCCGTGATTGGAGTCGGCTATCACGTAGGCGTTCTGCCGGAACGTGTCGAAGACCGGGAAGCTGTCCGGGGTGAACGCACCGATCCCGCCGGTCGGCTCGTAGCGGTAGAGGTCTCGCTTGCCCTCGAAGCGCTTGTGACAGTGGGCGAGTGCCGAGGTCCACATCCTGACGAACTCATCAGTCACCGTGTACTCCGGGCTGTCCGGACCATACGGGTCCACGGCGACCTGCCCGGCCGGCGCAGACACGACGTACGGCGATGTCCCGCCCTGCACGCCGCCGAAGTAGAAGTCGGGCTTGTAATAGATTCCCCACATCTCCTCGGTGATCAGCTCCCCGGTCCCGTCGTCGTACAGGGGCGCGCTGGAATCTACGTGGAGTACGGGCGGGAACGAGCCGCGGTTGTCGGTGAACTCTTTCGGATCTACAGCCAGCGTGCCCTCTTGCAAAGCCCAGTAGGTCCACATCGGCCGGTCGGGGTGGATGCTGCCATGGCGATCTGTCACCGGGATCCGCTCCGGAAGGTCCAGCATTGCCCACAGGTCACGGATCCACGGGCCGGCAGCGATGACCAGCTTGTCGCAGGCGATCTCGCCGTGGTCGGTTGCCACCCCGGTCACCGCGCCACCGCTCGCGGCTATCCCGGTAACTCTGACGCCGGTCACGATCCGCACTCCTTCGGCCTCGGCCTTGGCAGCCAAGCCGCGCAGCGATCTGACGTTGTTCGCGTAGCCGCCTCTGCGCTCGTGCAGGATCGCCGTGATGCCTGGCGCCTGCCAGTCGTCAAACATCTCGAGCATGTAGGTCCGGCAGTCACGCTCGCCCTCGATCAACTGCGACGGATAACCGATCGCCTGCTGTTCGGTGAAAATCTGTGCCACGTCTTCGTGCATCGCTTCAGGCGAGATCTGCAGGTAGCCGACCGGGTGGTAAGCGAACGCCTCGGGATCGGACTCCCAGACCGATACCGAGTGCGCCATCAGTTCACGCATGGCGGGCTGGAAGTAGTTGTTCCGGATGACGCCGCAAGCGATGCCTGATGCACCAGCACCAACCGCGCGTTTGTCCAGCACGACGATGCCTTCGCCGCTCTGCCCGCGCGCCTTGAGTTCCCTGGCGAGATGCCACGCCGTGGAGAGCCCGTGTATTCCGGCACCGATGATGACGTAACGGCTGCTGGCTGGGATGGAAGTCATGGCAATCGCCCTCCGCCTGATGGCAAGCCTTCCCTCGGCCACTACTATTGCCATATAGGCAATAGTATTTCCGAAGTTGGGATAATCGTACCTTGGCAAGAACGGGTCAGCCAGCTACTCGTCAGGTCGCAGCTGTCCAGCGGGCGATCGCAATAATCGACGAGCTTGCAAAGGCGCGGACGGAACTGGGGACCAACGAGATCGCCCGCCGCACCGGCATCAACGTCAGCACGATCTCGCGGATCCTGGCCACCCTGGCCGCCGGCGGCCTTGTCGACCATGTCAGCGCTACGGGGCGGTACCGGCTGGGCATCGGGCTGGTCCGGCTGGCCAACTCGGTTGGGCTGGACATCCGGTCACTTACCCGGCCGCACCTGGAGGAGCTTGGCAACCGGATCGGGGAGACAGCGACGCTGTCGGTTCCCGGAGAACACGAGGCGTTCACGCTTGACTTCGTGCAGAGCCCGCTGACAGTGCGCAGCGTCGCCGAAGTCGGCCGGACGAGCGTGGCGCACGCCACGGCCGTGGGCAAGGTGTTTCTCGCCCACGGAGGGACGCTGCGCGGCGGAACGCTCAAGGCGTTCACCGAACGCACGATCGTCGACCGGGCCGTGCTCGAGGTCGAGGTCGCCAAGACGAGGGAAACGGGCTGGGCTCAGGCACTCGGAGAGCGTGAGGAGGACCTGAACGCGGTGGCAGCTCCCGTCCTTGACAGGTCAGGCAAGCTGGTGGCGATACTCGGTGTCCAGGGTCCCGCCGTCCGGTTCAATCCGCGGGCGATGCGCGCGGCCGTCGAACTTCTGACCGACAAGGCGGCACTCATCTCATCAGCTCTCTGATGAATTGCCCATCTGGCAATGGTGTTGCGAATTGCAGTGATTCCGCTGGAACGACGGCAACTCTAGAATGAGATCCAGAGGCAATTCTGTTGCCCTCATGGCAATTCGGAGATGGTGCCATGGTTGCACCGCGGCAGCTGAGGGCCGGCCAGCTCGACAGCTGGGACTTCAGGCAGGCCGTAGGCAGCTTCACCACTGGCGTCACGGTGGTGACGACATGCGACGACGGCGGCACCCGCTATGGCCTCACAGCGAACTCGTTCGCGTCCGTCTCGCTTGAGCCGCCGCTGGTGCTCTTCTGCGTTGACCATCGCGCGCCGAGCTTGGACGGATTTAGCCGGAGCGGCCATTTCGCCATCAACGTCCTTGCGTCTGACCAGGAGGAGATCGCGAGACGGTTCGCCCGCCCTGCAGAGGACAAGTTCGCCGGCCTGGACTGGCGGGTAGGCATTTTCGGCGCCCCGCTGCTTGATCGGTGCATCGCGCACATCGAGTGCACCTTCGAGCACCGGCATCCGAGCGGAGACCACGACATCATCATCGGGCGAGTTCACCGGGTCAAGTTCTACGCGGGCGAGCCACTGATCTTCCACCGCAGCCGGTTCGGCACGGTCGTCTCGGACTCGGCAACAGGCTGATCACTATTTTCTGGCATTTTGTGGCAGGCAGGTGTCGATTGGGCGGTGGTCACTTCGTAGCGGAGTGAGAGTCCGGGCAAAGACCGGACCCGGATGACAAACGGGAGTGATGTCATGAGGCTTCTGCTCACGTCCGCTGGCATTAAGAACACGAGCATCCGCGACGCGCTGGTCGATCTGCTGGGCAAACCGATTGCCGAGTCCAGCGCGCTCTGCATTCCCACCGCGTCGTACGGGCACCCCGAGGGAGGTCCCGGCGCGGGTTGGCGGTTCATCACCGGACGAGCCACCACCCCCATGTGTGAACTGGGCTGGAAGTCCCTGGGAGTGCTCGAACTCACCGCGCTGCCCAGCATCGATAAAGAGCACTGGGTCCCTATGGTCCAGGAGACAGATGCCCTGCTGGTGGGAGGCGGCGATGCCACGTATCTGTGCCACTGGATGCGGCAGTCCGGACTGGCAGACCTCCTGCCGTCGCTGCACGCGGTCTGGGTGGGACTGAGCGGCGGGAGCATGGTGATGACCCCCGGCATCGGGGCGGACTTCGTCAGCTGGAGCCGGGCCAGCAGCGATAGAACGCTGGGAGTAGTCGATTTCGCGATCTTCCCGCACCTGGATCACGAAAACTTCCCGGACAACTCCATGGCGAGCGCAGAAAAATGGGCCGCCAGCATGCCGGTGCCGAGCTACGCGATAGACGATCAGACCGCCATCAAAGTCACCGACGGCACCATCGAAGTCGTCTCCGAGGGGCACTGGAAGCAGTTCACCTCCTGACACCGAGCGCGTCGCCACTATCGAGCGGCTACTCAGGCTCGATGGCCCGCTATCATCCTGCGAATGGCGATCTCGGAGTACGTGGCTAACCTTCGAAAGCACGTGGGCAAGGATCTGCTCATGCTGCCGAGCGCATGTGCCGTCGTCAATGACGAGGAGTCTTCGGCTGTTGGCTGGTACAGCACCGAAGAGTTGCCAGATCTCGACGCGGTCGACCAACTCAGCATCGAAACGGCTCTTGATGACGATGCGCCGACATGGTTC
>DATMMA010000459.1:0-16808 GCA_035570295.1 Streptosporangiaceae bacterium
GCCGACCCGACCGCCGCGATCCGCTCATCCCGGATCAGCATCGACCTGGCCGGCTCGCCGCCGGTCGCCATCGAGACGATGTCCGCGTCTGTCAGCAGCACATCCACCGTTTCACCCTCCGGAGATCTCAGGCCGGGTCAGGCCGGCAGCAACGCAGCTCAACGATCTGGGCGTCAGCGCAAGCTACAACGACCCGAACGGGCAGTGCCAACCAAAGGGTTTACCTAGCCGGAGAGCAAGCACCGCCCTTACGTCATGCTCGGCTTATACAACGCCGATTCTTGATCTCTACTAATTCTGTAGGCTTCAGGGAAGACGAGCGTGCGTATCAGTCTGAGCGCGATGACTTCGCCGCGGGCACACGGGGCATTACGGGTTCGAGGGCCGGGTCTCGCTCCAATCGAGAATGAGACTGCGCTCCGCGAACAGCCACGCGCCGCCTACCTTGACGAACACGTCTTCGTATCGCAGGGAGGCGATCATGATCTGACGCTGACCGTTGGTAGTGAACAGGTGGTGGGCGATCGTGTAGCTCTCGCCGGTCGCCCGGTCACCATCGAGCACGACGGTGTGCTGCCCGTTGAAGTGCGTCGTGGCCTCGTACTGGTTGAGGTCCTCGAACACCGGCGTGAGGGCTTCACGACCTTCGAGGACGTAGGTCGGCTCGGCGGCCGGACCGTTCATGTAGACGGCGAAGCGGGTGTCGGTGGTGAACAGTGCCTTCTGCCCGTCGGCGTCGCGCCGGTCAGCGCAGTGGGCGTAGGCATCGAACAGCTCACGGATGGCGAGGCGGTCTGCCGCCTCGGCGGAGCTGATCTCAGCGTGAACAGCCATGGTTTCTCTCCAGGGTTGGACAACGGGTTGGTGACCGCGTGGTTAGTATGGATTCGGTTCCGGGGAACTCCCCGGTAGTCCTTACGATAATCGGGGAATTCCCCGTATAGCAACCTGGAGCCTTTGCGTGGGTGCAGGTGCCCGGAAACGGCGGTCCGACGCAGCCCAGAATCGAGAAGCGATCCTGGCCGTCGCGCTCGCTGCGCTGACGGAGTCCAGCGATGTGTCGCTGAACGCCATCGCCAAGCGCGCCGGTGTCGCCAACGCGACCCTCTACCGGCACTTCCCGACGCGGGAGAACCTGGTCCTAGAGGTCTACCGGCATGAGGTCCGCCAGCTCATCGATACCGCGGCCCAGCTGCTTGGGGAGCGGGAGCCTGGCGAGGCACTGCGCGAATGGGTGGCGCGTCTCGCGCAGTACGCCATGACTAAGCACGGACTGGCCGACGCGATTCGTGCTGCAGCCAGCCCCAGCTCTGACCTGTTTGGGGAGACGTACGCGCCGATTGTCGGGGCGCTGGGCAGGCTGCTCGCAGCCGCCGAGCAGGTCGGCGCTGTCCGGCATGGGCTTGATCCGGACGACGTCATCCTGGCGCTGGCGGGCTTGTGGGAGATTGACCCTAGAACCGACTGGAAGGCGCGGGCCGGTCGGCTCTATGAGCTTGTCTTCGCCGGCCTACGGCCGTGATCGGGCGGCCATCGCTTGAATCGGCACAGCTCGGACACACCGACTATGACCGAAGCTACGGCGCTCTTGGCGCCTATGTGACCCAGCACCCTCTCGCTGTCGACGGGCCTATACGCGAGTACTACCTCGTTGGCCCCACTGAGACCCGAGACGCGTCCTTATGGCGAACCGAGATCGGGTGGCCGGTCTTCGAAACCCGGCCCCAGCGGGACTTACGTCGACATGGTCAATGTCACCACGAGCTGGGCTAATTCTTCAACAGCGCTGAATCCGGCTGACTCGCCGCTTCTGTGTTGGCCCTCTGCCCTGGTCAGGGGCCCAAAACAAATATCTCGTGTCACCGTGGTCAAACGACACGCAGGCATTGTGAGCTCGCGCGGGAACAGGCACCGGCGACCCGCTGGCGTGCGCGCTCGCGAGGCGAGTTGTTCCCCGCAGTTCGCCCGTACTCGCGGTGAACAGTCCCTGGTCACCCTGCGGCTGCAGCCTGCAACTGCCCGGCGCGGGCTCTGTAGCCTGCCATCGGTGTCTCGCCCGGGCTGGCGAGGACCTGGATGCCGACGTGGTCCGCGCCCGCCGCGTGGTGCATACGCGCGCCGTCCAGGACCTGCCTGGGGGTGCCGTGCAGGACAAGGGAGTCGATCTGCGCGCGGCCGGGGGGCCTGGCTGCTTCCATCTGTCGAGGCGGCTGAGGAGCTGGCCCGCCGCATCCTCGAGCTGGTGGCGGCAGCCCGCCAGGAGTGAGCCGCAAGGCCCGGCGTCGGCGGAATCGTCCGGTCGCTGGGCTTGCGCACCGCCTCGATCCACGACCCAGGGACTCTGGACGGCGGAGATGTGCTGCAGGCCGGCCACACCGTGTACGTAGGGCGCGGCGGGCGGACCAACGGCGCGGGCATCCGCCAGCTGCGTGCCTTCTGGCGCAGCTGGGCCGCACCGTGATCGCCGTCCCGCTGGGGAAGGTGCTGCACCTCAAGTCGGCGGTGACCGCGCTGCCCGACGACACGTTCTTGCTCCTACCGCAACTAGTGCCAGCCAGCCTGTTCCCGGCGGTCCGCCCGGTAGAGGAAGAAGCCGGCTGCCACGTCGTCCCCTGGGCGCCGACCGGGTGCTGATCGCCGCGTCTGCTCCCCGCACCGCTAACCTCCTGGACGACGTGGGCTTCACCCCGGTCGTGGTGGACATCAGCGAGTTCGAGAAACTCGAAGGCTGCGTCACCTTCCTGAGCGTGCTGCTGCCCAGCCGCTAACGCCGGAGGCCATGCGACTTCGGCGTAGTCAGGCCTTCGCTGTCTAGCCGACCGTTCCAGTTCGGGTGCGCAGGTCTGTAGCGCAGCTAGCTGCCACCGTTCCTGTCAGAAGGACGGTGTTCTTGACTGAGCCCGCAACAGCTGGCGGCTAGCGAATCACTGGCCGAGCCGGTTAGTGGCTGTCGGTGTGCAGGACTTGGTTGATGGCAGTGACGAGGATCCTGGCCGACCCGTCGATTGCCTGGGCTACGGGACTAGACGGGTTGCGAAGCTGACTAGCGATCTGAGCAGCGGAAAGACCGGCGAGGATCTGAGGGTTGTACTGCGCGCCGGCCAGGATGTAATGATTCGCAATGTCGAGGAACGGTACGGCTCCGGACTGGTCCGCGCTGTTCACGAACGGCGGCACATCGTAGGCGCCGATGAGCTTGGCGTCCAGCGGGGTCTCGGGCTGCAAATGGCGGCCCGCGTTGTCAGCTAGTTCGGTCGTGCGCAGCGTGATCACGGCGCTGCGGTAGTGAGCCGCCCGGAACGAGAACGTTGCGGTGTTCGGATAGACGTCGGTGGCCGACGATCTTGTGGTGCCGAGGTTGCTCCAGGTGCCGAAGTGGGCGAGTGCCACGACCAGTGGCCAGCGCTCGGCTGCGCAGAACGGACAGGATTCCTCGCTGACGAAGACGATCGCCGGCTTGCCGTCGACGGTCAGCGGCGGACCTGGCGCCGCGACCTTCTGCAGTGGCGTGGCCGCCTGGCCAGGGCTCACTCGCGTCAGGAGCCCGAGCGGGACGGCGGTGGCCTGCTGGACGACGACGGACGCCGCGCGAGATTCCTTGGCCGAGCGGTGCCCTGTGGCAAGGCTCACCCCGACGAGCGCTCCCACGACGGCGAGTACCGCGACGACCGCCGCTCCCGATAGGACGAGCCGCCTGCGTCTTTCTACGCGCTTGCGCGCGGCGTGCTCCGCTGCGATCCGCTCCCGGGCGCGCGCACTGGCGCTGGCGCTTCGGGCAGGCCTGGCTGACTTGCCACCCGTAGCCCCACGACGCGTACTGGGCACTTGATTCTCCTTGTCGGCTCGCGGGCACCTGTTCCCGATGAGATGTCGGCGCCCATCTACTATCACGGATAGGAGTGCTTCGATGTTCACGCCACCAGTGCCGGAGCCATCGGGTCGTGAGCAGCGGACCGAGCGCTGTCGAGTTGCTCGGCGTCCATCGCTGCTAGGAAGGCACCTATCGCGTCGGCGACCGCGCCGGCGGCCCGCATGGGCAGGTGATGGCCGGCGCGGTTGATCAGCTGGAGGCGAGCGTCCGGCAGCGACTGTGCCAGACGGCGAGCGGTCTCGACCGGGACCAGCGTGTCCCGCGGGTCGGCTAGGAGGAGCACTGGCACCTCGACCGCGGGGAGGGCACGTTCCAGCTCGTCTAGCTCGCGTAGCAGGGCGCGCTGCTCGGCGAGGAACGTGCGCCAGAGCCCGCCGCGCGCGTCATGTCTGTGGCCCCAGACCTGCCAGTTGACGTGCTCGTCCGGGCGCCGGCTGCGGCCGGCTCGTCGCCGCGCCACGGCGAGCCGGGCACGTGCGATCCACGGTGTCAGCTTCCACGCCACGAGGGCGCACAGTGGTCCGGTGCCGCGCGCGGCCAGCACCCTGTCCCATACGTTGGCGCACCCCGGTCCGACGCTCGCGAGCAGGACGACCGCCTCCACCCGCTCCGGGGCCAGGCTCGCCGCCGACATGGCGACTCCGCCTCCGAACGAATGTCCGACCAGCACGGCGCGGTCGATACCGCGCCGATCCAGGTCGTCGATGACAGCGCGAGCGTTGGCGGCGAATCCGCCGGCCGGAAGCTGGCTGGAACCGTATCCGGGCCGGTCTGCCGCGACTGCGTGGAGTAGCGCAGGCAGCCGTTCGGTGACCTGATGCCAGTCGGCAGCTGAGCCTGGCTGACCATGGAGCAGCACCAGTTCGTGCCTGCGGAGCGCGGCCAATGTGTCAGCACTCTCTGTGTGGGACGCGAGCGAGTTGTCCATTCGGAGTGCCCGCTCGGCTGGCTTGTCGCGCAGCGCGGTGGTGGGCCGACCGCGCTGGCGGCGATGGAGCAACCAGAGGACCATCCAGCCCGCGACTGCGACTAGCCAGAAGCTGGCGAGGCGGTAGAGCAGCACCGCAGCCAGCGCCTGGCTGACTCGCAAGCCGGTGGCAACGAGGGCCAGGCTGAGAGTGCCCTCGGCCACTCCGAGGCCACCTGGCGTGATGTTGAGACTCTGCGCGGCGACTCCCGAGCCGTAGACAAGCAAGAGATCATTCCAGGGAACGGGGGCGCCAGCGGCGCGGATGCTCACGACGAGGACGGCGGCGTCAGCGAGCCAGTTGACGACGCCCAGGCCGGTCACCGTCACCCAGCCGGATGGCGCGAGCTGCAGCGAGCTCAGCCGTTCTGCCCAGGCCCCGATGATCGCGCCGGGATCCCCAGCCGGCCGGCGCATCAGCCGGCCAACGTGCTGCAGCGCCCATGTCGCTCGCCGTTCGAGCCCATCGCGCAGGCGCGGTCTGCGCGCGGCCGCTCCTAGGACGAGCAGGGCAGCGACGGCGAGCACACCGCCGGGCACGGCGAAGCCGGTTACCAGCCCGTTACCGGACGCCAGGCCGCCGCCAAACGCGAAAAGGGCACCGGCAGCCGCCGAGACGACGCCGCCGGTCACCAGCGACCATCCGGCTAGCGGAGCGTCGGCTCCCTGCCGCGTGAAGCGGCGGAAGGTGAAGGCCGTCGCGAGCTCTGGTCCGGCCAGGGGAATCGAGACTGACAGCGCGTTGGCGGCAAAAGATGTGGCCAGCATGGGCCGGGCACCCACGCGGGCGCCGCCGGCCGCGAGCAGTCTGCGCAGCATGAAGGCGAATGCGGCCATGGACGCCGCCTCCAGCACGATAGCTGCAGGTATCCAGAGCCAGCGCAGATGACCCAGCACCGCCAACGACGCGGCTATTGAGGCTCGCTGGCTAGTCGCCGCCGCAGCGCCCAGGGCCGCCACTGCGAACGTGGCAACGGCGGCCCTGGCGGCGCGTCTGCGGCCCGCGCCAGCTGATGCGCTTCTGGTGAGTGTCATGTTCGCCGGCAGGGACGCGACCTGCTCAGTAGCCATATCCGCCGGACGGGCCGGTCGGGGTGCTGGGTGCCGTCCTTCCCGCCGACAGGTTGATCGTGGCGATGCCGGGCGTAGACAACAAGAAGTTCTGGACGCCCTGGCCGGTCACCTGGCCGGCATGGTCGTCAGCGAACGTATACAGCGGGTGGCCGTTGTAGGTGACCTGCTGGCCGTTGACGTCCTTGAGGACGACGACCTGACCGGTTACCCTGGCGCCCGCGACGGCGGGCGAGGTCAGCGGCGGCCATAGCCTCGCCAGGCCGCCGGTGAGAAGCGATGTCGTGGCCGTGTCGGGCCGGTAGATGTACAGCGGCAGGCCCTGGCTGTTAACCAGAATGATCTGCGTCTTGCCCGCGACGGTCACCGACGCTGTGTGCACGGTCGCCGCGCCCGTGGCACTGGCTGCCGGGGTGCCGCTGGCCGAGGCGGCCCTGATGCCCCCGGCCGCCGCCAGAGCGGCCACGCCGACGCCGGCCATGATGATCCGTGGGCGCTTCATTTGTTGCCTCCATCTTGTGGTGAACTATCTGTCTACTAATACGGTTAGTAGAGCCGTCCGGGTCAACCGGCTATCGGGTTCCCGCCGGGTAGCGCGATCGGCAAGGGCGACCGTTCCGGCGCCCACATCAGCCACGAACTGGGTATAGGTCAGCGGCACGCCACGCGGGGCGCCGCCCGACACAACCAGCAGCGTCACGAGGCTGGCCGCGAGTGCAACCGGGAACAGCCATCGCCGCCACGTGACCGCGTTGCCCTGGCCGTAGGGCCAGGCCGGGACATGCGCATGACAGTGCTCCTTCTGGTGGCCGGGTTGATCAGCCGGTGTGCCCCTGGCTGAATTCGGGCGTCCGCGGCCGGGCCGGCTCAGGCACGTGCTGGGGCGCCACGCGCCGGGCGCGCCCTCGCGCCTGCCAGGCAGCGAGCGCGACCAGCAGGATGAGAATCGCCTCCACGCTGAGTGCGGCAATTCCCAGCGGGCAGCGCCAGTTACCGACGTCGGCGTGATCACCGAGGAAGCCGCCAGGGACGGCGCGAGTCAGCACGTAACCGCCCATCGCTGCAGCAGCCACACCGCCGGCCGCTGCCCATGCCAGCCAGTGCGATCGGGTGATCATCACGCCGCCGGTCACAACCGCGGCGGCGATGATCCCCAGGTAACCGGCACCGACCAGCGGGGTCGGGCCCAGCGTGCCCGGCAGGTCGACCACGTGAATGATCGCCAGCGCGGCCAGCGCCAGTGCGCCCACCGCCCGCACGATCACCGCCCGCGCGATCGCTTCCGCGCCCTGCGCTGGCCGGGCCGGGCCAAGACGAGCAAACATGTCGTGTCCTCCTGTCGTGGGGACCGTTCCGGCGGGCCTGGCGCCGCACCGCACAACGGTAGTTCCGCTCTCAACTACTAACACGTATAGGAGATGCGGCATTGTTCGGGAAGACGGAGCATGCTGAGTGCGAGGTACGTCACACTGGAGGATGCCTTGCCGCTCACATGTCCGGGTCAAGATGAAATGAGCACGTCATCGCGATGCGACGGCTCAGCGCCGGGATCCGCTGGCTGGTGACCCAGGTCGAGTCAATGACCCAAGTGCAGGCGATTACGAGGAGAGGCGCGCTGCCAGGCCGGCTGTTGCCGAGTTGAACGCCGAGCTGACAGGCGAGTTCGTGCTCGGCTTTCTTGACCTGCAGGCGGCCGACCGCCCGCCACCCGGCGGGCACCCAGACCAGCAGGTCGGACTGGAAGCTGATCTCCGGGTAGGCGCGGGCGTCCAGGAAGCCTGGTCCGGCCAGCAGCCGGTCCAGCACCGGTGACCCGGTGCTGACCGCGCTCGTCCTCGCGGTCAGCCGCGCTGTTGACTCCTCGATCGGCTCGGCGATCAGCACCTGGCCGGTCAGGGGCAGCCGTCCTTGCACGCGGCGGCCGGCCAGCCGCGCTGCAAACGATACGTGCGAATCTGCCGGACCGACTCGCCAGCTGCCGGTGGCCGGAAGCGGTTGCTCGCCGGGCCTGAGCTGAATGCCGGGCGTGGTAGTCATGGCATCTCCTTCGCTGAGCGGTCGGGCTACCTACTAACACGACTAGTAGCTCTCGTCCGTTCAGGAGATCGTCACGCCGCGATGGGCCGGCGTTCACGCCACGCGGCCTCCGCCTGGCCCATGGGACTCGACGCTGGTGCCCGGACGGAGGGCCAGATCTCCTCGGAGATGGCACGCCAGTTAGCAGTGGCGGATAGCTCACCGAGAATGGCGAACAATCCCAGGTTGATGCGTTGCAGGATCACATAGGACTGCGGGATGGCGAGGTACTCAGCGAGCGGGCTGTGCAGGTCGAAGAAGCGGCGGACGATGGACGAGGCGTAGTCGCTGGTGACGGTCAGTGGCCCTGGCTCGCGGATGGTGTCGTAGAAGACAGTGAGGTGCTCGACGATCGCCTTCGTGCTGACTGGCGCGCCAGGGCGCAGGAATCCGGCGCTCTCCAGCGTGCGGCGGAACGCCTCAGCGTCATGGTCGATGCAGATGTCGTGGTTCATCTGCAGCAGCGGTTCCAGCTCCGCCGTCGTGAAGTGCTTGACGAGCCCAAAGTCGAGGAAGGTAACCTGGCCGCCCCGGTGGAACAGGTAGTTGCCCGGGTGCGGATCGCCATTGAACGCGCCGATCTCGTACAGGCTGCGGAAGACGAACCGGTAAATTGTCTCGGCGGCGAGGTCGCGCTCTGGTTGCGGCCAGCTGGCAAGCTCGGCGAAACGGGCTCCGTCCGACAGCTCGGTGGTCAGTACCCGCCGGGTGGACAGCTCGCTGATGATCGATGGAACACGAATGGTCGGATGGCCGCGGTAGTAGGCCGCGAAACGCTGCTGGCTGGCGGCTTCGCGGCGGTAGTCAAGTTCCTCGAGTACGCGGTCGCGCAGCTCTGTTAGCAGCGCATCGACGTCCTGGGCCGGCGCGGTGACGCGCAGGATCCGGCGCAGCAGCGCGACGTTGCGCAGGTCCGCCGCCATCATCTCGGCAATGCCCGGATACTGCACCTTGACCGCGACCGCCCGCCCGTCGAGGGTGACCGCACGGTGCACCTGCCCGATCGAGGCAGCGGCAATGGGCAGCGGATCCCAGCGCGCGAACGCCCGTTCCGGCGGCGCGCCGAGTTCTTCATCCACGACGGTCGCGGCCAACTCCGGCGCCATCGGAGGGACGCTGTCCTGCAGGCGGGCAAGGGTGCGGCGGACAGCAGGGGAGAGCCCGTCGTCGACATAACTGGCCATCTGGCCGAGCTTCATCATGACGCCCTTCATCGCTCCCACGGTGTCGGCGACGTCCTCCGCGGTCTGCAGAGCCAGGTCCGCTCGCAGCATCTGACGCTCCTCGCCTGCAGCCGCGTAGAGCCGTGGCGCGTTGCTCACATATCGGAGACCGCCGTGAGCGAACAGCCGGAAGGCCGCAAGGGTTCGGTGCCACCGCAGCCACAGCCGATGAGCGAATCTCGGACCGGCCAACGCAGCCATCTCCTCAGGTAGACGGCGTCGCCGAAAGCGTCGCCCTATCTACTAACACGCATAGCAGTCAGTCGCAGTTCATGGCGGGGAGGTTGGTGACCGAGCAGAAAGGGGGGCGACTCGCCAGCTCGGATGCAGGTGCGCCTGCCTAACCGGCCGAGGGAATTTCCGCGCCGATGTTCCGCCAGGATCGCAAGCCGTTGCAGGACGGCTTGCGGCGATTCTCCGATCGCCTCGTGCAGCTCGTGATCAGCAGCTCGGATATCAGGTGCAGGTCGGCCATAAGATCACCCAGGCCGTCCGCGTCATTCGGAATGAGAGCCGGCAGCGCCCACGCCTCCAGCTCCGAAGAATCCAGGCTCGCGGTGAAAAGCCCGATTGCCGCCTACATGGCAGCAGCCACCGATTCCCGACCGCCGTCCGGCTCGCACTAGTCTCCCGAGCGTTAGTCTCGCCAGCCTTAATGTCGCAGCACTCCTATCGCGAGCCCCAGCCTTGCCGCCTGCGGTCGCGCCGGGCGCCGTCTGGCCCTGGGCGCTGCCAGGCTCCGCACTGTGCCGGGCAGACGCGTGGCTGCTGCACCTGCGTGCGCGCCAGCAGCGGAGCCCTCCGCCAAGACAGTTCTTCATATCTCCTCCGCATCCGCTCCGACGCGAAAGCTGTTCAGTGCACTGTCGCGTATACCTGGCACAACGAACCTGGCATGCGGGCTGTTCACAGTCGGCCGGCGCTAGGCGACGCGCCCGAGCGCGAGGGCGAGCAGCGCAGGCGCGAGGGCCAGCAAGACCGGAGTCAGCAGGAGCGAGGCTGCCGTCGCCCGCAGCGCCTGGCGCCGCGCCGGGCCCAGCGGCTCGGCGGGTCGAAGCAGCCGGAGGATACGCTGCACCGAGTCGGTGGCAGAAGCCGCGAGCGCCGGAGCGGGACTGGCTCCCGTGGCGAGAACCACCAGTGCCGTGGCGAGCGAGCGCGGATCGCTCGTCCTTGCTGCCGCGTCGTCGGCGTGCATCTCCACCAGCCGCGCTACCTGCGCATCTGCATCGCGCATCAAGGGTAGGAACGGAAGCACGAGGCAGCCGATCCGTGCCAGGGCCAGCAGCCGGTGATGGCGGCCGGTCAGGTGAGCCCGCTCATGCGCCAGTACCGCCGACAGCTCAGCAGGTTCGAGTGCTTGCAGCGCGCCGGTACTAAGGATCACCGTAGGATGTCGGCCAGCGACGCAATATGCAATCGGCTCGGAGTGCTCCACGAGCACGGCGCCCAGGGAAGGCTCGGGACGGCCAACGAGGCGCGCCGCCTCCGCGTGCAGCAGCGCCTGCTGTGCGACGGCGCGCAGGTGGGTCATGGCCGTAAGCACAGTGCGGGCAGCGACAGCGCCCGCGAGGATCAGGCCCAGCGCGGCGACGGTGGCGCCGCCAGGCGTGCCGTAGGTCTCGCGCAACCGCAGCACGCACGCGCCGATCAGGTGGCTGAGGCCGCCACCGAGGGCAGTCGCCTTTACCGCGAGCGTCAGGCCGGCCAGCCCGATGGCGGCGACGACAGACCATCCCGCGGCTAGGTAGGTGACAATCGCCAGAAGTGGCGCCCGCGCCGTCCACCGGGCCCTGCCAAGCAGCCTGCTGCCAAGCGTGCCGACGCAGACCGCATACCCGATCAGGACCGCCGCGACGGTCACAGAGCCTCGCCGCTCTCAGACTCGCGCAGCCCCTGGTCCAGCGCGTCACGCAGAATCGCGGCGTCGTGCGGGCTCATCTGGAAAGCAAAGTGCGCGAGAGCCCGCCGGCGATCCGCGCTGGTTTCGAGCGCATCGTTCATCAGCGCAGCCGTGTACCCGGACCGGGAGCCTGTCGGCTCGTAGCGCCACGCACGGCCGTCCCGTTCCCGCCGCAACCACCCCTTACGGTAGAGATTGTCCATTACCGTCATCACGGTGGTGTAGGCGAGATCCCGGTCCCCGCGCAGGTCGTCGAGGATCTCACGGACCAGCGCCGGACGGCCCCGTTCCCACAGTCGCTCCATGATCACTGCTTCCAGCTCACCGAATCGTCGCATCCGCGCTCCCGGACATGATCAGCCGGCGCACCGGCCCTGTCTACTATCACGCATAGGGTAAGCGTGCGGTTCAGGCGGGAGGTCAGTTTGTTCCTGGCAGCGTCGGCCTGAACGGCAGGTCTCTACTATCCGTGTTAGTAGGCATGTCTGCTATCACGAGTGACCGGGGCGGCCAGCTACCTGCCGACGCTGATGCCGCGATCCGCCAGCTGTATTGCTGCCACGCGGAGGCCCTGCACGTCTATGTAGAGCGGTTCTGCACCGACCGCACGAGCGCGGACGACGTCGTGCAGGAAACCTTTATCAGGGCCTGGCGTCACCTGCCCAAGCTGAGCGCTGACGACCGGCCGATCCGGCCCTGGCTTTTCCGGGTCGCGCGCAACTTGCTCATCGACGCAGACCGCGCCGCACGGTCAAGGCCCGTCATCGTCCAGGCGCTGCCGAACGAGGATGCCGGGACCGACTCGGCACTGGACCAGGTCCTGGACCGGGAACTGGTGTCCGCCGCACTGCAGCATCTGTCGCCGGCACATCGGAAGGTGCTGGTTGAGGCCTTCTACAACGGGGGGAGCCTGGTGACAGTCGCCCAGGATCTCGGCATCCCGCCTGGCACGGCCAGATCACGGCTCCACTACGCGCTTCAGGCGCTGCGCCAGCAGCTGCACGAGAACGACGCGATCGCCTGCTGATGCGCAGCCGCCCGCGCCCAGGCGTCCCGGCCACGGTCGCGGCTTGCGGAACGATGTCTCCCGCCGGAGGTGCCCGGACCGGCCGGCGCCTGATCGCCGCCATGCTGCTCGTCGCCGCGTCCCTGGATCTGACCCGCTGCAGCCTCGTCCTGATGACATTCCGGCACCTCACGTCGGCTAGCGGCCTGGTCGCGGCTGGGATCGGCGCGACCGCATTGAGCGCGACAACCGCACGCAGCTGCCTGGCAGGCCATCGTTGGGCGGCGCCGGCCGCACTGCTGATCGGCATCGCATCCGCGCCGCAAGCATCCGCGTCCGGTTTCTACGCCCCCTACACGGTCCCCGACATGGCGACCGCCGTCCTGGGGGTCCTGCTGGCGGTGGCCGTCCTCGCCACCGCCGGCCGCACCGGGACGCCGACAAATCCCCCGTGAACTCTGGCGCGGGCCGGCCCGGCTCCAGGCCAGCCTGGCCGGCCCCTAACTGGCTAACTGGCTACCTGGCTGTCGTCGCTGCGTGGTGGGTGAGTTCGTCGGCGGGCGCGGGGACTAGTCGTGCGGCTGGCGGCGTCGCCGGTTCGATGGACAAGCGCGGCAGTCTGCGGTCGAGCCAGCGGGCAGCCACCAGCCGGCGCGGCCGGACAGGTGCATCGGATCGCCGGTTGCCAGCGCTTCAGGTCGAAAAATGTGGACTACCAGTCGGGACGGCGGGATGTTGTCCGTTGAGGCTTGGTGAGCCGCTGAACTGCACGAATGTGGCTCGCCATCGCCCGGTGCAGCCCGGCAACTGCCAACGTTGGCTCCCCGTTTGGCTCCCTAGAAGCTGGCGACGTCAGGATCAGCGTGAGCCCAGGCCTGCCTACCTGGCTCAGAGATCTGATTATCAGATACCATGATGGCATGCGAACGATGACCGCTACCGAGGCCTCGCGGAACTTCTCTGACCTGCTTGACGCGATCGAGCGTGGCGAGACTGTCACGATCACCCGCGGCAATCACGCGGTGGCGGAGGTCATGCCGGCCCGGCGGAGGACCGGGGCAGACCTGCGTGCGGCGCTGGAGCAGATCCCCCCGCCTGATGACCGGTTTGCCGCGGACATCGCAAGTGCGCTGGCCGTGGTGGCCAGCGAGGGGGATGATCCGTGGGCCGGCGCCTGATCCTCGATACCAATGTTCTGATCGCCTACGAACGCGGGACGATCGACCGGACTGCCCTGGATTCGGACGAGTTGGCCATTGCGGCCGTCACGATCGCCGAGTACCGAGTCGGCATCGAGCTAGCTGACACTGCCGACCGTGCCGCGGACCGTGCGCGGGCGCTCGTCGCGGTTACTTCGGCTGTCGAGGTGCTGGATTACACCGAGACCACGGCGGCCTACCACGCACGGCTGATCGCTCATGCCCGGCGAGCCGGAACGCCGCGCGGTGCTCATGACCTGATCATCGCTGCGCACGCCGTGCAGACCGACCGGACCATCCTGACCTTCGATGCGAAGGCACGCTTCGCCGATCTTCCGAGGGTCAGCGCCACCACGCCCTAAAACGCTCGTCGGCCAGTGCGCGGAGGACAGTGCCGTGCGGATTGCGACCACCGCCTGGCAGATCTTGAAGATCGCAGGGCGGCTGACCAGAGAACGACCGACACTGGGGACGTCCTGCTGATCGGCTCAGGCGGGTCGGTCGGCACCGCGCGTGCCTGCTTTGGCGGGTTCGGGCTGGCGGGTGTCGTCGCCTGAACCCGCCTTGACGGGCGCTGGATGGCGGGTGGCGCTATTGGGCGGTCGGGCTGCGGCGGGCTAACGGGCCGGAGGGTGGCCGCATAGGCCCATGTCAACTCGTCATGGAGGTCCCGGAGCCTGCCGGTAGCCCAGCCGAGGGCTCTCCTCGCCCATCCTGGGCCATGTCGCCGTGTCGACGTCATCGTGATCACCCCTCACGGGAGCGGAGCGGCCCGCATATCAGGCGGTATCTCCTCGATAGCTCGCACGTGCGAAGGCGCGGTGTGTCACCGGTGGAGGCCGGGTAGAGAACACCCGCAGCGCGGGGCGGGCGGCGGACTCGTCCTCTGCTGATCCGTAACGCATCACGGTAAAGCTGGTCGCATGATGGCCGTCCTGGCATGTTAGACCGATCGGGCACCATCCGCGCCGCAGGGCCTTCTTGGCCAACGGTGCCCTCCAGGGGCTCGCCGACGCCGCGGACCCTTCAGCGCGTGGTAGGTGCACCAGTCCCCGCCGGACGTGTGGTCAGGGCACAGCGATCGGCCGACGCGCGGCGCTAGCCGGCAGTAATTCCAGGTAGCAGAAGTTCGCGACGAAGCAGAAGCATCTCGGCAGCAAGCCACGGGCCGGCGGACTGCACTATCGGGCCCGGCTGCAGCGGGTTGACGTGCATTTCCTATAGCGGACGACCACGGCATTGCCGCTGGCACAGAACCGGCTCGCGGTGCATTTCCGGGAACGCGCCCGGTAGCAGTTCTCGGCCTGCAGGGGGAGTTCGGCGGGGCCTTTCCAAGGAGCGCCGAGTGACTCGCCGGTGAACGTGCCGTCCTCAGTGAAGGCGGCAACCCATCCCGTCATGTCCATCTTGTCGGCGACCAGCGGCAACCCGATCGGGTCAGCCCGTCACGGGGAACACGACTGCGGACCGCGGGGCGCGGCATCTTCGCTGAACCTGGCACGGACCGTACGCGCTCACGCCACGGACCGGACACGGCTTGTGCCGCCTCGGCGGCTCGTGCCAGAAGTGGGGCCGCCCGTGGCAGGGGTTGGCGCTGGCTGGCTTTGTTCGCGCGCTCGGTCGTGTGCCCTTCTTAGTGGCTCTTGGGATGGCCAGCAGTTTCTCGGTCTGCGTCATATCCTCGGCGCAGCTGTCGCGCGTACTCAGTCGCCGCACGGTCAGGGGCACGGGCTGGGCGCCTGCTTGCGTTGGCTCCGCGGATTCCGGTGGGCGCGACGTCGTTGGTCAGCGGCCTTAGTGCTCGAACGTCTG
Organism: Streptosporangiaceae bacterium; assembly: GCA_035570295.1. Taxonomy (GTDB): domain Bacteria; phylum Actinomycetota; class Actinomycetes; order Streptosporangiales; family Streptosporangiaceae; genus JAJYUU01. Next base: position 15,129 of record DATMMA010000459.1, read on the forward strand.
TGTTCTGGCCCATGCTGACGTGGGTGCAGCAAAGTGACCTCTGACCCCTTGACTGGCGTGTTTCACCGGCGCCATCTAGCGGCAACATGCCCTGGTAAATGGCGGTTGACGCGTGGTCTCAGAGGGCTTGTGGAGGCCATTTCATGAAGAGATTGGCTCCCCTTAAGGCCACCCATAGGGCATGTGTATTCGAAGAATCTTACCAGTCGGGACGGCGGGATTTGAACCCGCGACCCCTTGACCCCCAGTCACGATCAGGCCATCGCTAGACGCTGTCTGGTGTGGCCAGTTAAGCCGATGAACTGCGCGAACGTGGCTCATCGTCGCTCGACACGGCTCCGTAACTGCCAACGTTGGCTCCCCGTTTGGCTCCCCGGCAAACCGGAAGAAGCGGCCTTGTGAGACCACGATAGAACGTCAGTCCGAGCGTTCTTAGCGCGCACGAACGGCGTGCCCAGCCCGAGAGCAGGGCACGACTTCGTCATGCTCAACACGCTGCGCGACACAAATGCTGCCAAGGCGGCCACCGCCCACGGCGGCGAGTGTCTGCGCTGTCCTGTGGGCCTGGCCGCGTCCCGGCGCAGGCGGGAAACCGTGCCGGCTCATATGCAGTCAAGTAGCAGGCTGGTCTAAAAGTGCAGACGACCTGGAAGGGACTCCGTCATGACCGCCGACCTCATCCACACTGACGCGACCGGACTCGCCGAGCTGATCCGTACCGGGAAGGCTTCCTCCGTTGAGGTGGTGCAAGCGCACCTTGACCGCATCGAGGCCACCAATCCGAGCATCAACGCCATCGTCACGCTCGCCGACGGTGCGCTGGACGCCGCGAGGGCGGCAGACGAGCAGCTCGCGGCGGGCGGGAAGGTGGGGCCGCTCCACGGCGTGCCCTTCACGGTCAAGGACTCGTTCGACACCGCCGGGGTGCTCACCCAGCGCGGCTCGCCGATCTTCGCGGGCCGCATCCCGGACACGGACGCCACCAGTGTGGCGCGCATGAAGCGGGCCGGCGCGATCCTCCTGGCCAAGACCAACCTCCCGGAGTTCGCGTACTGGATCGAGTCCGACAACCTTCTGACCGGAAGGACGAACAACCCCTGGGACCTCGACCGCTCGCCCGGCGGTTCGAGCGGCGGGGAATCCGCGGCGATCGCGGCTGGGATGTCGCCGCTCGGGCTCGGAAGCGACCTGTCCATCTCGGTGCGCGGGCCGGCGGCCGACACCGGCATCGCGGGCTTCAAGCCAACGCGCGGCCGCATCCCGATGACGGGCGCCTGGCCGCGGGAGCCGCGTCGGGACTGGCACGCCGGCCCGATGGCCCGCACTATCCGCGACCTCGCACTGGCGTATTCCCTGCTGGCCGGCCCGGACGGCGCCGACGGCTTCGCCACTGTCCCGCGCGAGTTCGACGCCGGCCTGGGCGCCTCGCCGGACCGGCCCGTGCGCGTCGGCTGGCTGGTCGACTCGGGACTAGGTCCTATCGATCCAGAGGTCGCCGCAACTGTGAAGGAAGCCGCCGACGCCCTGCGGCAAGCGGGGATCCAGGTCGATGCCGTGAGCATCCCGGCTCTCGAGCGGGACAACCCGTTCGAACTCTTCGCTCGGCAGCACGTCATGGAAATGAAGCCGGTGATGCAGGAGGTCACCGCAGGCCACGAGGACCAGATGTTCACGTACTCG
>DATMMA010000460.1:0-5500 GCA_035570295.1 Streptosporangiaceae bacterium
AGCCTTCTGGCTGCATGCTGACCTCGTTGCGCTGGGTGTGCTCGCCCAGCCTGGTCAAGCCAACTGAAGAACAGTACGGATTCGACCAGGAGTTCACTGTCTCCCAGGGCCATCCCGCGGTGCTGTCCGGGCTCGCGATCATGACGAACGACCGGCAGATCGCCAGGCAAGCGTATGCTGGCAGCCTGCAACCGCGAGTGACGGCTTCATCCACCTACACCAGTGATCCCGAGGACATGCCGAGCGCGGCCGTTGACGGGAACCTGGCCACAGCCTGGATCTCCGGTGCGAACGACACCCATCCTGAGATTAAGATCCGCTGGCACGGGACCAGGACGGTGAAGCGCGTCACGGTGGTGAGGCCGCCATCGGCGTCCGTCCCGCTGCAGGTTCTCGTCACCGGGTCGGGCGGCCAGTTCCGCGGGGGTGTTGTCGGCCCGTCGGGCAAGCTGAGTTTCAGTCCGCTGCGCACCGACTCGCTGACCCTGACGTTCACACCGTCGCAGCTGCCGGTGCAGATCTCGGAGATTCACATCCCTGGCGTCCGGCCGCTCACGGCGGCCGGCACCGCGAAGGTCACGTTCGCGTGCGGGCATGGTCCCACAATCACGGTCAATGGCAAGCCGGTCGCCACCAGGGCCACCGGGACCGTGGCCGATCTGCTCCAGGGCAGGCCTGTCGCGTTTGTCGCTTGCTCGGCCGTCACTGTCCTGCCCGGGCGCAACTCGCTGGTCGAGCCCGCCACCGACCCCCGCGGGTTCGACGTGCAGAGCGTCCTGGTTGACCCCCCGGGCCAGGCAAGCCTGCGGGGTGGCGCCACTGCTTCTCCCGCGCCGGTCACCACCGTCAAGTGGGGTGCTGCCAGCCGCCTCGTCCGCGTTGCCGCCAGCCAGAGCTCTTACCTTGTGGTGCGGCAGAACTACAACGCCGGCTGGCAGGCCAGCCTCGGCAGGCGGGTGCTGCAGCCGGTTCGGCTCGACGGCTGGGAGCAAGCGTGGCTGTTGCCGGCCGGGACCCGCGGGCTCGTGACGCTGACGTACGGGCCGAACTCCACCTATCAGGCCGCCCTGCTCGGCGGGCTCGGGACGCTGGCGCTGGTCATACTCGCCGCTTTCGTGCCGCTCTGGCGACGGCGCGAGCCGGCCGGCGCGGGAGACGGCGGGGTGGCTGCGCCTGACCCGCAGCCGGCCCAGTTCGGCTCGGCCCAGTTCAGCACGGCCCAGGTCAGCTCAGAAGAGGTCAGCTCCGCACGGGCGGGGCGGGCACCGAGCGCTTGGCATCCGATTGTGCTGGGGCAGGGGGCGGTAGGACTCGGCTTGCTGGCCTTTCTCGGCCTGTGGGTAGGCGGCCTTCCCGGCGCGCTGCTACTTCCCGCAGCCACGCTCGGCTTCCTGGCGATCCGGCGCACTCCGGATGCTGGCGGCTGGCGCTGGCTGGCAGGTCAATGGCTCGCCCCCGCGCTGCTAGTCGTAGCGGCGATGAGCGGTGTGGCGGCCGACCTGCTCTCGGGGCGCGGCGACAGCGCCACGGTCATGACGTCGCTGACAAGCACCGGGCCCCAGGTTGCCTGCCTGGCTATCGTCGCTGCGGTAGCGGCCGCGCTAGTCCAGCCCGGCCGTCCCGAGCGCCGGTCGCGGCGTGCCGTCCGGGAGCCCGCCGTGCCCGATCTCGCCGTGCCCGATCCCGCCGTGCCCGATCCCGCCGTGCCCGATCCCGGCCTGACCGATAGAGCCGCTGGGCCGGCTGCTCCAGGACGTAGTAGCTGATCGCGGCCACGGCAATAGTCACCACGGTGACCACGGCGAGGATGCCGAGGACCGCCGGCCAGCTGTACAACGTGCCCTGGAATGCGTCGCGCGCATGGAACACGGCGAAGAATGCGTAAATGACAACGAACTGCCAGAGAAAGATGCCGTAGGAGATCCGGCCGAGGAAGCTCATCACCCGGTTCCCCAGCGCTCTGGTCACCCAGGTCGGCCGGCCCGACTGGAATGCCACCGGCGCGACGAGCACGGTCCCGATGAGCGTGTAGAGAGCAGTCTTGAGTTCGGTGTTCCACAGCGTTGGTATCGCCAGGGTTTCTGGCCCGGCGAGCGGAGTGCAGGCGATAACGAAGGCGATCGCGGCGATCAGCCAGCACGCTTCGGCGGAGCCGGCGATAGTCCGGCAGAAACGCGCCGCCGGTCCGGCGCCAGCAGAATCGGCGTGGGCCCACTCAGATACCACGGCAAGCAGCATTCCGCCGGCAAACCAGGTCAGCAGGCGGGGGAGCGTCTCGCCTAGCCAGAGCTGAAGGCTGGGATAGAAGGCCAGTACCGTGAAGCCGTAGCAGGACAATCCGATAACGCCAATTCCGGCTACCAATCGCCAGGCGCGCCGGCTTACCTCGTCAGTCCCGGTTAGCCCACCCGCCCCCCGCGCAGCCCACCAGGCTAGCGCCGCCGCCAGCACCGGCAGGATGAGATAGAAGGACACCTCGACGACAAGGCTCCACATCTGCGCCAGCCCGTCGGCTCCGGTCCCGTACCACCACGGGTGCAGGTTGTAGTTCTGCACGAGCAGCAGGTACTGAAGCCAGGTTGATACCGAGCCGATATGCGGCGAGTTGAGCGTGCACAGGGCGACGATCACGACGGCCCAGTAGGCCGGCAGGATGCGCAAGGCGCGGCGCACGAAGTACGGCCCGGTTGCTGGCGACTTGCCGGCCGTCAGGACAGAGCGTGCCCAGGGGCGGTAGAGCAGCAGTCCGGACAGGACGAAGAAGACCGGAACGCCGACATCGCCGCGACTCACCACCCAGGATGCCGGTGATCCGGTGAAAGCGAACCCGGTCTGCCCGCCGACGTGGGTGAGCAGCACCGCCAATGCGGCGAGAACCCGGACACCGTCGAGAGCCGGATTCCGGCCTGACGTCGCTGGCAGGTCAGCCGTGACATCGCCGGCCACCGGCTGCCGTCGGTCGTCCTGTTCCACCCTTGTGCCCGAACCTAACCCGTTATATGTATGTGTCCTGATTGCCACTGACAACTCCGGTGATCGGACTATGATCCACCGGAACAGCCTCGGACTGTCCACTCATGGCTGCTGGGCATCTCACTTGTGGAGGATAGATGCGCAGGGTTGCCGGACTTGTACTAAGTGCCCTAGGTGCCTTCCTGATCGTACTGGCGCTGCTCACCCGATTTGTCGTTGTCGGCGAGGCGGTGAAGTTCCCGCTTAACGAGAAGTCCATTTCAACCCTCGTGGCCAGCAACGCGAGTTATTTCAGCCCATCAAAGCTGCGCGAACTGACTGGCGCTACGTTGCACGACACTGTCACGGTCGAGGGCGACAACGCCGCAGGCAACACGAGCCGGGCGGTCTGGAACGAGTTCAGTTACGTCTACGACGAGACCAATCGGTTGACGTACGACTACTCCACCGAACGGCTGCCTTTTGACCGCCGCACTGGCGAATTGATCAACTGCTGCGGTGCCGCCATCGGCACGAGCAGCAACGTCCATCTCTCCGGACAGGGCTTCGTCTGGCCAATCGGTGCTCAGCAGCAGAGTTACCAGTACTTCGACACGACGCTGCTCAAGCCACAGCCGAGCGTGTACAGCGGCACCGCCGTGGTCGACGGGCTGACGACATACAAATACGTGGAAACTGTCCTAGGCGATAAGAGCGGCACGCTGACACTGCCCGGCTCACTCCTTAACGATCCCAGCGCCCCGTCGGTGACGCTGAACGAGTACGACCAGTCGACGACCACCTTCTACGTCGACCCCGGGACCGGCGCGCCCGTCAAGGAACTCTCCAGCGAGCACCTGTACCTGCAGAGCGGCGGCGCCGAGGTGCTCAACTTGCTGAACGCGCACTTCGAAAGCACTCCCAGCACTGTCGCCGCCGCCGTCAGCAACGCCAAGTCCAAGGACGCCGAGATCGAGCTGGTATCTGTCATCCTCCCGGTCGTGTTCGCACTGGTCGGCCTCATCCTCCTGGTCATGGGCATCATCTTGACGCTGTCGGTTCGGGACGAACCCGAATACGACGACGGGTACGCGGATAGTTACGAGACCGGCGGGGTTCCGGCCTGACTAGCGATCCGAGGTTGATGGCGTCACCGCACAGCGAGCTCGCCAGGCTCTCCCGCGACTGGACCAAACTCGGCCTGGACGATCCGCTCTGGGCGGTATGCGTTGACCCGGACCGGCGCGGCGGGCGCTGGGATGTCGGCGAGTTCATGGCTAGCGGACGGGCCGAGATCGCCGCGGCGCTCGACCGGCTGGATCAGCTCGGGATCTGCCAGGCCCGGTCCGCGGCGCTTGACTTCGGCTGCGGCGTCGGGCGCCTCACCGCCGCTCTGAACGATTATTTCGATTCCGTCACCGGAGTCGACATCTCCTCCTCGATGCTGGACAGGGCCCGGGGCATGCTGTCCGGCCGGCCAGGCTGCAGGGTCGTGCATAACGCCAGCCCGGATCTGAAGATCTTTCCGGACGCCAGCTTCGACCTGGTCTACTCGAGTCTGGTGCTGCAGCACATGCCGCGAGCTCTGGCTTGCGCGTACCTGACAGAGTTCGTCCGCGTGACTCGGCCGGGAGGCGCGGTAGTGATCTTGGTACCCGAGAGGCATAGGCCGACGCCGCGCGGCGCGGTGTATGCGCTCACTCCGCGCGGCTTCACCGGACTCGTCCAGCGCACGATCTTCCGCTACCCGGCACCTATGCAGATGACGACGCTGCCTGCGCGGCGAGTGCGCCGGGAAGTCGAGCGGTGCGGGGCGAGGCTGGTGGCTTCTGACCCGCGCTCAGGGGTTGGCCAGCACTGGCGGATGTCGTGTCACTTCATTGCGAGGGACGCGCCGTCGGCTGACTCCGGTCTGGTTGCCCCGCGGTGAGAAGCAGTGGCCCCGGCGAAATCTGGCGATGCTTTCCGGCTGGCGCCGTCAGCTTACGGCCAGCCGGGGCGCGAACGCCTCGGCTTACGGCCAGGCCGATGCCCGCGCAGGTGAGATCTGATGCCATGGTCACGACTCGAGCCATCACCGCGACAGCCACGGCCGCGCCGGGAACGACCGGCGACAGCGCCGCGATCAGGATGACCTCGCGGGCGCCGATGCCGCCGGGAACCACGATCAGCAGCAGTCCGGCAGAGAAGGCCAGCGCGTATCCGCCGACCGCGAGTACCAGGTAACCGCTGCGGCCGGCCATTTCGGAGATGAGCAGCCAGACCTGGACGCCGAACAGCAGCCAGCCAAGCAGCGTCCAGGCCAGCGCTCGGCCCAGGCCCCGCCATGTTGGCCTGCGCTCGAGCGGCGGTCGTTTCGCGATCTTCAGGGCACGGTCAACCAGGGGCCCGAAGACCGGGGGACACAGGCAGCCGACAATCAGCGGCGCCGCCGCCATCACCCACCAGTACTGCCCGACCATGCTGGGAGATGCCAGCGGCAGGGCGACGGCTGCTACCCCGAGGCCGCCGCCGACGGCCAGCGAGATGGAAATGGCATAGGAAGCGG
>DATMMA010000461.1:0-3379 GCA_035570295.1 Streptosporangiaceae bacterium
TGCGGCTCGGGAAAGTCCACGCTTGCCTACGGAGCGACGCGGCTGCTGCGAGCGCCAGCCGTGATTACCAGCGGCAGCGTGCGGTATCAGGGCCTCCGCGCGGACACGCCAACCGACGTGCTGCAGCTGACCGAGGAGCAACTGGCCGGGCTGCGCTGGCGGGAGATCTCCATCGTGTTCCAGAGCGCCATGAACGCGCTGAACCCGGTGCTGAGCATCCACGATCAGCTGACCGATGTGATCCGCGCCCATCTCGCGCTCACCAGGACAGAGGCAACCGAGAAGGCGGCGGGGCTGCTCGACATGGTCGGCATCCCCCGTGAGCGGCTGCGCAGCTACCCGCACCAGCTATCCGGCGGGATGCGTCAGCGCGTCATGATCGCGATGGCGCTGGCCACCGACCCTGAAGTGGTCATCATGGACGAGCCGACGACCGCGCTCGACGTTGTGGTGCAGCGGGAGATCCTGCGCCAGATCCTCGAACTGAAGGACCGGCTCGGCTTCGCGATCCTGTTCATCACTCACGATCTGTCCCTGCTGATCGAGCTCGCCGACCGGATCGCGGTGATGTATGGCGGACAGCTCATGGAGATCGGGACCGCGCACGAGATTCACCATGAGCCGTCGCATCCCTATACCAAGCGGCTGCTGCGCTCGTTCCCGTCACTGCGCGGCCCCCGGCGCGACCTCACCGGGATCCCTGGCACTCCCCCGGACCTGCTCGACCCGCCGCCCGGCTGCCCGTTCCTGGCACGGTGTACCGAAGGCACCGATGAGTGCAAGAAGATCGAGGTCCGGCTCGCGAAGGTCCGGTCATCGCTGGACCCGGGGCACGTGACCGCGTGCCCGTTCGTGCTACCGGACGCGGCAGAGGCCCTCTCGCCCGACGGCAGAGCTGGCGTCGTGCTGGCTGACACCGGGCCCGCCGTCGCGGCTGCTGCCAGCCAGTCAAGCGCCGAGGAGCTGAAGCCGTGAGCAGCCAGGCAACTGGTAACAACCAGCCGCAGCCCGCTGAGCCAGTGTCAGCTAGCCCAGTATCAGCCAGCACAGAGCCGGCCGGGCTGGTGTCGGCGGCCGCGGCGCGCGGGGCGCTGACGCTTGCGGCAGCCGGACTGGCCAAGGACTTCCGGCTCGGTCGCGCCCACGTGCTGCACGCCGTCAGCGACGTGTCGATCGGCCTGTACCGCGGCGCGGTCGTCGCGCTGGTCGGCGAGAGCGGCTCGGGCAAGTCCACCGTCGCCCGCCTGCTGGCCGGCCAGGAGCATCCGTCGGCGGGCACGATCTGGCTGGATGACCAGCCGGTCCACTTGTCGGGGCGGCGCGCGTTCCGGCGCTACAAGAGCGAAGTCCAGATGGTGTTCCAGGATCCGTTCGCGTCGCTCAACCCGGCGCATACGGTGCGGTACCACCTTGAGCGGCCGCTGCGGCTGCACCGTGGCAGCCAGCCGAGAAACGCGGTAGGGCAGCAGGCTAGCGCGCTGCTCGAGCAGGTGCGCCTGAGCCCGGCTGACAAGTACCTGGCCAAGTACCCGCACGAGCTGTCCGGCGGGCAGCGGCAGCGCGTCGCATTCGCCAGGGCCCTTGCCGCGGAGCCGCGAGTGCTGCTGGCCGACGAGCCGGTCTCCATGCTGGACGTTTCGATCCGGCTAGAAATACTGAGCCTGCTCGATGACCTGCGCACGCGCCTCGAGCTCGCGATGCTCTACATCACCCACGACATCGCATCCGCCCGGTACTTCGCCGACGAGGTGCTGGTGATGTACGCCGGGCAGATCGTCGAGCGCGGCCCGGCCGAGGCTGTGACGCAGCAGCCCGCGCATCCGTACACCCAGCTGCTGGTGAGTTCGGCGCCCGACCCCGACAACCTCGGCGGTGCGCTGCGCGACGTCGCCAAGCGACAACAGCAGGGCGGGAACGGCAGCGTCAACGGCAGCAGCAGCCCGCCTGCCGACGGTGCCTGCTCGTTCAGCAACCGGTGCCCGTTCGCGGACGATCGGTGCCGCGCGGAGGCGCCGCCACTGCTGCAGATCTCGTCGTCCAGGGCTGCCGCGTGCTGGCGGCTGGACGTCGCAGCTCCTTCCGTCTATGCCGGGCGCGAAGGGGGTGGGGACATTACGGGCTAACTCTCAGTCACACGAACCCACACCAGGCGGCACATTAGGCAGTCAAGACAGGAAAGGTAACAATGATCGCTAATCATGTGAGCTCCAGAAGACTTGTCGCCGTCGCGGCGGCTGGCCTCCTGGCGGCCGGTCTCGCCGCGTGCGGTTCGAGCCCGTCGGGCTCCTCGCACTCGTCGACGACCTCGACCACGCTGACCATGGAAAGCTCGCCGGAGACCACCATCACCGACGACTTCAACCCGTTCGTATCGACTGCCGCGCCGCAGGGCATGGGCGCAACCGGCTTGATCTACGAGCCGCTGCTGCAGTTCGATCTCCCCTCGCCACCGAAGTACTATCCATGGCTGGCGACGTCCTATAACTGGACTAACGGCGGCAAGGCCATCACCTTCGCGATCCGGCAGGGCGTGAAGTGGAACAACGGAAAGCCGCTGACCGCGGCCGACGTCGCCTTCACCTACAACTACGTGAAGAAGAACCCGGCCATCAACCTGTCCGGGCTCGCGATCACCAGCGCGACCGCGTCGGGCAACAATGTCACGATCAACTTCAGCTCAGCGCAGTACCTCAACCTGCAGCAGATAGCCGGCGTGCCGATCCTGCCGCAGTCGGTCTGGGGCAGCGAGAGCAACCCGTCGACCTTCGCTGACCCTAAGCCTGTCGGGACCGGCCCGTACGTGCTGAAGAGCTTCACCCCGCAGGGCTTCACGCTGACGAAGAACCCGTCGTACTGGCAGGCGTCGATGGTGAAGATCCCGAACGTCTTCTTCCCGGTGTACACCACCAACACCGGCGCGCTGTCGGCGTTGTACTCAGGGAAGATCGACTGGACCGGTAACTTCATCCCCGGCCTGCAGAAGGACTTCGTGAGCACCGCCCCGCAGTACCACCACTTCTGGGAGGCACCGGGCAGCACCAACGCCCTGATGCCGAACCTGAACAAGTGGCCGACTAACCAGCTGCCGGTCCGGCAGGCCATCAGCCTGGCGGTCAACCGGAGCCTGCTCGCCTCCGAGGGCGAGGCAGGCCTGGAGAACCCGGTCACCAACACCAGCGGCATCACGCTGCCAACCTTCCAGGCATGGGCTGGCCCCGCGGCATCGGACACGGTCGCGGCCGCCGGCAGCGCAGCCGCCGCCGAGAAGGTACTGCAGAACGCCGGCTACAAGAAGAACTCCAGTGGCTTCTACGCCCTGAACGGCAAGGAGGTAACGGTCACGCTCATCTCGCCGTCCGCCTACACCGACTACGCGGCG
>DATMMA010000462.1:0-8696 GCA_035570295.1 Streptosporangiaceae bacterium
CGGCATCCGCCGCCTGGGCAGGCGCAAGAGCCTCATACTCAACCCCGGCAGCGACTACTCGACGGGCGCGCTCAACGGAGCGCTGATCAGCCTGCGCAAGGATCGTGCTGACGCTCAGCTCGTGCGCGGCTAGCGGGCGGCGCGAGTGAACGCCAGGGGTGCCAGCGATCCGCCCGGCGGGGATGTGCTGATCGCCGTCGACATCGGAACCTCGGGCGCCCGGGCATCCGCGTTCGACGTGTCGGGCGCGCCACTTCCAGAGGTCCGGCGGTCCTACCCGACCTACCTTGCGGCCGAGGGCTGGGCCGAGCAGGATGCCCGGCGCTGGCAGTCGGCCGCGCTATCCGCGCTGGCCGCGCTGGTGCGGGCGCTCGGGCGCCGGTGCCAGGTCCGCGCGGTGGCCGTCACCGGGCAGTGCCCGAGTGTCGTGCCGCTGGACGCGCGCGACCTGCCACTTCGTGCCGGAATCATCTACCGCGACAACCGGGCTACCGCGGAAGCGGAGTGGATGCGCCAGCATTTCGGCGTCCGGGAGCTGCACCAGCTCACCGGCCATGTGCCCGCCGCCTTCCATGTCGCGGCGAAGATTCTGTGGCTCCGGGTGCACGAGCCCGGCGTGTTCGCAGCGACCCGGCGATTTGTCCAGCCGACCGACTATGTCGCGCTGACGCTCACCGGCAACGCGACCACCGACTGGTCGATGGCCGCCGCGACCGCCTTGCTGGATCTTCGCGCTCGCCGCTGGGCAGAGGACCTGCTGGCCGGTCTTGGCCTGGACGCCGGGACGTTCCCCGCCATCGTTCCGTCCTGGAGCATCGCCGGGGAGATCCGCCCGAAGCTGGCGCGCCGCCTCGGCCTGCCAGCGGGCGTTCCGGTGATCGCGGGCGCGGGGGATAGCATCGCCTGCGCGCTCGGCGCCGGGGTGACCGCGCCCGGTCCGGTCAGCGAGATGGCCGGCAGCTCGAGCTGCTTTAACTCCGTCATCGTCGAGCCGCTGCCGGACGAGGACGTCACTCACTACCCGAGCATCGTGACCAGCCGCGGCTACGTGACCGAGGTCGGTATCAACACCACCGGGGAGGCCGTCGGCTGGCTAGCCGGCCTGCTCTACGCGGGCCCGGCGCGGGCGGCGCGCCAGGCCGACTACGCCCGCATGGAGCATGCCGCTGCGGCGTCGGCACCTGGTGCCGGAGGACTGGTGTTCGCGCCCGTGCTGGGCGACGGAGAGCGGGACGATCCGGCGCTGCGCGGTGCGATCACCGGACTTTCGCTGCGGCAAGATCGCGGCGCCCTCGCCCGCGCGGCGATGGAAGGTATTGCCTGCGGCGTCCGCTCCCGGCTGGAGACCCTGGGCCGGACGTCTGCGCCGGCCACCGAGCTGCGGGTATCCGGCGGCGGGGCGGGCATGGCGGTGTGGAACCAGATCAAGGCTGACGTCACCGGGATCCCGGTTGTCCGGGTAGCCGGTGACTCGACCGCGGCGGGCGCCGCGATGCTTGCTGGCCTTGGCGCCGGGATTTATCGCGACGCGGCCGAGGCGGTCGCGGCCGGCTACTGCCCGGCGGGGAGAGCGGAGCCGGATCCGGCTCACCGCGATCTCTACGACGACCTGTACCAGCGGTACCAGGCTCTCGTCGGGTCACCGGTCGTCCGGCCGCAGCAGAAGGAGGCCTGAGATGCGCGCGCGCCTCGGCATCAACAACTGCTTCGCCGTGAAGCGATGGCCGCAGCCGGATGACTGGGCTCAGATAGTTCGCGACGAGCTCGGGCTCGACGTCGTGGAACTATCGCTCGATCTGGTCGAGGACATCGGCACCGCAGCCGCGCGCAGGCAGGCGGCCGGGCAGGTCCGGTCAGCGCTCAGCCGGCACGGCTTGCGGGCCGAGACGGTGTTCACCGGACTGGCCGCCTACTCGCTCAACCTGCTGATGCATCCCGACGCCGCGCGGCGGTCGGCAGCCGCGGACTGGTACCGCAGCGCCATCGACCTGGCCGCGCACGTCGGCGCGCGAGGGATAGGCGGTCATGTCGGCGCGATGAGCGTGCCGGACTGGGCCGACCCGGCGGTTCGCGCGCAGCGCTGGGCCGGGCTGCAGCAGTCGCTGGCTGAGACGGCCGCTGTCGCCCGGTCTGCCGGCCTCGAGTATCTGCTGGTGGAGAACCTCGCGAGCCACCGCGAGCCGTCGACGATTGCCAGCATCGAGACGCTGCTGACCGACGGCGACGCGGCTCAGGTGCCGATCCGGCTGTGCCTGGACGTCGGGCACCAGTGCGCTCCCGGTACGACCGGGCCAGACCGCGATCCGTACGCGTGGCTGACGCACTTCGGCGGGCGACTCGCCGAGGTCCAGCTGCAGCAATCTGACGGCATCGCCGACCGGCACTGGCCGTTCACGCCCGAGCGGAACGCGGCGGGCCGCATTGATCCGGGCCGGGTCCTTGACGCGCTTGCCACGGCCGGAGCGGACGATGTGCTGCTCGTGCTTGAGGTCATCCCGGCCTTCGAGCAGGACGACGAGCAGGTGCTGGCCGACTTGCGGGCATCGGCCGGGCTCTGGAAGGCAGCACTGACCGAGCGAGGGATGCGATGACCAGCGGCTTTGTCCACGGCAACGGGGTCGATCTGCACTACCAGATCACCGGGGACGGTGACCAGACGCTGGTGCTGGTCAACGGCGTCGGCGACGACTCCGGCGGCTGGGCCAACCAGATCGACGACTTCGTGGGCGCGGGCCTGCGCGTGGTCAGCTTCGACAACCGTGGCGTCGGCAAGTCGAGCCAGCCGCCCGGCCCGTACCGTAGCGCTGCGATGGCCGCCGACCTGAAATTGCTCGTTACCCGGCTGGGGCTGCCGCGGTTCCACCTCGCGGGGGTCTCGATGGGCGGCGTGATCGCGCAGGAGTACGCGGTGGCGCATGGCGACGACCTGGTCTCGCTCGTGCTCGCGAATACGTTCGCGGTCGCAGATCCGTTCACTCGCGCAGCGTTCGAGACCTGGGTGACGGTCGCGGAGACGGCGGGGATGCCGGTCATGGCGCAGCAGCAGGCGCCGTGGATCTACAGCGCCGAGTTCTACCAGCAGCACCCGGCCCGGCTGGCCGAACTGATCACGGCGGCGCAGGCAAGCCCCCAGCCGGCTGCTGCATTCGCCGCGCAGATGGCGGCGCTCACCAGTCACGACTGCGCGCAGCGGATCGGCGCGGTCGCAGTACCGACGCTGGTGCTGGCCGCACGCGACGACATCATCATCCGGCCGGAGTTGTCGCGTCAGCTGTTCCATGCCCTGGGCGCTGGTGTTGGCGCATGGGCGGTCGTTCCCGGCGGCCACGCTGCCTTCTGGGAGAATCCGGGCCCGTGGAATCAGGCGGTCATCGACTTCGTGCGCCGCAATAGCGGCTCGTAACCCCCAGAACCAACTACAAGAGCACAACAGAAAGGTCAAGCCAGGTCATGTCGCTTGAGGAGAGATTCGGCACCGTCAAGCCGGTGATCGCGATGGTGCATTTTCCCGCCTTGCCGGGGCGGCCGCGTCATGACCGCGATGCCGGGCGAACCCGCCTGCTCGACGTGGTCGGGACAGACCTGGAGGTGCTGCAGGACGCGGGCGTCGACGCGGTGCTGTTCTGCAACGAGGCCGATATCCCGTATCAGCTAACGGTGGGCCCGGAGATCCCGGCCGCGATGGCTGCCGTGATCGGCGAGCTGCGCACGTCGATCCGGGTTCCGTTCGGGGTCAACATCCTGTGGGACGCGCGGGCAAGTCTCGCCGTCGCGCGGGCCACTGGCGCTGTGTTCATCCGGGAGGTCCTCACCGGCGTCTACGAAAGCGACCTCGGCGTGATCGCGCCGTCGCTCGGCGATCTGGCGAGCTATCGCGAGGCAATCGGCGCGTCGGACGTCGCTTTCTTCGGCAACATCACACCCGAGTTCAGCTCGACGCTCGGGACCCGCACCGTCGCAGAGCGCGCCCGCAGCGCCAGCTTCCTCGGCCTCGACGCGATCCTGATCAGCGGGCCGGAGGCTGGTGTGCCGTTCGCCATGAGCGACCTGCGCGCAGCAAAGGATGCCGTCCCGCAGACTCCGGTGCTGGCGAACACCGGCGTGACGGCGGAGCGCCTGGCCGAGACGCTCGCCGTCGCCGATGGCGTGATCGTGGGCACCAGCCTGAAGGTCGACGGCATCACCTGGAACCCGGTCGATCCGGCCAGGGCCCGAAGGTTCGTGGATACCGCGCGCGAGGTGCGCGCAGTGGTTAGCTGAGCTTGCGCAGTCTGCCCGCCGTGCCTGCCAAGCGAGGACAGTTCGCGCCAGTCCTCGCGATGCTCAGCGGTGACAATGGTCTGCCACCGGGAACGAAGACGGGGTGGACGCCGGAATGGAGAGATAATGACACCAGATGACGGGACGGCGCAGGCCAGCACACCGGGTCCGCTGACGGTCGCCGAGGTGATGGAGCGCGCGACTACGACGGCGGAACTTGACGACCACGTAGCAGCAGCCGCATACCTGATGAAGCATGCAGGGACAACCGCATTGGTCGTCCTAACGGCAGGTACTGGTCGAATCGCCGGGATCCTTACCGACACCGACGTTGCCAACGTTGTAGCCGACGGCAAGGACGTCAACCAGGTTCGTATCCGGGAGGTTATGAAGTCCGAACCTGCTGTCATCTACCGGGACGCCAGCGTTCGGGCGGCTGCCGAGCTAATGCTGGCCCGCCATGTTCGTCAGTTGCCCGTTATCGACGACGCTGGCGGCGTCATCGGGATCTTCAACATTGACGCGGCCTGTCGTGGTCTCCTCGGCGAAGGCGGTCGGTGACCCGACCCGTGCAGCGCAGCAAAACCAAGGCTGGCCCCGATGTGCCCGTTCCCGGTCGTTAATCCGGTGATGGCGGGAACGGGCACGTCGGGCCGAATCCTCAGCGATGCTCGCAGTAGCCCGGATCAGCCGGTCGCGACTAGCTGCCTGTGCCACGGATTGGTCGTGAACTTCTGGTACCAGAAGTACACGTCGCCGGGCTTGGTGTTAATGGCGGTGATGACGACCGACTTGCTCGTGACCGAGATGGCCGGGCTCGCATAGCTGGCGTGCTTGCCAGCCGACGCCACCGTCTCCGGGTTCCACGAGGTCGAGCCGACCAATTGCCACCAGAAAGCGAGCTTTCCGGTCTGGCTGGCGGCGGTGATAACGAAATAGGAGGACGGCCCGCCCAGCACCGGGCCGGTCCACGTGATCGCGGGGCGGGAGTACCGGCTGCTGCCCGCGGTGGCGACGGTCTGCTCGCTCCAGCCGGAACCGCCGATCGACTGGGACCAGGTGTCCACTGTTCCGCCGGTGGTAGCTGCAGCGATCATCAGCTCGCTGGCCGTCGCGGTCAGAGAAGGACCGGCATAGCTGCCTGACGGGCCAGGGGTGGCAACGGTCTCCTGGTGCCAGCCGACGTTGTCCAGTCGCTCCCACCAGAAGTCAAGGGTGCCGCCGCTGGTCGCCGTGATCAGTGCCAGGTGCTGTGAGATGAGGCTGTCGTAGCAGGTGATGATCGACGGCGTGCCGAACGTACCGTACCCGGCCGTCTGGCGGCTCCAGTTGCTGTGGCCCGGTGCGAGTTCGAACGACACCATCTGGCCGGCCCGGGCGGCGGCTATCAGCACCGGACCGCCCGGAACGGCGGCGACTGACGGAGCCTGGAACTTGTGTCCGGAGGCTCTGGCCACCACCTTGCGCTTCCAGCTGCCGCCGTGCTGGGTGTAAGCGACCAGGTCACCGGAGTGATCCAGGGTAACGATGACGACTGCACTGCCGGTCCAGGCAACCGATGGCTTGCTGTACGCCTGTCCGTGCCCGCCGTTGCCGACGAGCTGCTTGTGCCAGGCCGTGGTGCCGATCCTCTGCCAGAAGAAGTAAAGGTCGCCGTGACTGTCGGTGGCGGCTATCGCCAGCCGCGAACCGGTCGAAGTGATCCGGCTCAGCGTGTACTTGTACGTTGAGGTCTTCGCGGCCAGTTGAACCTGCGCGGTCTGGCTGGCTGGCCCGGCTGGCCTGGCTGCGACGGATCGCTGCGCGGCCTGAGCGGCCGGGCCCGCTGCCCAGACTGTCAGCGCGAGCCCTAGCGTGCACAACCCGGCAGCGGCGCTCCGGAAAACACGTGCAGTGGTCATGTGAACTCCCCACCCTCTCGGCACGTTGCCGTTCACGGGACTCATGCGGCCTACCTGGCCTACAAGCCCTTCTCGTGATGGAGGCGTTCCATCCCGTGCCGTCCCGTTCCAGCGCGCTGCGGGCTTATTTCCGGCGCCGGCCGCGACAGACCGGTCAGCCCGGCCAGTAAGAACAGCGCTTGCCTGTGTGCACCCGCTGGCGCAAGTGATCGCCGATATCCGCGTCGGCTTCGCTAATTCGAGCGAGCGCGCGCCTGATTGCCTTGCCGACCGCGACACGAGCCCGTTCGCCCTCATCTGAAAAGAGACGCGTGCGGCCGCTGAGGCCAGCGGCGTTCGCGAGCTGCGCCATGATCCAGTCACGCTCGACCCGGAGGCTCGCGGCTTGATCAGCCGCGTCGCCGGCTTCCAGTTCGTCAATCGCGGCGTTCAGCTGCTTGAGGCGGCGCCGGTATGCGCTGACAGCCTGCGGATCCAGCGCAGGCTGGCCAGCTCCGCTGTCACCGCTGCCGCGCAGTGCCGCGAGCCCGGAGACCAGATCGGAAGCCGGAATCTCCCTGCGGGGGTTCGCGACCAGCACTGCCAGGTGGAGCATCCCGATGCTGTCTTCGACCAAGGCGCTGCGGCCGGCCAGGATGAGTTGCCATCGTCGGCCGCGGCGCTTGCACGTGGCGACTTCGGCTGTGTCGCTCGTGGCTGTGTCGCTCGTGGCAGTGTGGCGATTACCTGGAGCGCGAGCGCCGGGCACAGCCAGGCCAAGTGCTCCGGCCTCGACTGCGGCAGCGTCGAGCTCCCGCTGCGCGGCTGCCGCGTCGCCGCGCTGGTCTCGAAGCGCGTACGCATCAGCGAGTCGTCGCCGGCACGACACGACGGCAGGCCAGTGGCCGAGCGCAAGGTTGTGCTGGACGGCCGTGCGCAGATGATCAATGCCCCGGTCCAGCTCCCGCGCGGTGAGCGCGGCCATGCCAAGAGCCTGGTGAGTGGAGCCGAAGCAGGTGACGCCGAGGCCGCCGATCATCGGCAGGTCAGCAAAGGGGAGCAGGAGGTCATATGCGGCGGCGGCGACGTCGGCGTTAGCCAGCAGGTGCGCCGTTTCTACCACTCCGTTCATAGTCACTAGCCAGCTGCTAGACCGCGGCAGGTCGGCCAGGTCGCTGCCGCACAACGATGCCAGACAGCTGGTTGCCGTCAGCCGGTCTCCGTTCAGCGCTGCCGCGACCGCGAGGGCAATGACGGTCGAGTTGTCCACCGCGCTCAGTGCTTGCGAGTAGACGCGGTCCTCGAGCATCGGCAGAAGCTCAGAAAGCCGGCCCTCGTACCAGCGGATGGTTACCAGCTGGCCGCCGGGCCACCATTCAGTATCGATGTCGCCTGCCGTCACGCCGTTCTTCGCGCAGATGGCGACAAGGGACTCGGCGTCATCGAGATGACCCGCGCGGATAGCGAGCATGACGTCGATGGCGCTGACAATGAAGCCGACCGCAGGGTGGTCGTCCTGGCTCAGCTGGTCCCGGAGCTCCTCTAGCAGGCGCCCGGCATGCGGGTCTGCGGCGCAGTACGCGTCAACCGTCTGCCACATCAAGCCCATTAGCCGGTCGCTGCGGCGTCCGGTCCGGAAGCTGGTTTTGACTAGCTCGACGGCCAGGGCGCGGCGCAGGGCAAGATCGTCGGGGCCGAGCACGCAGTGGTGGGCAAGGCTGAGCACTTCTGCCAGCGCGACTGGATGCGCTGCCGCCCTGGCCTCATCGAGCAGGGCAAGTATGCCCTTGTGCGCCCCGCGGCGGTAGTCAGCCTCTGCGGCTAGCCTCGCCCGGACGCGAAGCCCGAGCACGGAGCCCTCTTCGAGCATCGGCAGGACGTGCTGCAGCCGTGCCTCCAGCATGCCGGTGCCAGTCGCGGTCCGGCGTTCGCTGACCCACAGTCCGGCAAGGCCGAGAGCCGCCCGAGCCATGGCACCGGCGTCCGCGGCCCGTTCGGCTAACTGGTAAGCACGCTCGAAACTCTGCCTGCTTGCCACCAGGTCGCCGTCGGTGTTCAGCGAGCCTTCTCCGGCGAGAAGGGCGGCCTGCAATTCGTCTTGGCGGCCGCTGGCAGGTACCGGTCTGCGGGCCGTCGCCTCCCCGTTGGCCGCCTGCGTCATCAGAGATTAGCCGCCCCTGTCATAACAGAAATGTATTCGCGCGCCGTTCCCGCCGTCGAGACCTGCCAGTTCGACCGCGTCGATTCGCTGGCATTGCTGGGGGTTTGATCAGCGCCCTCAACGCGCCCGGTTGTTAGTGCCGTGGCAATAACAAGACGTTCGCCGATGGAATGAGGTTGGCCGGCAGCGACGATCGTGCAAGGGTCGCGGCAGGCGGGGCGGCCGGGGAGCAACGCTGGCAGACTAGCCAGGTGCAGAACCAGGTCAATCGCCTAGACGTTGCGCCGGGACGACTTCCTGCTCACCCGGATGCTGGAAATCGTGGTCCATGCCGACGACCTTGTGCACAGCATCGGCGTCCCCGCGCCCGAGTTTTCCGCCGAGGTGTTCGCACC
>DATMMA010000463.1:0-19810 GCA_035570295.1 Streptosporangiaceae bacterium
ATCCCGGCCACCCCTTGCAGCTCCAGATTAAGTCCGCCATCAGCGAGCTGGCCGGCGAGCCGGTGGCGGCCGTCGGGGTGGACGGCTGCGGTGCGCCGCTGATGGCGATCTCGGTGACCGGGCTGGCCAGGGCGTTCCGCGCCATCGTAATAGCCGAGCCGGGGACTGCGGAACGGGCTGTCGCCGACGCGATGCGCGCCTACCCGGAGTGGACGTCGGGCACGACCAGGCCCGAGCGCGCGCTGATGAAGGCGATACCTGGCCTGCTGCTGAAGTCGGGCGCCGACGGCGTGGAGGGTTTCGCGCTAGCCGACGGCCGGGCAGGCGCGTTCAAGATAGAGGACGGCGCCGCCCGCGGCAGGGTACCGGTCACCGCAGCGCTGCTGCGGGAGCTGGGCGCGCAGACCGAGCCCGGCGCCGACATCGACGCACTCGCCGCGCTTGCGACGAGCCCGGTGTACGGCGGCGGGCAGGTCGTCGGTGAGGTCCGGGCGGTGCTGCCTGAGGTGGGCCAGATTAGTGCGACACTTTAGCCGCCGGCTTAGCCGCTGGTGAGCTGCTCGCCGAGGAGCCGTTCGGCGCCGTGCCGGCCGGCGCGGTGCTGGCTGGCGATGGGCTGCTTGGTGACGGGCTGGGCTGCGGCGCGGTGACCGAACTCGGCAGGCTCACCAGGCAGGTCGAGTTGGTTCTGCCGAGCGGGAAGCCCTCGGCCAGCCCGTCGGCAATGAACTGGCCCCGCTTGGCATACCCGGCGGAGGTGTAGTGGATGCCGTCATTGATGAACCAGCTCCGCTGAGGCAGCACGGCCCAGTTGAATACGCGCATGTTGGGGTACCGCGCACAGGCTTGCATCAGTGCGGTATTCCACTTCTGCATATTGGCCTCGGCATAGGGGCCGCTGTGCAGAAGCGAGACGACGTTCACCCACATGACCGGCTCGCCCTGGGTGACCCGCATCATGTCGTCGATCCGCTCCGGCAGCCCGGCATTCGAGCCGACCGCGACGTCTGCGGTGTCGTTGGTGCCGAGCGCGAGCACCCAGCAGCCGTGGAAGCCCTGCTTGATGAGCTGATGGACGGCCTGCTGCGCGTTCGTCGTGCCCGGCAGTACTTCCACCACAGAGCGGGCGCCGGTGATGTCGGTGTAGACGCTTTGGACGCCGACATCCTCGTACTGGGCGGCCAGCCGCAGGTGCCTCGGCAGGTAGTCGGCGGAGATCATGCCTTCGGAAGTCGAATCGCCGATATGCGCCACCGAGGTGCACGACGTGCGCAGCGGCCCGGTGGGGTCGGCACTGTTGCCGGCTGCGGCATGCGCCGCCTTGCCGCTGAGGTGACTGACCGAACTTGACGAGCCTGACAGGGCACCGGAGCCGCCGCCGAGGGCCGCAGTGGTTGAGGTGACCGGGACGGCCACGACGCCGGCGAGCCCGGCACCAGCCACTAGCACTACGCCGGTCGCGCCGGTGACAGCCGCGATGCGCGGAATGCCGAGCCCGGCGTACTGGCGCGTGCGAATCCGGTGCCATGCCCGGCCGATGGCGCCGTGGCGCACCGGCTCCTCGACGAACTTCCAGGACAGTGCCGCGAGTCCGATGCTGACCGCGATCTGCCACGCGATCCTGGGCAGGTCCTGAGTGCTGTTCGCTGGCGTTGTCAGCACGATGACCGGATAGTGCCATAGGTAGATGCCATAGGACCGGACGCCGATCCAGCGCAGCGGACGCCAGCTGAGCGCCGCGCCGACCAGGCTCCCGGCGCATGCCGCCGCGGCCACCACGGCCGCGGTGGCAATGGCCAGCAGGACCAGGCCGCCGTGGTACAAGAATGTCGAATACTGGCCGACTCGCCAGATCATCACCGCGATCACGCCGAGCCCGAGTGCGGCAGGCACGTCCAGGATGCGACTGGTTGTCCGGCTGGCCCGGCCTGCGGTGCCGCTGGACCACACCATGGCGAGCGCGGCACCGATCAACAGGCCGCAGGCCCTGGTGTCAGTGCCCTCGTAGACCCTGGTCGGATCGACGGCTGGCTGATACAAGGCCCACATGAGGACGGCCGACCCGGCGGCCAGCGCGAGCGTCGGCAAGGCGAGCCAGCGGATCGCGGCCGCGCTGCGGCGCCGCCGGATGAAGTAAAGCCCGGCTAGCAGCAGCCAGGGCCAGATCAGGTAAAACTGCTCCTCGACCGCTAGCGACCAGAGGTGATCAAGCGGCTGCGGCGGGGCGAACCTGGAGAAATAGGACTGCCCCTGCACTATCAGGTACCAGTTGCTTGAGTAAGTGGCTGCGGCCCCGACGGCGCCGCGAAGGTCGGCGAGGCGGGCCCGGTCCAGCAGAGTCACCCACGCTGTCACGATCGCGAGCATGACGAACAGCGCGGGCAGCAGCCGGCGCGCGCGGCGCGCCCAGAAATTGCCCAACTGCGCCCGTCCTGTGGCCAGCCACCGGCTGAGCAACAGGTCCGTTATGAGATATCCGCTCAGTGTGAAGAACAGCGCGACGCCGAGCAGTCCGCCTGGTGCCCAGCTGAACTGCTCATGGAAGGCGATAACAGCCAGCACTGCGATGGCGCGAAGCCCGTCGAGCCCTGGCATGTATCGCTGATCCGAGCCAACTGGCTTCGGCATGTTCCCCCCTGGCGTTGCGACTCCAGCGCCGGGGAACTACCCCAAGTAATCTATCGACTACGTATTGGTATCGACAAAAGCTGTACCTGGAGTTGGCCAGTTGTAGTGCACTGTCCTTAGCGAACGACACAGGCGCTGCGGCGCCCGTTAGCCGGGAATGCCATGGCAAGTGCGGTTGCAATGGCGTGCGCGCGAATGGCATACCCGGCTGACGTGTAATGGATGCCATCCGGGAGATGCCAGCCGGGCTGAACCGTCGCCGCCCAGTTGAAGATCCGCATATTGGGGTAGGCCGCGCAGGCAGCCACGAGCTCGTTGTTCCACAACTGCATGTTGTTCTGCGACCATGGCCCGCTGGTGACGTCGGTGTCGGCATTGACCCACATGACCGGCTCGCCGTGCGCGGCGTACATCATTTCCCGGATCCGCGCCGCAAGGCTGACGGGCGATCCGACGGCCACGTTGGCGGCGTCATTGGTGCCGAGTGCGAACACCCAGCAACCGCGGAAGCCCGCCTGATACCAGCCAATGGCAACGCGATAGCCGTTGAGTTGGCCGGGCAACTGCTCGACGATGGACCGTCCGCCAGAGGCGTCGATCCAGATATGGCGAACTCCGGCGTCGTGGTATTGCGCGGCCAGCCGCTGGGCTGGGTCGGGCACCGCCTCTGGTGACACCATTCCGACAGAGAGCGAATCGCCGATATGCCCTACTGAGGCGCATGAGGTCCGGTCCGCCCCAGCCCGTCCGCCGCCTGACCGGTGCCGGGCCGCTGGGCCGGCCGGCGCGGACGGGGCGGCCGCCAGCGGCCGCACCCGGTATCCGCCGATTCCCGATAGACCGCGGCCAGTGAAGGCGCCAGCTGACGCGGCGCCCGCAACGGACACCAGAGCTACCGCGGAGACTCCGGCCATGAGGGCCAGCCTGCGCCTGCCGCCCGGCCCGCCATGCCTCATGGGTGCGCCTCCGTGCTCGCTGCGCTGGACCGCCAGCCGTTGTGACATCTCACACCGTAGTTGCTTCCTGGGCCTGGGTGGGTGTTTGGTCCGTTATGTGCCCAGCGAACAACTACGGTGCCGGTCCGGGCCGACCGTGGATACGGCGCCCGGCGACCCGCGCGACGAGGCGCTAGCCACGCCGTTTGCAATTGCAAGCACTGCGGTGCGAGACTGGAGTCATGAGTCCGGTGAACGTAAGCGCCATCGGCGCATACATCAAAGAGCAGCGAGAGCAGGCCAAGATTTCGCTTCGCCAGCTAGCGCAGTCAGCCGGTATCTCCAACCCGTACCTTAGCCAGATCGAGCGCGGCCTCCGGCGGCCGAGTGCCGACATCCTCCAGCAGATAGCAAAGGGTCTTCGAATCTCAGCAGAGGCGCTCTACGTCCAGGCTGGGTTCCTTGAGGACAAAGCGCCGGGGTCAGTCGTCCGGGACGCGCTGCTCACCGATCCCGAGCTGACCGAGCGGCAGAAGCAGATGCTGATCGAGGTCTACGAGTCCTTCCGCAAGGAGACTGCCATGACCCGGGCGGAGGCTGCGGAGCTCGATGACGACCAGTCTGGCCTGACGCCCGACGAAGCGGCGCTGACCTGGCCGGAGAACCTGAGCCCAGCGTCTCTGGCTGGCCTGCCGCGAAGGCTGGCGATCGCGGCGGCGTACACCGAGGCTGACGACACCGGCGACCAGGGCGACGACGACGCCTACCTCGGCGGTTCGGCTGAGGACTACCGGCCGGGGCGCTACCTGCAGGACGTCAGTTATGAGCGGGCGGGCAGCGACCGCGACGAGCCGCGGCCGCAGAAAGACCCCGGCGATGACAAGCCGCGTACCAGGCCACGGCATGAGCCGGAGTCGAGGCGGCAGGAGCCCGGCGGGGACGGCACCATCCGCCAGTTCCCGCCTCCCGCAGGGAACAGGTAGCGTATCGCCGTGACCATTGTGAACCCGACAGCCTTGTCGATCATTAACCTGTTCTTCTGGGTGCTGCTGCTCGGCGCGTTCGTCATCGAAGCCTGGGCGTTCGGCGACGCGCTTCGGCGCCCCAAGACGGCATTCCCCGCAGCCGGCAAGCAGACCAAGCCCATCTGGCTGATAATTCTCGGTGTTGCCTTCGTAATCGGCATTGCAGGAGCAGTCGGCTACCTCTCGCTGATCAGTATCTTCCCTATTGTCGCCTTTGTCGCCGCCGCGATCTACCTTGTCGATGTGCGGCCGAAGATCATTTCTATGAAGTCGGGAACGCGCCAGGGCCCCTACGGTCCGTGGTGACCGGCTGCTCTTCAGATGTCTGGCGCTAGGCTCGCCGGGTAACGATATTCACGCGGGCTGCCCGGGCGGCTGTGCCCGGCAGCGCGGCATGCGCTAGAAGCGGAGCGGAGTCATGGCGGAATCTGACTGGCGTACGCACCGGCTCGAGCTCACCGATCAGACGCTGCGCGAGTGGGACGCGGTTGTGCTGCATGCTGGCGAGGACGGCATCGTGCTTGACCGGTCGGCCTTCTATCCGGGTGGTGGCGGTCAGCCGCCTGACCAGGGCGTGCTGCTCTGGGGCGGCGTGCAGACCCGGATCGAGGGGGCCAGGAAGGGCGACGACCTCTACCTGATACCCGCCGATGGCGACCCGGTGCCGCCGGCTGGCACGGCAGTGCGCGGCGCCGTCGCCGACGATCGCCGTACCGCGCTCATGCGTACGCATTCCGGCCTGCACGTTCTCTGCGGCGTGGTGTTCCGCGATTACGGTGCGCTGGTGACTGGCGGGAACATGGAGCCGCTGACCGCCAGGATGGACTTCGACCTGCCTGAGCTGCCAGACGGGTTCCGCGACGCGGTCGAGGCTGCCTGTAACGCCGAGATCGGCACCGACCGGCGGATCGACGTCCGGGAGCTGCCGCGAGCTGAGGCGTTTCAGTTGCCCGACATCATCAGGACCGCCACGAATCTGGTACCGGAAGATGTCGCTCAGGTTCGTATCGTCGACATCGTCGGGCTGGACCAGCAGGCCGACGGCGGAACGCATGTTGCCAGCACCAAGCACATCGGCAGAATCGAAGTCGCCAAGATCGAGAACAAGGGGCGCGGGTTCCGCAGGTTGCGGATCCGGATCGCCGACTGACCGAAGCGGCGCTGGTTTTAGCGATACAGGAATGGGCGGCCACGCAAACGAACGCCACCATCGGATTGCTGGCCAGGTTCGCGAGCTTGCGCATTGCGCCCATGTCGCGCCGCCGATATCGATCGTGCCGAGTTCAGCGTTGTAGCGGAAACCCCACCGGGTTGTTCTGTGCAGCGCCGTGGCTGTCGGCCGTGGCGAGCCGGCCGAGCCGCTGCGACTGTAGGTAAGTGAGTACATCAGGACTCAGCGACCAAGTGACTTCGGGCATGACCCTGGCTCCTCGTACTCGGCTGCCCGGCCGCGTGACGGCGGCGCGGGAGAGCATGGTTACCTGTTAGCCACCGACTGCCGGCGGCCGCAGCTCCTTCCGAAATGCCGGGCTCCGATCGGACATGTAACTGGTGTCGAAAGGAGCAGTCTTGCTATCTCCGCCCAACGTCGCCACCGCTGAGCGAGGACGCCAGTTCGAGGAGCTGTACGCGGCGCACCATGTCCCGTTGCTCGGGTATGCGCTGCGCCGCACGGACAACACCGATGATGCCGCCGATGTGCTGGCTGAAACCTTCCTGACCGCCTGGCGCCGGCTCGATGAGATACCGCCGGGAGCGCAGGCCAGGCTCTGGTTGTACGGCACCGCCCGGCGCGTGCTCGCGAATCAGCGCCGGGGCGCGCGGCGGCGACTCGCCCTGGCGGATCGGCTGAAGGCAGACCTTGCCGTCAGCTACCGACCGCAGGAGCCGACCGGCGAACTGGCCGACATCGCTGCCGCCCTGCGCCAGATGCCTGAAGCCGACCGGGAACTACTCGCGCTGTCGGCCTGGGAAGGGCTTGACGCCGGGCAGATCGCGACGGTACTCGGCTGCTCGCGCAACGCGGCCAGGATCAGGCTGCACCGGGCCAGGCGCCGGTTCGCCGCCGAGGTCAGCCAGTTCGAGGCCGGCCCGGCCCACCACACGCATGCCATGGACGGAGGAAAGCGATGAACCCGATCAGCCAGATTGCCCCGGTCACCGACGCGGAGGCAGCCGGCCTGGCTCAGGCCGGCGCGTTTGCGGCCCTTGCCGACGAGATCACCAGCACCGATCCGGCGGACTCCCGTCCGCTCCGCGCATCCCGCACCG
Source organism: Streptosporangiaceae bacterium (assembly GCA_035570295.1). Classification (GTDB taxonomy): domain Bacteria; phylum Actinomycetota; class Actinomycetes; order Streptosporangiales; family Streptosporangiaceae; genus JAJYUU01. The sequence goes on from DATMMA010000463.1 coordinate 6,860, forward strand.
GACCGCGGCGCGGGATGCGGCGGAGCGCGTTGATCGGCCTGCCCGTCGCCGCCTGCCTGGCGGTAGCGGGCCTGATCGCTACCTCGCTAGGCTCTCCCGGCCAGCGCGTGGGGCCGATAACGGTCGGACCGCCCAAAGCGCAGGCAGCCGTCCTGTCGCTGACCCGGCATGGCAGCTACCTCGACGTGATCGTGCGGAACCCAACAGCGGACCCGGAGCGCTACCGAGCCGAGTTCGCTAAGTATCACCTCGATATCAGCCTGCGGCTGGTGCCAGCCTCGCCGTCGATCGTCGGCTCCCTCGTCTACTCCGGCTATCCGGTCCGCGACGCGAGCCAGATCAAGCCGATAACTGCCGTGGGCAAATGCTTCACTGGCGGCGGCGGAAATGTCTGCCCGGTCGGGGTTCGGGTTGCGATCCGCTTTCGCGGGGCGGCCACGCTGGTTTTTGCCCGCGCAGCCAGGCCGGGCGAGCGGTACGAGTCCGCAGGGCAGGCCACTTCGGCCGGCGAGGCTATGCACGGCTTGCGGTTCGTCGGCAAGACGGTTAGCACAGTGCTGGCGATGCTCGCAAGGCGCGGCGTCACAGTGCCGCAATGGCGAGTGCAGCGCAGTAGCGGTTGCGTGACCGTGAGCCGGCGGACAGTGCCGGGCAGCTGGTACGTCTACGACGCCGTGCCGTGGGCTCCTGGCCAGGTGCTGTTGTGGGCCAGCAGCACCTGGCCGGTGGGGACCTGCAAACCATCGGCGGGCCAACCGGTAGCGTCCCCTTCGCCGACGACGGCGGGCGCATAACCTGACGCCGCCCGGGTAGCTGGCGGACCGAGGGAAAGAACACGGCAGCGGCCGGGCCCGATCGGGACCCGGCCGCCTGCCGTGTCAGCGTAGCGGAAGCACCAGCAGTGCCGCGGGTACAGCGACGATGGCGGCCGAAGCAGCAATGATGACTGCGAGTGCCGCGTTGCTCAGCCCTGGAGCAGGGCGCAGCAGCCTGATTACCCTGGCAGCTACCTCGCACTCCTCCTCGCGCTGCGCGGCGCCTAGTGCACCTGACGGCACGCCCCCGCCCCCCGCCGCTCCGACGCGCAGCAGCGCGGTTGCCAGTTCTCTGGCGGGTCGCTGGCGCAGCGCCCGGTCGTCGGCGTGCATCTCAATGAGCAGCTCCACCGCCTGGTACGCCTGCCGCGCCACAACAGCCCAGCGGAATGCACGGAGCAGAGCGAGGAAGGGCAGCAGCACGAGGTCGTGCCGCTCGCGCAGGTGCGCCCGCTCGTGGGCGATGACCGCAGCAAGCTCGTCAGCGTCGAGCAAGTTGAGCGTCCCGGCGCTGATGACGATCGCCGACCGCAGGCCAGGCAGGCAGTACGCGGTCGCGGCCGGATGGTCGACGACAAGAGCGCCGGGAACCTTCGGGTCACCATGCGCCAGCAGGTTAAGAAGCTCGCGCTGCCGCTGCCGGGCGCGCACCACCGAGGCCGATGCTGCCAGCAGGATCCAGCACAGCACGCCGAGCAAGACCATCCCGGCGACCAGGCACAACATCCGGATCGCCGCAGCGGGGTCGACGACCTGGGGCAGGCTCCCGGTCCTGGCGATGCCTGTTAGCTGCCTCAGGGCGCCGCTTGCGACGGCCGCGCCGGGGGCTGTGACGCCGAACCCGATGAGGGCTCCAATGGCCGCCAGGCCCCAGCCCAAGCCCAGAGCCTGCCAGAGGAGGATCGCCGCCGCTGGCGACCGGCGTGGCCATGATGCGGCAGCAAGACTGCTCGCTGCCGGAATGCAGCCGATCGCGACGGCGGCAAGAATAACGACGGTGGCCGACACTGCGTCACCCTCGGGCAGCCTCGCCGAGCGCTCCCAGGGCCCGCAGCAGCGTCTGAGCCTCGGTGCCGGACACGCTGCGGGCGAACCTCGCCAGCGCAGCCTGCCGGTCGCCGGTCTGGTCCAGCGCGCTCAGCATGAGCTCGGTCACGTATGCTTCCCGGCTTTCTGCCGCCCGGTAGTGCCACGCACGGCCGTTGCGCTCCCGCCGGGCAAAGCCCTTCTTGGCGAGCCGGTCGAGCACTGTCATCACGGTCGTGTGAGCCAGATCCCGATCGGTGAGCAGGCCGCTCACCTCTCGTACGCTCAGCGGGTCGGCGGCCTCCCACAGCACGTCCATTATTGCGCGCTCAAGCTCCCCAAGTCGGTTCACCCGGTAATTCTAACGTGGACGAAACAGGCTCACGAGCACCGGCCGCTGGCGCCGTCGCAGCGCTACGGTGCCACTGTGACCGTGCCAAAAATCGGTGTCAGCGTCGACCTCGTCATCCTGACGGTCCGAGCGGGCCAGCTGGCAACTCTGGCCTGGCGCCGGGACAGCGAGCCATACGCGGGCATGCAAGCCCTGCCAGGCGGGTTCATCCGGCTGGACGAGGACCTGCCGGCGGCGGCCGCCAGGGTGCTGGATGAGCGTGCTGGGCTGCCGGGCGCTCCGGTGCACCTTGAGCAATTGCAGAGCTACGGTTACCCGGACCGGGATCCGACAAGGCGCGCCGTTTCGGTAGCTTACCTGGGCCTGGCCCCAGACCTGCCCGCGCCGGACACGCCGCAGATGAGCTGGCAGCCGGTGATGGCCCTGACCCAGATGGCCTTCGACCACGATCGCATACTCTCCGACGGGGTGGAACGCGCCCGTTCCAAGCTCGAGTACACCTCACTGGCCGCGGCGTTCTGCCGGAGAGAATTCACCGTTGGTGAGCTCCGCCGGGTCTATGAGATTGTCTGGGGCGTTCGGCTAGACCCGCGCAACTTCCATCGGAAAGTCACCGGCGCCCGCAACTTCCTGGTCAAGACCGGCGCGGTGACGTCCTCCGGTGGCGGCAGGCCGGCTCATGTCTACCGGCGCGGGACCGCCGTGCTGTTGCACCCGCCCATGCTCCGGACACCTGCGGAGCGGCCGCCCCGCCGGCAGTGATCGACCGTTACCCTGATTCGGGAACGCCGATCAGCTCAGGAGGACAACGGTGTCCGAGCAGTCACCACGGTTCCGGCGAGTGCTGGACCAGTTCGCCGGGTACAAGCCGGGCAAAGCGCCTGCGGCTACCGGTGGCAAGACCTTCAAGCTGTCCTCCAACGAGTCGCCTTATGACCCGCTGCCGTCTGTCGCGGCGGTCATCGCCGATGCCGCCCATTACGTCAACCGCTACCCGGACAACACCGCGGCCGCGCTGACCGAGGCGATAGCAGGGCGGTTCGGCGTGCCCGCCGACCACGTTGCCGTCGGGTGCGGCTCCGTCGGGATCGCGCAGCAGCTGCTGGAGGCGGTCGGCGAGCCAGGCGCCGAGGTGATCTACGCTTGGCGGTCGTTCGAGGCCTACCCGTACCTGTCGGACCTGGCGAACGCGACCTCGATCCGGGTCCCGCTCGCCGATTTCGGCCATGACCTGCCGGCGATGGCCGAGGCCATCACCGACCGGACTCGCCTGATCTTCGTCTGCACGCCCAACAACCCCACCGGAACGGCGGTCAAGCGGGGCGAACTCACGGCGTTCCTGGATCAGGTGCCTGCGGACTGCCTGGTCGTTCTCGATGAGGCGTACGTGCAGTACGTCCGCGACCCCGAGGTCCCGGACGGGCTGAGCCTGTACGCCGACCGCCAGAACGTGGCCGTGCTGCGGACGTTCTCGAAGGCTTACGGGCTGGCTGGCCTTCGGGTCGGCTTCCTGATCGGGCCCGAGCCAGTCGCGGCGGCCGTGCGGAAGACGATGCTCCCGTTCACTGTCAACTCGCTGGCCCAGGCCGCTGCGATCGCCTCTCTCGCTGCGGAGTCGGAACTCCTCGAGCGTGTCGAGCACGTGGTCAAGGAACGGGACCGGGTCAGGCAGGAGTTGCTCGGCCAGGGCTGGACCGTGCCGCCGACGGAGGCCAACTTCGTCTGGCTGCCGCTGGGCACCCAGGCGGCAGAGTTCAGCGACGCCTGCGATGCGGCCGGCGTCAGCGTCCGGCCGTATGCGCCCGACGGCGTGCGGGTGACGATCGCCGATGCCGAGGCCAACGACGCGTTCCTGGCCGCTGCGGCCAGCTATCCGCACCGAGCCTGAGCGGCCGGCGCCATACTCGGCACCCGTCAGGCGAACTGCCCGCAAAAAGAGCGAATCGGACTGCAGTCGGAGGAGTGCCGGCCTGAAGGCCAAGTGGCCCGCCTGATACCCCAAAATGGGGGTATGGACGCGCTGGCGGAGATTGACCTGGGCCCGGGCCCGGTGAGGCTGCGTTTGGCGCGGCAGGGCGATGTCCCCGCCATGGTTAGCCTGATCGCGGCTGACCAGCTAGGGGCAACCCGAGACGGCGTGCGGGATGCCGCTGACCTGGCCGCATATACCGCCGCCTTCGATGCGATCGACGCCGATCCGGCCCACATCCTGGTTGTGGCTGAGTTGGCTGGCGAGATCGTCGGCACCATGCAGTTGTCGTTCCTGCCAGGGCTTGCCCGCCGGGGCGCGCTGCGTGCCCAGATCGAGGCGGTCCGAGTCGCTGACGACAGCCGGGGCAGCGGCCTGGGCGCCGGGATGATCGGCTGGGCGATCGACGAGGCGCGGCGGCGCGGGTGCGGGTTGGTGCAGCTAACCACCGACAAGTCCCGCCTCGACGCGCATCGCTTCTACCAGCGGCTCGGGTTCGTTGCCTCGCACGAAGGAATGAAGCTGGCCCTATGAGAAAGCTGGCCCTATGAGAAAGCTGGCCCCGTGAGAGCTGGCACTGTGAGCAAGCTCTACGTCATCCACGAGAACCCGGACTGGTACGCGCCGCTCGCGGCTGCCTTCGACCGAGCCGCAGTGCCGCATGAGCAATGGCTGCTCGGCGAGGCTGTGCTCGAGCTGGATGCCGAGCCGCCCGCAGGCGTGTTCTGGTCCAGGATGAGCGCGTCGTCACACACCAGGAACCACCCGTTCGCCAAGGACCAGACAAGGGGCGTGCTGGCCTGGCTCGAGGCCAGCGGTCGCCGCGTCGTCAATGGCCGCCGCGTGCTCGATCTGGAGATGAGCAAGGTCGAGCAGCTGGCGGCGCTGCGGGCAGCCGGATTCGACGTGCCGCGGACAGTTGCCGTGGCCGGCCGCGCGGAGCTCGCGGCGGCTGCCAGGAAATTGCCCGTTCCCTTCATAATCAAGCCCAATCAGGGCGGGAAGGGCCTCGGCGTCCGGGCGTTCGCGAGTCACGACGAGTTCGACGAGTATCTCGCCGGGCCCGGCTACGAGCAGCCGGCGGACGGGATCACGCTGCTGCAGGAGTACCTCGTGGCCGCTGAGCCCCGGATCACCCGGGTAGAGATCGTCGGTTCCGAGTTCATCTACGCGATCGCGGCAGACACCGCGCGGGGCGGGTTCGAGCTGTGCCCGGCGGATGCGTGCGCGATCGGCCCGGACGGCGGACTGGCTGCCGAGCCGAGCCTGTTCGCGCTGCGGGCCGGCTTCGACCACCCGATCGTGGGCCGCTACGTTGACTTCGCGGCTGCGCACGGGATCGGCATTGCGGGTTTTGAGTTCATCGAGACGGCCGATGGGCGGCTCGTCACGTACGACATCAACACCACAACGAACTACAACGCCGAGATCGAGGCAGCCGCCCCGCGCCCTGCGCTGCCGGCAGTCGCCGCCTATCTCGGCCGTCTGCTGGCTCAGGCCGGCTAGTGGCGATTCCTTCCCTTGGCGTGACGGAGGTCTGATGCGATTCGGGTACTGGATGCCGATCTTCGGTGGCTGGCTGCGCAATGTGGCGGACGAGGGCATGCCGGTGTCCTGGCCGTATATCCGGGATCTGGCGGCCGAAAGCGAGCAGTTCGGCTTCGATCTGTCGCTGATCGCCGAGTTGAACCTCAATGACATCAAGGGCCATCGCGCCCCGTCGCTGGACTGCTGGACTCTCGCGCCCGCCGTGGCGGCTGCGACCAGCAGCCTTGAGCTCATGCTCGCGGTGCGGCCGAACTACCATTCCCCGGCGCTGACCGCCAAGGCGTTGTCCACGCTCGACGTGATCGCGCCGGGACGGATCTCGCTGAACGTGGTGTCGTCCTGGTGGAAGGACGAGGCAGCCCAGTACGGTGCGCCGTTCGACGTGCACGACGCGCGGTACGCCCGGACGCAGGAGTGGCTCGAAGTCGTCGGCCGGGTGCTGCGCGAGGATTCCGTAACCCATTCCGGGCCGTTGTACCACCTCGACGGCACCGTGCTCGAGCCTAAGCCCGCCCGGTTGCCGCCGGTCTATATGGGCGGCGAGTCACCCAAGGCGAAGGATGTCATCGCCGCGCAGGCGGACGCATATGTCATGCACGGCGACGCGCCCGAGGTGATAGCCGCAAAGGTCGAGGACCTCAGTGCGCGGCGGGCCGCGGCGGGCGGCCAGCCGCTCACCTTCGGCGTGTCCGGTTATGTGATCTGCCGCGACACCGAGGCCGAGGCGCAAGCCGAACTGGACAGGATCCTGGACGTCAGGTCGTCGCCTGAGGCCTACGCCTCCTACCAGGATTTCGTCACCGGATCCCAGCTGGAGTCGCGGGTCTCGCTCGAGGAGTACAGCGTCTCCAACCGCGGCCTGCGTAGCGGGCTGATCGGGACACCAGACCAGATCGAGCAGCGGCTGCGCGCCTACGAGCAGGCTGGCGTCGGCCTGATGCTGCTGCAGTTCTCGCCGCAGCGGGAGGAGATGGCGCGGTTCAGCCGGGACGTGATCAGCAGCTGGTCCGGCTGACGAGACTCAGGATCGATTTGCCGAATTTGCCCGCTTCGGATTCGACTTTTCACCCAAGCCGTGACTCAAGAATTGGGCAATTGGGTCATAAGGGCGCTCGGGAGCGCTGAACTGGGTGAAAAGTCCCTGGCCGCGGACGGTTGGGCCTCATGTCTCGTGATCATCTGCCGGGAACAGGCCGGTTGGCGAATATTGCGCATCCGACTGAACTGCGGGCAGCGGAATCTGGGCGATGCTAGCCAGGGGCCTCGGCCTGTTAGCGCGCTGCCTCCTGGCCTAGTTCCTCGACAACCAGCCGGTAGGCCTGCCGAGGTCTGCCGGGGTGGCGGTTGCGTCGTGGCGGCAGCGGCAGGGCAAGTCCCTGGTCAGCCATGGCGCGCAGCTGCCGGCGCGCCGTCCGTTGGGTAACGGACAGCAGCTGGCCGGTAAGTTCAGCGTCGACGACTGGCGCGGCATCAGCGGCAAGCTTCCGGGCCAGCCTGGTGAGCGTCTCCAGGCTGCGTAGCCGGCTGAGGCTGTCTGGCGGCGGGCCAGCGCGCGCAGCAGGCGGCCTGCCAACGGCTCGCCGAGCACGGGCCGCTGCTGGCACCGGCCCGCTTTGACCCGCTCCGCTTTGACCCGCTCCGCTTTCGCCTGGGCCGCCTGGCCTTGGCCCGCCCTGACTAGGGCTGCCGTGACCTGGGCTGCCGGGACTTGGGCTGCCGGGACTTGGGCTGCCGGGACCGGCGGCGCCGGATACTGGCCCGGACGAGAGTGCCCCGGACGAACCCCTGCCGGTGGCGTCTGCTTGCCGGGCCGACGGGATGCGCGGCTCTGCGGTGGTTGCGCCCGCTGGTTCGGCCGCGGCCGCTTCCAGCCGTCCCGCCTGCAGGCGTAGCTGGCGGGTCGCGCCCGCTGGCGGCCCTGGTGCCAGCTGCTTGCGCGCGACTTCCTCAGCCTCGCGCTCTGTGCGTCCGGTGCCGATGCCGATGTCGAGGCCAACGCCTAGCGTCCGCGCCGCCGTCGCCTTGAACTGCAACTCGCCGCCTCCGCCAGTGGCGGCTGCCAGCGAGCCGCCGGTGGCAATCATCAGAAACCCGTGGTCGCTTACCCGGCTGACGGTCGCGTCCATTTGCTGAGCCTCGTGCACGAGGAAGCCGTGCACAGCGAGCCGGAGCTCCTCGCGCGCCTGGCGCGGTGCGCGCCGGCCGGGCCGGTCGCGCAATTCCGGCACTTCAACCAGCGCGACTGCGAGCTGTGCCGCGGTCAGCGCATGCCGCTCAGCCAGCAGGATCGCCGTCCGCAGTGCTGAGGCGATCGCGTGATCGGACGGCTGCACGGCGATTGCGGGCACCTGGCTTGCCGCGAGCCGCCGTGCTACCTCGTCAAGGCAGGTGATCGCTGCCGACGTCTGCCCGAGCTGCCAGAGCCGGGCGTGGTACGAGGCCATCGCCGCTGGCGATGCGATCTCCTCGCGGACATGCAGCCGGCGGGCGGGGACGCCTAGTTCCGCCAGAGAGTGCATCACCTCTAGCCGGCTGAAAGTGTCGAAACTCGCGCGGGCCGGGTCGTAGCCCGCCTGGTCCGCGCGCACCAGCGCCGCCAGCAGCGGTCCGTCGGCAAGGTGGACGCAGGTCGCCGGGCAGTGCAGGACGCCTGCCCTGCGCGCGTATTCGAGCGGGGCCTGACTGGCGAACAAGCAAGCGTCGGCGGCGCCGAGCCTGCGGGCCTTGTCTGGCGCCTGGAGTTCGTCGGCGTAGGCGGATGTCAGCAGGCGGCAGCGCATGCTGTCGTCGTCGGTGTCGTCAGCCGTCATGCGAAGGTTGCCGCCCTCGCGACCGGAGTGACCGGGCAGGCCAGCGGCAAGGACAATCCGCTCCAGCAATGCGTGCGGCCCGACTAGCCCGACCGTCACGTCCTTGTGTGCCGGCAGGCCCCCGCGCGCCGCGCCCCGGCCAACGCCTCCAGCCACTGTGGCAACCCCGTCCCGCCACCGAAATAACTTGCTACCTAATTACTAACTCACGGTTGCGCTGGCGGGAAGAAGGGAAATAAGCGCGATGGCTGGAGAGCTGCGGGCAGCGGCTAACCGGCAGGCGACGGAGCACGGCCAGCAGGCGACCAGTTCGGCCAGCAACCGGGTGCGGCCTGCAACCGGGTGCGGCAGAGGGACGAATGCCGCCAGCGGATGAGGGCGGCCAGCGGGCAAGACGCTCGGCGCTAGCCGGCCACCTCGTAACTGACGTCCGCGCCCAGCGTTGCCAGCCTGGCGGCGACCGAGGCGTGGCCACGATCGATCGGGTAGCCAGGTGCCACGACAGTCTCGCCGTCGGCGGCAAGCCCGGCCAGGATCAGTGCCACACCGGACCGGAGATCGTGCGCGATGACCTCGCAGCCGTGCAGTGGCGTGGGCCCGTGCACCAGGACGGCGTTCCCGGCCATCTCGACCTTGGCGCCCATCTTGTTGAGTTCTTCGGCCAGCATGTAGCGGCCGTCGAAGATGGTCTCCCGGATGTAGCTGGTACCGTCCGCCAGGCAGCCAAGCGCCATGATCGGCGACTGCAGGTCGGTGGCGAAGCCGGGATAAGTGTCGGTGATGACGTTGATCGGCCGCAACTGGCGGTCTCGCCGGACCTGCACGATCGCGCCGTGAGTGGCGAACTCCACGCCCATCTGCTCGAGCTTCCAGCGCGCGACGCCGAAGTGCTCAAGCGACGCGCCGACCAGGCTGACCTCTCCGCCGGTGATGGCCGCGGCCATCGCGAACACGCCAGCATCGATCCGGTCGGCCATGACCGTGTGCTCTACCGCCGTCAGCTCGTCGACGCCCTCGACGGTGATGAAGCCGGTGCCGCCGCCGGTGATGCGCGCGCCCATCTTGGTCAGGAACGCGATGACGTCAAGCACCTCGGGCTCGAGCGCGGTGTTGTCGATGATCGTGGTGCCGGGCGCCATCACCGCCGCCATGATCAGGTTCTCCGTGCCGGTGTGTGACGGCGTGTCCAGGTACAGGTGCGCGCCGCGGAGCCGGTCGGCTTTGATGCGGATCGCGGTCTCTTCCTCGTCCACGATCGCCCCGAGCCGGGCGAATCCCCGGTAGTGGAAGTCAAGGCTGCGCCTGCCGAGGTTGCAGCCGCCGACCTCGCCCTCGATCGTGGCTTCGCCGAGCCGGTGCAGCAAGGGCGGCACGAACAGCACCGAGGCGCGGAACCGGCTTGCGATATCGGCTGGCAGCACCGAGCTGGTCAGCTCGGAGGCATCGACAACGAGCGTCCGCTCGGCCTCGTGGAACTTCACCACGGCACCCACGGCCTGGGCCAGTTCGACAGCCCGCCGGACGTCCTCGATCGCCGGGACGTTCCGGAGCACCGTGCGGCCTTTCTCAGCCAGCAGCGACGCGGCGATCATCTTCAGCGCGGCGTTCTTGGCGCCTTGGACGAAGACAGTGCCTTGCAGCGGGTTGCCGCCTCGGACGATATAGCGGGTCTCGGGACCGCTCGTCATCGTGATGGAACTCCCGTCAGTTAGCCGCATTCCGCCGATAGCCGTAGCTATGCCTGGCACCTCTGCCCATGCAGACTACGGCCAACCTTGACCAAGGCCGCCCGCTTGTCGTGACGATAAGTATTCCACCACTACCGAGCCCTCCAGACCATGATGGCAGTGTTACGTAACGTATCTGAGTGACTTCGTAACGCAATGACCAGGGGATATTGCTGTCAGCTCCAGCGCATGCCGGTGATGCGCTCAAACGCCGCCACATACATCTGCCTAGTTCGCTCGACGATGTCGTCGGGCAATGGCGGCGGCGGCTCCTGCCCGTGCCTGTCCCATCCTGAGGCAGGGGACGTGAGCCAATCCCGGACGAACTGTTTGTCAAACGAAACCTGACTGCGGCCAGGCTGCCAGGACTCGGCCGGCCAGAACCTCGACGAGTCCGGCGTCAGCACTTCGTCGGCCAGGCGCAGGGTACCGGCCTGGTCGACGCCGAGTTCGATCTTCGTGTCCGCCACGATGATGCCGCGCTCCGCTGCCAGGCTGGCGCCGCGCTGATACACCGCTAGCGTGATCCGCTCCAGCTCAGCAGCTACGTCCGGGCCAACGAGCCGGTCCAGTTCGCTCCTGGTCAGGTTCTCGTCATGCTGGCCCTGCGGGGCTTTGCTGTCCGGGTCGAAGATCGGCTCGGAAAGCCGCGATCCGTCAGTCAGCCCCGGTGGCAACCGGGTGCCGGCGACGACCCCGCCCTGGCGGTAATCGGCCAGCCCGGTACCGGTCAGATAGCCGCGCGCCACGCACTCTACCTGCACCATCTCCAGCGGCATGCAAGCCAATGTGCGCTCGGCGAATTCGGCCGGGATTGACGCAGTAACCAGATGGTTGGGGACGATATCGGCCAGCCGCTCGAACCACCAGGCAGAAAGCCGGGTCAGGATTTTGCCTTTGTCAGGGATGGGGGTAGCCAGCACATAATCAAACGCGGAGATCCGGTCGGTAGCGACCAGCAGCAGCACGCCGTCGTCGGTCTGGTAGAGCTCCCTTACCTTTCCCGAGTAGATGTGCCGCAGGCCGGGCGCCGGGCTGCCAGCCTGGTTGTCCGCGGTCACACCAGCCGTTCCAGCCGGTCGAAGACACCGCCGAGCCTGCGTACGTAGTGCTCGGGGCTCGACACCTCGTCCAGGCGCACCTCGTCGAGTTCCTGGCTGCGCGCCGCCGCGTGCTTACGCAGCGTTTCCCTGAACGGGACACCGGACTGCCAGGTTTCCATCGCCGCAGCCTGCACGAGGGAGTAGGCGTCCTCGCGTGACAATCCCGCGGCCACTAGATCCAGCAGCACTGCAGAAGTGTAAATGAGGCCATGGCTTGACTCGAGATTTGCCAGCATGCGGGCCGCGTCAACAACTAGGCCCTCCATCACCAGCGTGGTCTGCTCGAGCAGGTAGTCCGTCGCGATCGCGGCGTCCGGCAGGGCGACCCGCTCGGTCGAGGAGTGGGATATATCACGTTCGTGCCACAGCGAGATGCCCTCCATTACCGGAACGACCTGTGCCCTGACAATCCGCGCCAGCCCGCTGACGCGCTCTGCCTTGACCGGATTCCGCTTGTGCGGCATCGCTGAAGAGCCCTTCTGGCCCGCGCCGAACGGCTCGGCCAGCTCGGCCACCTCGGTCCGCTGACCGTGCCGGATCTCGATCGCGATCGCGTCGCAGACCGAGGCAATGAGGGCCAGCACGCTCACCCACTCCGCGATGCCGTCCCGCAGCACCACCTGGGTGGCCACGTCCGCCGGGCGCAGGCCCAGCTCCCCGAGTACCTCGGCCTCAATCGCCGGATCGAAATTGGAGTAGGTGCCAACCGGCCCCGATAGCTTGCCGACGGCGACCGACTGGCGGGCCCTCAGCAGCCGGTCCCGGCACCGGTGAATGGCGAAGGCGAAATCCGCAACCCGGTGCCCCCAGACGTCCGGCTCGGCGTGAATGCCGTGCGTCCGGCCCACTCGCAGCGTGGTCCGGTGGGCGAGTGCGTGCTCACGAAGCACGTGCAGCAGCTTCTCGCACCGGGCGGTCAGCAGGTCAGTGGACTCCGCGAGCTGGATGGCCAGCGCGGTGTCGAGCAGGTCCGATGAGGTCATGCCGTAATGCACGTACGCAGCCGCCTGACGCGGCGTTGTGTTGTTAGCCCAGGCGGACAAGAACGCGATCACGTCGTGGCCGGTCACGGCCTCTAGCGCGGCAACCGCCTCAGGCGCTGGCGGCGGGGCGCCGGCTACCGGGGCAACCGCTTCTTCCGGCACAGTCCCGGCCCGCGCGTGCGCTGCCAGCACGAGCGTCTCGACCTGGCACCACAGCTCGTACTTGTGGGCCTCGCTCCAGACGTAGCCCATCTCGGGCAGCGTGTAACGCTCGATCACCCCCCTATCCTGCCGCATCGCCTGCGGCCGGCTCGCCGCCGCCCGCGCCGGGCTCGGCGAGATCCGGCGCCTGCGCCGGACTCGCGGTCATCTCCCGGCGCGGGTGCCGGATGCCGGTCCGGCCGCGATATCCCTGCGATACCAGCTGCCGCGCATCCGGATCCGGGCCGCCGCCTGGTAGGCGCTCGCCCGGGCCGCAGCCTGGTCCGCGCCAGCCGCCACGACATTAAGTACCCGGCCGCCGCTCGCGACCAGCCGCCCCGAGCTGTCCCGCGCTGTACCAGCATGAAGAACATAGGCGCCGGGAACGCCCGCTGCCTCGTCAATGCCGTCGATCTC
>DATMMA010000464.1:0-3922 GCA_035570295.1 Streptosporangiaceae bacterium
TGGGCCCTCGGTCTGCTCGCCCGGTCCACGGCGCTGATGGCCCCGGCCGATCAGGCCGGCGAGCTCTATCAGGAGGCCATCGACACTCTCGGTCGCACCACCGCGACAGCCGACCTGGCACGTGCACACCTGCTGTACGGCGAATGGCTGCGCCGGCATCAACGCCCGACCGATTCCCGGGATCATTTGCGGACCGCGCTCAGCCTTTTCGCCGCAATGGGCGCCACGCCGTTCGCCCGCCGCGCCCTCGCCGAACTCAGAGCCGCTGGCGGGAGCCCAGACGCGCTACCGACCCCGAACTCGCCGCTGACCGCGCGCGAATCCCAGGTCGCATCCATGGCCGCCGCGGGCTATGCGAACCAGGAAATCGCCGACCGGCTGTTCATCACGACGCACACCGTCGAGTACCACCTGAAGAAGGTCTTCCGTAAACTCGGCATCGACTCCCGCAGGCAACTTCGTGACAAAATCAGCAGCGAGCTCGACTGAGCCGCACCATTCCAATGGCCCGCTGCGCGGCCGTCACGAACGGCTGGCCGCGAGCCGCGCGTACGTTGATATTGCCGCCTTAATGGCATCACTGCCGGTGGGGAACGTGGCGCTTCGGGTCCTAGCCGCCAGGCGAAGCCTGGCGGCCAGGCGGGGATCGTCAAGTACTGCCGTAACGGCGGCTGCGAGGGCGGCTGGATCCCCCGGCGGAATAAGCACCGCACTGTCTTGCTGGCTAGCACTGTCTTGCTGGCTAGTGCTGTCTTCTGCATTGGCACCGACGAGATCCGGCGTGCCGCCGACCTTGGTGGCGACGATCGGCTTGCCTGACCGCATGGCCTCTTGCAGGATCAGCGCACGCGCTTCCCACCGGCTCGGCACCACGACGACATCGGCAATCTCGAGCAGGGCGGGCACGTCCTGACGCGGGCCGAGCAGTACAACGTCCGCCTGTGCCCGGCTGGCCTGGGCGCGAAGAGCAGCGGCAAGCGGCCCGTCCCCGGCAATGACCGTGCGCGGCTGCGGATCGCGATGCCGCCAGCGTCCGGCAGCCTCGATCAGCACATCAAGGCCCTTCTGCGGAGCAAGCCGCCCGACTGCAAGCACGACCGGCCGGCCGCCTGCGGCGACGTCGTCACGCACCTTGGCTACTTCGGCGGCCGACGGCTGCCTACCGACCGGGGCAGGCACGTCGAACTGCTGCACGTCAGCCGCCCCGAGGTCGCGCATCCGGGCTGCCAGATCCGCCGAAGCGCACAGCACGAGGTCTGCCCGCCGCACGCAGATGCGCTCTAGTACCCCGTAAACCAGGCGGCTCCGACGGCCTGCTGGGGGCGCGTTGTGCACGGTAACTGCGAGCGCAGGCCGGCGGCGGCCTCGCGCGGGGTTGCGAAGTCCGCGGCTTGACAGCCCGGTGCGAGCTGGCCCTCTGCTGGCCGCCCCGGTCATCGCCAGACCGCTGATCGCCAAGCCGGCAAATGCGCCGGCCCGCATGCCGTGGGCGTGGACAACGTCAGGACGCCAGGATGCAAGCCGAGTCCGAAGCCGGGAAACGGCCAACATGTCGCTGGCTGGGCGCGGCCGCTCACTGATGCTCAGAGCGAACGTCTCGATCCCCGCGCCTGCGCCCAGCAACGTCAGCGTCGGAGCTGGCGCGAGAACGCTGACGGCCAGCCCAGCAGCGCGGCAGCCGGCTGCGAGGGCGGCAACGTGACTGGCGCTGCCGCCGGTCGCCAGTCCCGCCACGAACGCGACCCGCAGTGGCGCGAGCTCTCCGTTCATCATCGCGGAACCGCCAGCCTCCCTCCTGACGCCAGCGGAGCCGCCGCCGTCACCGGAGCTCCCCGGCACGTATCCGGCTCACAGCCGCGCGGAGTGCACCGCCGTCCAGCAGGAACGCCACGGTCGCGAACACCGCTATTGCGCACGCGGTCGCGATCAGCGCACCCAGCGCATCGGCAGCCGGACCGGCCGATGGCAGCGCCATCGCCGTGCCAGCCCCCGCTGCTGCGCCCGCCGCCGCCGCAGCCAGTCCGGACAGCGCAGCCCGGCCGGTCCCGGCCAGTGCTGGCGCGCCACGCGCCCGGCGCACGGCCAGCAGCAAGGCAATGCCGCCAGCCGTCAGCCCTATGGTGTTGCCCAGCGCGAGCATGCCAACGGCCCACCTGGCCGGTGCCAGGGTGACGAGCACCACGTCAGCCGCCATCACAGTGAGCCAGCCGCCCCCCACGCAGGTGGCCGCGACCCTGGTTCGCTGGTCTGCTAGCAGCACTCGGGACAAGCAGGCGACGAGCCCGTACCCGGCCAGGCCCGGTGCGAACAGCGCGAAGGCGGCCGCAAGCTGGTCCGCCTGCGTATCGCTGCGAGCCAGGAAGTGCGCTGCCGGGGTCGCGACTGCGAGCACGATCGCGGTGCCGAGGAACGACATCAGCAACACCGCCCGCAGCGACCCGGCGGCAGTCTGGTCGAACTCGGCGCCTTCTCGTACTGACAGGGCAGGGAAGGCACTGACCGCAATGGAAATCGCGAGCACCGCGTAAGCAGTCGAGAACACTTGCCAGCCGTACTGGTAGAGCACGATGGCCGCGCTGGTGCCGTGCCCGTTTGCCAGCAGGACCACGGCGAGCTGCGAGACGTCCTGCGCCACTAGCGCGACGATCCCGAACACCGCCAGGCGGCCGACCCGGCCCGCGACTCCGGGCGGGAACCGCAGCGTCGGGCGAACCCGCAAGCGCAGCCGCCAGGCCGGGACAATGGCGGTCAGGGCCAGTGCCGCCACTCCGGCGGTAGTGCCGACCGACAGCATCAGTTCGGCGCTCAGCGGCAATCCGGGCAGCCGGTTAACGTGCGCGTGGCCGAGCGGGACGAAGGCGACGTAGGCGCCGATCACGATGAGGCTGGAAATCACCGGGGCCAGGGCAGGCGGAGCGAACCTGCGATGGGCTTGCAGGATGCCGTACAGCACGACGGCGAGACCGTACAACAGGATCTGCGGCGCGAATACCGTCAGCATGGGCCGGGTGACGGTGATCAGCGAGGTCCGCAGGCAGTGCTGAGTCGGGTTCTCCGGGTTGAGCAGTCTCGCCAACGGGCCTGCCGCCAGCGCGATGGCCACGCTGACTGGGACCAGGATCAGCGTGGTCCAGGTAAGCAGCGCCGACGAAGTCTGCCGCACCTGCGCAGTGGCCGCTGGATCCGTCTGCGACAGCGCTGCAGGCCTGGCAAGCACCGGCACCATGATGCTGGTCAGCGCGCCGCCGAGGACGATGTCGTAGACGATGTTCGGCAGCGTGTTTGCCGTGATGTAGGCGGTGCCCAGGCATGTGGCGCCGACCGTCTTGGCGAATACCAGCGTGCGCACCAGACCTAGTAGCCGGGCGAGCACAGTAAGCGCGCCAATCAGCACGGCCGCCCGGCCGATCCCGATACCAGTTGCGGCGGGCCGCCTGGCGTCCGGATACTGGCCGTCCTGCGTGACCGGGGCGGCCGGGCCGGTCACCGAGCCTCGGCCGACGGCAGCGTCCCGGCACGGTGCTTGCCAACGGTCGGAGCGGAGTTGCTGTGACCGGCGTCGTGGTTACTCCCGTCACGGTTACCGGCGTCGGAGTTACCGGCGTCGGCGAAGCTGCCTGCCAGGGCGCCGTCGCTACCAGCATGCGAATCTGGTGCCTGCTGAGCCGGGGCCGGGGACTGCGCGGCCGCGCCTCCGCGCCGGCCGAGCATGTCCAGCCAGCGCAGCGGCCCGGTCCGCTCAATAACCCTGGTGAAACTCACTACTTCGCTGGCGGCGGTCAGCCCGGTGATAACGCCGAGCGCGGCCAGCCGCGCGGGGCGCGGCAGCGAAGTCGCCGCGGCCGTGCCGAGCATCGCGCCGAGCCCATTCGCTCCGGCATCGCCGAGCATGGCCCGCTCACCGAGATCCTCGGGCAGCAGC
>DATMMA010000465.1:0-3208 GCA_035570295.1 Streptosporangiaceae bacterium
CACCTCGATGTCGTGCTTCTCGTACTTCTTCAGCGTGGGCAGCACGCTGCTCGTCGCCTCGTCGAGGCGGACGACCGTGCCGTCCACCCGCGCCCGGGAGTAGCCCTTGGTCTGCAGCTCGCGCAGCAGCTCGCCGTACTCGCCCTTGCGGCCGCGCACCACCGGCGCGAGCACCTGGAACCTGGTGCCCTCCTCCAGCTCGAGGACCCGGTCCACGATCTGCTGCGGGGTCTGCCTGGCTATCGGCCGCCCGCAGACCGGACAGTGCGGCTTGCCTACGCGGGCAAACAGCAGGCGCAAGTAGTCGTAGACCTCGGTGATGGTGCCGACCGTCGACCGGGGATTGCGCCCGGCAGCCTTCTGGTCGATCGACACCGCGGGTGACAGGCCGTCGATGAAGTCCACGTCCGGCTTGTCCATCTGGCCAAGAAACTGCCGGGCGTAAGCCGACAGCGACTCCACGTACCTGCGCTGGCCCTCGGCGAAGATCGTGTCGAAGGCCAGGCTTGACTTCCCGGACCCGGAGAGTCCGGTGAACACGATCATGGCGTCACGCGGCAGATCGAGCGAGACATCCTTCAGGTTGTGCTCGCGCGCACCGCGGACGACAAGCCGATCAGCCACTTTGTGCCAGTCCTCCCGGTGTGGACGGTCAGCTAGAGAGGCGCTACACCGCCAAGTCATGCTATCCGGGGGGTGTGACAAAACTGAGGGCTTAGCTATGACCGCCTCGCTATCCGCCCGGGCAGCTTGAGTACAACACCAAGCGGCCAGGGCGGATTCCCGTCCCGCCGCAGCCAGGGCCAGGGCTACCCTGGTCCGGCGGACGCGAAAGGAACCCAATCATGCCAGACAGCCTTACGCCGGAAAAGCCGGTTCATCCCGGTAATCCGGTTACGCCCAGTAAGCTGAGCGATCCTGGCGAGGCATCCCGGCTTGACGAGCGGATCGAGCCCGGTGACCCGGCCGGCACCGCCGCGCGCCTGCGGGCCAGAGTCGTTACCGCAACCAGCCTGCTCCGCGCGTCCGCTGAGCGAGTGAGTGATCAGCAAGCCCGCGAGCCCTCGCTGCTGCCTGGCTGGAGCCGCGGGCACCTGCTGACCCACATCGCCCGGAACGCCGACAGCTTGCGGAACTTGCTCGTCTGGGCACGGACCGGCGTGCCGAAGCCCCAGTACAGCAGTGCCGACGAGCGGTCACAGGGTATCGAGCGTGGCGCCGGCCGCTCTGCCGCCGAACTGCTCGCTGATCTCGACGCATCGGCTGCGGCACTCGACGCAGAGGCGGCACGCCTGCCGGGCGCGGCCTGGGCGGCGAAGGTGCACGGCGCCCAGGGAAACGAGCACGCCGGCTGGTACACACTGTGGCGGCGGCTGACCGAGGTGGAGATACACCACGTCGACCTCCGGGTGGGCTACAGCCCCGCAGACTGGCCGGAGGGGTTCGCGACCTACTGCCTCGAGCAAGTAGCCCCCGGCTTCGCGGGCCCGCACTCCCCCGCCGCCACGCTGCAAAGTTCCGACGCCGCGGTAGCGGTCCGCATCGGACCGCCCTGCGATCAGCAAGCCACGACGGTGACCGGTCCGGTCCGTATGCTGCTTGCCTGGCTCACCGGCCGCAGCGCGGGTGACGGGCTGGTGGCCGAGCCGGCCGGACCACTTCCGGCGCTGCCGTCGTGGTAGTTATCTGCAGAGCGACGAGATGAGGAGAGCATGAGCTATACCGGGAACGTCGTCGTTGGCGGCGCCGCCGACACCAGGGAACTGCCCGGCCTGACGATCACCAAAGTGGCGGTAGGGCCAATGAACAACAACGCCTATCTGGTGCGCTGCACACAGACGGGCGAGCTGGCCCTCATCGACGCGGCCAATGAGGCCAGCACGCTGCTTGGCCTGATCGGCGACCGCCCGCTGGCCACGATCATCACGACGCACCAGCACTGGGATCATCACGCCGCGCTGCGCGAGATCCAGCAGGCCACCGGGGCCGCTACGGTAGCCCATCCTGATGACGCGCCTGGCCTGCCGATCCCGGTCACCCGGCTGGTGCAGCATGGCGACACGATCGATGTCGGCAACGCCAGGCTGTCGGTCATCCATCTGCGCGGCCACACTCCCGGCAGTATCTCGCTGTGCTACGACGGCAACGGCGAGATTGCCGACGAGCCGCACCTCTTCACGGGCGACTCGCTATTCCCTGGCGGTCCGGGTAACACCGAGCGTGACCCGGCGCGTTTCGGCAGCCTCATCACCGACCTGGAAGAGCGCGTCTTCGCGACGCTGCCCGACGGCACGTGGGTCTATCCCGGTCACGGCAGCGACACCACAATCGGCACGGAGCGGCCGCACGTACCAGAATGGCGCGCCCGCGGCTGGTAGTTCCGGAGGGGTGGCATGGACGACCTTTTCATCGTGGGCTCCGATCGTAAGCCCAGTCCGTGGCCGCGGCGCCTGGCATTAGTCGCGGTCCTGATCGTGATGGCGGTCGTCGTCATCACGCACCTGTCGGACAAGCGGCAGGCCCCATCGCGTCACCCGGCAGTGACGGTAGTAGTGACGGTGTCCGCAGGCCCGGTCCAGCTGGCTGGCCTGGGTTCCGGCGCTGCCGGCCTGCTAGGTCAAGCCGACGGTATGACGAGACCGGCAAACTCGCCGCCTGCGGCTGGCTGTCGGCTCGGCACTACACATCACAGCACTGCCCGCCACTACGCACGTCGCTGCCCCATTACTCGGTCATACGCGTCGGCGGCTATGCGAGCCCCGGCGTAACCGGTTGTTGAAGGTCATCGCAATCTGCTCGCTGGCGGCGACGAAGAGCGCGCAGCCACTCAGCACGTGGAGTTCTGCGCGCGATAGTCGTTAGCGGCGGGGCGCTACCCTGCGCTACAGGCGCTGACCGGCCCCGTGCGAGCGGTTGAAGCCCACGCGCCGACGTTACGGCCATCCGGCTCTGCCGAATTTACGCACGCCCCTCATGGGGCGGATCAACCGGTTGCTCTAACGCCCTGCGTCGCGGGACGACGCAGGGCGTTAGACGTCAGACAGGACGGACGTTCTCCGCCTGCGGCCCCTTTTGCCCCTGGGTCGTTTCGAATTCGACCTTCTGGTTCTCATCCAGCGACCTGTAGCCGGAGCTCGCGATCGCGGAGAAGTGGACGAACACGTCCGCCGTCCCGTCATCGGGGGCGATGAAACCAAAGCCCTTATCG
>DATMMA010000466.1:0-2082 GCA_035570295.1 Streptosporangiaceae bacterium
CGCCGAGTCGGTGGTGTTCACGCTCTGACCACCCGGGCCCGACGAGCGGAATACGTCGATCTTCAGGTCGGCCGGGTCGATCGTGACGTCGACCGCCTCGGCCTCCGGCATGACCAGCACACCGGCAGCCGAGGTGTGGATCCGCCCCTGGGACTCGGTGGCCGGGACGCGCTGTACCCGGTGGACTCCGCCTTCGTACTTCAGCTGCGCCCAGGCGCCTTCGTCGCCACGGGCCTTCACCGCTACGGTTGCGTCCTTGTAGCCGCCCAGACCGGTCATGGTCGAGTCGAGAAGCTCGGTCTTCCAGCCGCGCCGCTCAGCGAACCGCAGGTACATCCGCAGCAGATCGCCGGCGAACAGCGCCGACTCCTCGCCGCCCTCACCGGCCTTGACCTCGAGGATGACGTCCTTGTCGTCATTAGGGTCACGCGGCACCAGCAGTTCGTTCAGCCGCTGCTCAAGTTGTGCCCGCCGAGCCGCAAGCTGCTGTGCCTCGGCAGCGAACGAGGCATCTTCCGGCGCGAGCTCGCGCGCGGTCGCCTCGTCTGCCGAGACCTGCAGCCAGTCTGAATAAGCCTGAACGACAGGCGTGAGCTCGCCGTAACGACGACTCAGCGTCCGAGCCCGGTCCGGGTCATTGTGCAAGCCCGGAGCGGCCAGATCGCGCTCAAGCTGCGCGTGCTCAGCAGCGAGATCGGCAAGCCGCTCGAACATCGCTTACCTCCCTCATGTGCGCTGACGTTGCCTGAACATGCCGAACGTTCCCTCCCCGGCCAGCGGGAAGGGAACGTCGTTGGCCTAGCTACTTGCTGCCAGCAACCTTCTTGCCGAACCGCCGCTCGAACCGGGCGACGCGGCCGCCGGTGTCGAGGATCTTCTGCTTGCCCGTGTAGAACGGGTGGCAGCTCGAGCACACGTCAGCGTGGATAACGCCGTCCTTGGCGGTGCTGCGCGTCGTGAAAGTGCTACCGCAGCTGCAGATCACAGTGGTGTCCACATACTCCGGGTGAATTCCGGACTTCATCGCTACTCCTGGTTCCCGCGGCCGCCGGGTCGCCTGCTGCGCTCGCCGACTGGCCAGCGCTCCGCATTACGGCGTGAACCGGAACCGCATCTGTAACTCCTGCCAGCATCGGCTGGCCTACCAGTGTGCCAGACGCTGCAACGTACCTGGGCATCTGCGCATTCCCGCGGCCTATCGCAGGCTGGCTTGCTCCGGCGGCGCAGTTAAGTTAGGAGCCTGTCGTGGTCTTCTGCACGTGGAGCAGGAACTCAGCGTTGCTCTTGGTGCCCTTCATCCGCTCCATCAGCACCTCAAGCGCCTGCTGCGGCTCCAGGGCGTGCAAGACGCGGCGAAGCTGCCACACGATCTTGAGCTCCTCCGGCGACATCAGCAGCTCCTCCTTGCGGGTGCTGGACGCGTCTACGTCCACCGCCGGGAAGATCCGCTTGTCGGCCAGCTCGCGGCGCAACCGCAGCTCCATGTTGCCGGTGCCCTTGAACTCTTCGAAGATCACCTCGTCAGCACGGGAACCGGTTTCGATCAGCGCCGTCGCCAGGATCGTCAGCGAGCCGCCATGCTCGATGTTGCGCGCCGCGCCGAAGAACCGCTTCGGCGGGTAGAGCGCGGTGGAATCGACACCGCCGGACATGATCCGGCCGCTGGCCGGAGCCGCGAGGTTGTAGGCCCGGCCGAGCCGGGTGATCGAGTCGAGCAGGACGACCACGTCGTGGCCCATCTCGACGAGCCGCTTGGCTCGCTCGATCGCGAGTTCCGCGACCGTCGTGTGGTCCTCGGCCGGGCGGTCGAAGGTCGAGTGGATGACCTCGCCCTTGACCGTTCGCTGCATGTCGGTGACTTCCTCAGGCCGCTCGTCGACAAGCACAACCATGAGGTGGCACTCGGGGTTGTTCTTGGTGATCGCGTTGGCGATGGCCTGCAGGATCATCGTCTTGCCCGCCTTGGGCGGCGACACGATCAGGCCGCGCTGGCCCTTGCCAATGGGGCAGATCAGGTCGATGATCCGGGTGGTCATGTTGCCGGGATCGGTCTCCAGCCTGAGCCTGTCCTGCGGGTACAGC
>DATMMA010000467.1:0-2056 GCA_035570295.1 Streptosporangiaceae bacterium
GATGTCCTCGCCCAAACGGGTCGAGAACCGGCAGCAGGAGGTCTCCGAGCTGTCCCGGTCTCTCAAGCTGCTGGCCAAGGAGCTCGAGCTCCCCGTCGTCGCCCTCTCCCAGCTCAACCGCGGCTCCGAACAGCGCACCGATAAAAGGCCCATGCTCTCGGACCTACGCGAGTCCGGCTGCCTGACCGCGGACACAACGCTCATGCGGGCCGACACGGGCGCCCCGGTTTCCTTCGCCGAACTGATCCGCGACGGCTGGGACGGGATCCTGGTCTGGTCGGTCGACGAGCAGCGCCGGCTGGCTCCCGCGCCGATCACCAACGTCTTCGCCTCCGGCACGAAGGAGGTCTACCGGCTGCGGCTGGCCTCCGGCCGCGAGGTCAAGGCGTCGGGTAATCATCGCTTCCTCACCCTCGGCGGCTGGCTGCCCCTCGAGGACCTGGCCGTCGGCGGCCGTCTGGGTATCCCGCGCCGCAACCCGGAGCCCGTCGCGGTCGGCCTCGGCTGGTCGGAGCACCGGCTGGGCCTGCTGGCCCATCTCATCGGCGATGGCTGCGTCCTGCGAAGCCAACCCCTGCACTACACGTCCAACGACGAGGAGAACCTGGCCTTCGTGGAGGCCGCCGCGGCCGCGGAGTTCGGCATCTCACCCCGGCGCGTGGCCCAGAAGACCTGGTGGCACACCTACCTGCCCGCGCCGTACCACTGCACCCACGGTCGGCTGAACCCGCTGCACGTCTGGTTCCGTGAGCTCGGCATCGACGATCTGCGCTCGTATGAGAAGCGGATCCCGGAAGCGCTGTACTCGGCGAGCAACGAGGAAGTCGCTGTCTTTCTGCGTCACCTATGGGCGACCGACAGGAACGTGACCGTCCCGCGCAGCAGGACCGCGCCGAAGGTGTACTACTCCTCATCCAGCCGGGATCTCGCCGACGGTGTCGCGCTGCTGCTCGGCCGGTTCGGGATCATCGCGCGCATCCGGCAGGTGACGAAGGCCGGATACCGGCCCGGTTATCACGTCATCGTCGCCGACGGCCCCAGCCTGCAGACCTTCTGCCGCTCGATCGGCGTGCACGGCGCACGCGGCAAGCTGGCCGTTGAGCTTGCCGCCTACCTCGACGACCGGCTGGCCAACACCAACGCCGATACGCTGCCGCTCCAGGTCTGGGATCTAGTCAAGGCCGAGCGCATCCGCGTCGGCCTGACCGAGCGCCAGTTCCAGGCGGCCATCGGCACGCATTACTGCGGGAGCACCCTCTACAAATCATGCCCGTCGCGCGAGCGGCTCCTGCGCTGCGCGGAGGCGCTGGACTCCGACGTGCTCAGAGAGGCAGCGAGCAGCGACATCTACTGGGACCGGATCGTCACCATCGAGCCGCTGGGCCCGCAGCCCGTTTATGACGCCACCGTGAAAGGCACCCACAATTTCGTCGCCGACGGCGTGATAGCCCATAATAGCATCGAACAGGATAGCGACGTCGTAATTCTTCTGCACCGTGAGGACCAGTACGAGAAGGAGTCGCCGCGGGCCGGCGAGGCGGACCTGATCGTGGCCAAGCACAGGAATGGTCCGACTGCCACCGTGACGGTGGCATTCCAGGGCCACTACTCCCGTTTTGTCGACATGGCAGGTTAGGCTAGGACCTACTGTTATAGGGTCTCACGTCGCGTGGCGGAATCTCATAGTCAGTGGCGGACGGACGGCCGAGCCGCCAGCATCGTGATCCGCCCGGATGCCACCGGAGAGCCTGCAGCTGATCGCGACACGCGGCGAGCAGCTGACCCGCATCCTCATCGAGCACTACTGCCCCCAGCTGGGGCCGGTCTGAGCATGCCGGGTGGCGCACCTGGGGTAACCGCGGAGTCACGTGGCTGACCTGCGTGGCCTACACGGGCGGCGACGACCTAGGTCAGAGGGGCCCGAGCAGCCTGCCGCCGAGGGTCTGGCGCCCGTCTCCGGCCGGCAGGCCACCCAGGTCTCGCACATTGACGGCACCCTCAAGGTCAATCCACGGCATGACCACAGCTTCGCAGACGACCCGAGCGTGCTTCATGG
>DATMMA010000468.1:0-5932 GCA_035570295.1 Streptosporangiaceae bacterium
CCACCGAGACCGAACTGGCCCTCTGGTTGCCCGCCACCAGTTCGGGCCCGCTGGCCTCGCCCGACTGCTCGCTCGCCGATGCGAGTGTCGCGGACGCGGCTGCCGGTAGTCCGCCTGACGTAGCAGGCCCCGCCGACGACAACGGTGCCAGGAACTCCGATACCCGGCAAGCCACAGGCAGGCGCACCCGGCCGAGTCGGGTCTCGCTGCATCCATGGCAGGTCCCGGCGGTCAGTTTCGAGCCGGCGGCGGCGCTCGCGCTGCTCACGGCGATAGGGCAGCCTGGCGCTCGGTCCGAGCGCGGCGTGCTGGCTGGCAGCGTCCAGTTCATCGCCGCGCTGGCTTCGCTGGCGGGTGACCTGATGTCCCGCGGACGTGTGCTGCCGGGCCTGGATGAGTCAGCGGACGGCAGCTACGTTGCCAGGTGGCGACCGGTACTAGCCGGCGCCGACGCGCTCCGCGCGCGTGAACTGACCCTGGCCCTGCCGCCCCTGTGCCGCGCGACAAGCGGGGACGGCGAGCCGTCGGCGACAGTCGTCGCAGACGCACTCGGCCTGCTGACCGATGCCGCAGTTCGCGGCCGGCTGGCCGCGCAGCCGGGGTATGCGCTGCTTGCCGGAGGCCCTGCCGCGCCGCTGACCGACCGGTGGGCGGCCGCGCTCACCGGTGCGGACGGTCGGCTCAGCGTGACGAAGGCCGAGGCGGCTAAGGCTGCGCAACTCGCCTTCGCGCTGTGGGCCTGGCAGGACGCGGCCCAGGAACCGCCCGGTCCGGTGCGGACGTGCTTCCGCCTGATCGAGCCGGACCCGCCCGTCAGCGGGGGCGAACGCCCGGATCAAAGCGATAGCGGCGAGCCCGACGGCGGCGACCGGAGCGATCGGGGCGACCGGAGCGACCAGCCGGACGGCGACGCCGGCGCACGCTGGCGGGTCGAATTCGCGCTGCAGTCCACCGATGATCCGAGCTTGCTGCTGCCGGCGGCCGAAATCTGGTCTGGCGAAACCGCGGATGGCTGGGCAGCGGCCGGCCTTAGCTACCCCGAGGACGACCTGCTCGCTGGGCTCGGCCGCGCATCGCGGCTATTTCCCGAGCTTGACCGCGAACTGCAGGGCGCGGCGCCAGCGTCGGTCACGCTCGACGCCAGGGCTGCGCTTCGGTTCCTGAAGGAGACCGGGCCGCTGCTAGCAGGCGCTGGCTTCGGCGTGCTGCTGCCCGACTGGGTCCGCAGGTCGCGGCTCGGCCTGAAACTCACCGCCAGGTCCAGGACAGCTGCCGTGCCCGGCTCGGGAGCCGCCCCGGCGTTCAGCCTGTCCGACCTTGTCGACTTCAGGTACGAGCTGGCGATCGGGGACCAGACACTTGATCCGGCTGAGCTCGCCGAGCTGGCCCGGCTCAAGGTGCCGCTGGTGCGCCTCCGCGGCCAGTGGGTCGAGCTCGATGAGCGGCACCTGCACGCGGCGCTCCGGTTCCTGGAACGCGGCGGCTCCGGGGTCATGGCCTCGGGCGATGCGCTGCTCGCGGGCCTCAGCGAGAGCGCCGGAGAACTGCCGCTGGTAGGGGTAGACGCCGACGGCTGGCTCGGCGACCTGCTGTCCGGGCAGGCAGACCGTCGGCTCAAGCCGATGAGAACGCCTGCGTCTTTCCGCGGCGAACTGCGGCCGTACCAGGAGCGCGGACTGGCCTGGCTGTCGTTCCTGGGAAATCTCGGCCTTGGCGCGGTTCTCGCCGACGACATGGGTCTCGGCAAGTCGCCGCAGACGCTGGCGCTGCTGCAGGCCGAGCGGGACGCCGGGTCCGCTACCGGGGCAACGTTGCTGATCTGCCCGATGTCGCTGGTGGGGAACTGGCAGCGGGAGGCCGCCCGGTTCACCCCGGAGCTGGCCGTGCACGTGCATCATGGTGCCGATCGCCTTGCTGGTCCCGAGCTTGCCGCCGCCGTCGCTGCCGCGGACCTGGTCATCACCACCTACGGCGTTGCCACCAGGGACCGTGCGGCGCTCGCGCAGGTGCCCTGGGCGCGGCTGGTGTGCGACGAAGCCCAGAACATCAAGAACGCGTCGACCCGGCAGGCGCAGGCGGTCCGCACGATCCCGGCCGCGGCCCGGATCGCGCTGACCGGTACGCCAGTGGAGAACCGGCTGACCGAGCTGTGGTCGATCATGGAGTTCACCAGCCCCGGCTTGCTCGGGCCTGCCGAGAAGTTCCGGCGCCGGTTCGCGATCCCGATCGAGCGCAATAGCGACGCCGCGGCGACCGAGCAACTGAAGCGGATCACCGGGCCGTTTATCCTCCGCCGGCTGAAGACCGACAAGAGCGTGATCGCTGACCTGCCGGACAAGCTGGAGATGAAGGTCTGGTGCAACCTGACGCCAGAGCAGGCATCGCTGTACCAGGCGACCGTTGACGACATGATGGAGCGGATCGAGGCCGCTGATCCGGGCATCGAGCGGCGCGGGCTCGTACTCGCCACGATGGCCAAGCTCAAGCAGGTCTGCAATCACCCGGCGCACTTGCTGGGTGACGGCTCCCGGCTAGCCGGAAGGTCGGGCAAGCTGGCGCGGCTCGAGGAGATCTGCGACGAGATCACCGAGGCCGGCGACAAGGCGTTGTGCTTCACCCAGTACGCCGAGTTCGGCGGGATGCTGCAGCCTTACCTGGCCGCTCGGCTCGGCTGCGAGGTGCATTTCCTGCACGGCGGCACGGCTAAGAAACGTCGGGACGAGTTCGTCCGTGACTTCCAGGAAGGCACTGGGCCGGCTGTCTTCTTGCTCTCGCTCAAGGCGGGCGGCACCGGGCTGAACCTCACCGCGGCCAACCACGTCATCCACGTCGACCGGTGGTGGAACCCGGCTGTCGAGGACCAGGCTACTGACCGGGCGTTCCGGATCGGGCAGCGCCGGGATGTACAGGTCCGCAAGTTCGTCTGTGTCGGCACGGTCGAGGAGCGGATCGACCAGATGATTGAGGATAAGAAGGCGCTGGCGCAGGCAATCGTCGGCACCGGCGAAAGCTGGCTGACCGAGCTCTCGGTTGCCGACCTGCGCCGGGTGATCGAACTCTCGCCGGAAGCGGTGTCCCAATGAGCGGTTGGGATGACGAGCGCTACCCGCCATCGCGGCCGCTCAAGGCGGAGGGCGGGATCAAGGCTCGCAGCAAACGGGGTTCGATCGGCGAGCAGTGGTGGTCGCGGCGTTTCATCGACGTGCTGGAGTCGTTCGGGTTGCAGAGCAGGCTCAGCCGCGGGCGGAATTACGCCAGGTCCGGCCAGGTCCTCACGCTGGACGTCAGCACCGGGCACGTGACCGCCACCGTGCAAGGGTCGCGGGTCAAGCCGTACCGGGTGAAGCTGACCGTCGATCCGCTGACGACGCGGCAGTGGCGGCGGGTCGAGGAGGCGCTTGCCGCGCGCGCTGTGTTCCGCGCGCGGCTGCTGGCGGGGGAGATGCCGGCCGAGATCGAGGAGGTCTTCGCGGGCTGCGGCACGCCGCTGTTCCCGAAGTCGATCAAAGACCTGGAGATGACCTGCACCTGCCCGGACTGGGAAGTGCCTTGCAAGCACCTGGCTGCGGTCTGTTACGTGCTGGCGGAGGCGTTCGACGACGACCCGTTCGCGATGCTCGCGTGGCGTGGCAAAGGGCGCGCGGATTTGCTGGCGGCGCTACGGCGGCTGAGTGGCATGCGGCCTGGTGGTCCTCCCGGGAGCGGGCGCAGTGACACCGGGCCCAGTGGTGGGCACAGTGGTGGTGGGCACAGTGGCAGTGGCGCACGGCCGGTTGTCGACGTGACTGACAAGCCATTGGCCGAATCCGTCGCCGGGTTCTGGTCGACGCCGCTCAGCGCTGCGCGGCTGCGGGCGCTGCCGCCCGCAACTCCGGCTCCGGCGGACCTGCTACTGCGCAGTCTCGACCCGCCGATGATTACCGCCGGCGGCATGGACCTGGTCACACTCCTGCGCCCCGCCTACCCGCTACTGGCGGGCGAGCCGGGGGCCGTTGAGTCCGGTGCCGTTGCTGGCGGGCCCGGCGAGCCCGCCGCGGCGCCTGCGCCCGATTAATTCTGGTTTCAGCGCCCTCGGCTCGACTTTTCACCCGAGCCGTGACTTTGGAACCCGGCATATGGGTAGATAAGTTCGCCGCCGAACGCTGAAGCGGGTGAAGAGTGCGGAAAGGATCTTGCAGGGGCGCGGCGGGACGCACTGGCGATGTCAGTCTGATGGCTTGATTAGATGGTCGAATGGTCATCAGGGACGCACACCAGGACGAGCTTGCCGAGATCGGAGAAATCAGGGTTAAGGCGTACCTTGCCGACGGATTCCTGTCACCGGATTCGCGCTACGCGCCGCGGTTGCGCGAGCTTGGCTCGGACGGAGCCGGCCCGGTACTGGTCGCCGCTGACCACGGCGGGATCGCTGGCACCGTCATGCTGCAGACCTGGCCGAACGGCGGCGAATTCCTCCGTGGCGCCGATGAGGCAGAGATCCGCGCGCTGGCCGTACGGCCGGAGGCTCGCGGCCGTGGTGTCGGCCGGGCGCTGGTCGGCGCAGTGATCGAGCGCGCGGCGAGTCTCGGCATCAGGCATCTGCTGCTGCTCACCCAGCCGGAGATGACGACCGCGCACCGCATCTACGACGAGGCAGGCTTTGCCCGCTTGCCAGACCGCGACATCTCGCCCGAGCCCGGTGTCAACCTGCTGGCGTACGGCCTTGACCTCGACGTTCGCTGATGGTGCGCCCCGCTCCGGGCACAGTTTCCCGGCGGCTAGGGTTGACGAAAGCCGGGCGAGGCCGACCTGGCCAGCGAGACGAGAGACCAGAGCGGGGAGCGGTGGTTGGCATGGCGGAAGCGCTACCTGAGGTGCCGGCGGCCAGCGTGCCGGCTGAGGCGTGGTTGCTCGACGTCCGGGAAGACGACGAATGGGCTGCGGGTCATGCGCCGGACGCTACGCACATTCCGCTCGGTCAGCTCGGTGCTCGCACCGCCGATATCCCCCAGGACCAGCAGATTTACGTGATCTGCCGGTCCGGCCACCGGTCGGCCAGGGCGACGCAGGCACTCAACGGCGCCGGGTGGCAAGCGGTCAACGTGGCTGGCGGCATGCAGGACTGGGCTGCCGGTGGCATGCCCATGGTCAGTGACTCCGGAGCCGCGCCGTTCGTAGCCTGACCGGCTGCTCGGGCCCGGACCGCTCGGGATTAGCCGGCCCGCTTCCGGTCGGGCAGCGGGTACGGCAGGCCGATCATCGGCGCCAGGTCGGCCAGCATCAGCTCGAACATCGGCGACGGGTCGTCGAGCGCGAACCGCAAGTGCCCGAAGGCCTCCAGGCTGACGGTCCCGTAGAGCAGTACCCAGCAGCGCAGGAATGTCTGCAGCGCGCCGAGCGGCAGCTCCGAACCGGACAGCTCGCGGTAACGCACAAGCTGCTCGCGCAGTGCCGGATCGATATCGTCGTCGGCCGGGATCGGGAATGGCCGCCGCCGGTAGAGGTCTCCGAACAGGTCCAGGAACAGCTGGCCGAACTGATATCCGCAGTCAACCGTCGGATCCCGGTGCATCTCGTGGAGAACCTCGAGACCCGGCAGCGGACTGCCGAAGATCATGCTGAACTCAGGCACGTGCACCAGGGTCCAGGCGCGGAACTCGCGGCAGCCTGCGATCAGCTTGGCGGCCATGACCTCGGCCTGGTCAAGATCGGGAATGCCTGCCGCGGCGTCATGAATGGCCGCCTTCACATGGCTGGCCAGGTCGGTGAAGATATCGGCGACCACGTGCCGCAGCAGTTCTTCGTGGCTGTCGAAGTACCGGTAGAGCGCTGGCGCGGTCATGCCCATCTCGCGCGCTATCGCACGCAGCGAGACCGCGTCGGGCCCTTGCTGAACGAGCAGCCGCCGCGCGGTCTGAATGATCTCCTGGGTCGTTGCGGCCCGGACGCGATC
>DATMMA010000469.1:0-12932 GCA_035570295.1 Streptosporangiaceae bacterium
TGCCGAGCTGGCCCTGCTGGCCGGCGCCCGCCTCCGGCCGGGACATGCTCCGGCCTTGCCGGCCATATACCGGCCCGTGCTCTTGCGCCGCATCCGGCGACCATGCAGCCGACGGCAATCGCTAACGCCAGACTGGCTGTCCCTCTCATCTGACACTCCTGCCCGTGATTGCCGCCCGGCATAGTCATTCCGGACCAAATAACGCAGAGTGGTTCGCCTACTGTCTCGCGTGCGGAACTCTCTCGGCGTATCTACTGTCCCTGGCTGACCCCACATCCCGATCAACGCCGGACGAGTAAGCGGTGCCGCGCTCGGCTTCGGCGGCGCGCAGCTCGGCGGCCGAGCAAGCGATCGACGGCCCTTTGGACCCCGCACCCGCACTGGCCTAAGTCATCCCGGCGGCACCCATCGGCTTCTACAGCCTGATCTTGCGGCCGGGCGTGAGCCCCTCCACGGCCGTCGCTGCCCTGAGGCGTGCGTCCGGGCGACGGCTCGACGTGGCTGTGGTGGCGGACCCGGCCGATCAGCTGGGCATCGTGCGCGGAGCGGTTGCCGCGCTTATCGCGGTGCTCGCTGTCATCGGGCTGACCAGTCTGGTGACGACCTCTCTGCTCGGATATCGCGATCAGCTCAGGGACGTGAGCGTGCTGCGGGCCATGGGGCTGACTCCGCTCCAGGTCCGGGCCGCGCTGATGACGCGCACGACAGCGCTGGCGCTGATCGCGGTCGGCATCGGCACTGTCGTCGGGCGTCTGTTCAGCGCCACTCTCATCAGCGCAGTATCGCGGCTTTACGGCCTGGGCGCTGGCATCGGCATCCCGCCCTCCGCCTGGACGCTGGCTGCAACGGTAGCGCTTGCGGTCGGCGCGGCCGCTGTCGCCGGGATACTGCCGTTCCGCTCGGCCGGCAGGCTGCCGGCCGTGACGGTACTGGGTCCCTGAACGCCCTGATCGCCTGCGGCGGCCGGCAGCCTGGCTGAGTCCGGCGCGAGCTGAGTACCTCTGGCTGGCGCGACCGCTAGGCGTTCGCGGGATGGCCGATGGCCAAACCGCTCGCGGGGTCGAAGAACTGCAGGTTGGACGTATCCACGGCGAGAGCGGCGGCCGTTCCCGGCTTGATACCGCTGCGCGCGGCGACCCGTGCAGTCCACATCGTCTTGTTGTCGGCGAGCGGGATCGCCTCGTCGTCGTCCTCGCCGGCCCGCGCGTCGGCGATGCTGGCGTGCTGCACCGGCGGGGTGTCGATCGCGAAGATGACGTGAATCTCGCTGCCGAGTTCTTCGGTGACGCTGGACTGGATATTGATCCGTGGCCAGGACGGCTCGGCGAAGCTGGCGTCCTCGAAGTCGGACGGCCGGACGCCGAGGATCAGTTCCTTATCGAAATAGCCGTCGAGCCCGGGCTTGGCCGACAGCAGCGCCTCGCTGACAGAGAGCCGGTGGCCGGCGAAAACGACGGCCGGGCCGCCGTCGCGGACGAGCCGCGCGCTGGCGAAGTTCATCGCCGGCGAGCCGATGAAGCCGGCCACGAAGAGGTTGACCGGCGAGTTGTACAGCGTCTGCGGCGTATCCACCTGCTGCAGCCTGCCGTCGCGGAGCACGCACACGCGCTGGCCGAGCGTCATTGCCTCAATCTGATCGTGCGTGACGTAGACGGTCGTGACACCGAGTCGGTCGTGCAGCTGGGACAGCGATGCCCGCATCGAGACCCGGAGCTTGGCGTCCAGATTGGACAGCGGCTCGTCCATCAGGAACGCCTGAGGCTCGCGCACGATCGCCCGGCCCATAGCGACGCGCTGCCGCTGGCCGCCGGAAAGTGCGGCTGGCTTGCGCTTGAGGTACTCCTCCAGCCCGAGCATCTTGGCCACCTCGGCGACGCGTCGCTTGATGTCCTCTTTAGGCGTCTTGCGCTGCTGAAGCCCGAATGCGAGGTTCTGCTCGACCGTCATGTGCGGGTAGAGCGCATAGTTCTGGAACACCATCGCGATATCGCGGTCCTTCGGCGGCAGGTCATTGACGACCCGGCTGCCGATGCTGATGGTGCCGGCGGTGATTTCCTCGAGGCCAGCGATGGAGCGCAGCGCAGTGGACTTCCCGCAGCCGGAGGGCCCGACAAGGACCATGAACTCACCATCGGTGATGTGCAGGGTCAGACCGTCGACCCCTTTCACGCCGCCCGGGTAGACCTTGTCGACCTCGTCAAGCACGATCTGCGCCATGCGTCCTCCGTCGCGTCGCCAGCGTGGCCCGTCCGGGCCGTTCTTGCCGGAGCGTACCTGCCGGCCCGGCCGGTGGCTATGCAGCGGAAGGTCATGTTACGGGAGCGTAAGCCCGTTATCGTGTCGTTACTTATCAAGCTAGCGGCGGTGGCCTGAGGGCACGTTAACGTTGCCGGGTGGAGGAGATCAACGCGAGGATCATCTCGCTGCTCGCGGGAGACGGCCGGATGAGTTTCACCGAGCTCGCCCGGCGCACCGGCTTGTCGGTGTCCGCCGCTCAGCAGCGGGTCCGCAGGCTCGAACAGCGCGGCGTGATCAAGGGCTACAGCGCCGTCATCAGCGCCGAAGAGATTGGCCTGCCGCTCACCGCGTTCGTGTCGATCAAGGCCTTCGATCCCGCAGCACCCGACGACTCGCCTGAGCGGCTGGCACACCTGACAGCCATCGAGGCGTGCCACAGCGTAGCCGGAGAGGCCAGCTACATCCTCAAGGTGCGGGTCGCGTCGCCGCTCGCTCTCGAGGACTTGCTGCAGGAAATCCGCGCGGCCGCGAATGTCTCAACGCACACGACGATCGTGCTCAGCACGCCGTTTGAGAATCGGCCGCCGGAAATCTAGGCAGCCGCCGGCCTCGCCGGGCCGAGGTAGCACGCCGGGTGCGTCACAATGCGACGGCGAACAGGCGGAGTGTCTCGCTGCCCTGGACCTCGACGCCGTACGGAACGATCGCGGCGGTTCCCCGGTGCGTCTTAGCGGCGGTTGATAGCTCGTCGGTCCTGGTCGCGACTACCGTGGCGCCGTGCAGCAGCGCGTGGTCGATGAACGCGGTATAGGACGTGCCGTCTCCCGTCGGCGGCGCGGCCAGCACGACGTCATCCTCGCTAATCCCGGCGGCGGCGCTCAAGGCTGCCAGTTCCGCGGCCATGTCGAGATGAGTCAGGCCGGCCGGCTGCAACGCCTCTTCTGAGCCGCGGATGTAGGGCAGCAGTGCAAGGTCGTGCGGGCGGGCAGCGGGCGGGTACAGCGAGCCCATGCCGAGCAACGAGCTGAACGGCGTTGCGGCGGGCGCGTCGCCGAACGAAATGACCTGGCGCACCCAGGACTGGTCAGCCGCGGCGATCCCGGCGGTCGCCAGTGGCGGAGCTGTCAGCAGCATCCGCGCGCCGCAGTCAGCAAGCTGCCCGGCGGCCTCCGCGATCGACAGCTGGCCGCTGACCGGGCACGGGACGCCGCCCGCGGTGCTGATCGCGTGGCAGGCAAGCACGTATGCGACCGCGTCCGGCACGTACACGCCGACGACGTCGCGGGGCCGCAGCCCGCGCCAGGCCAGCCCGGCGGCGGCGCGTCGGATCGTGCTTGCCATCTCCGCGAATGAGTACGGTTCGCCAGCATGCGCTGGCACCAGCGCGGGACGGCGCCCGTACCTGGCCGCACTCTCGACGAGCCGCTGCGTTGCCGTCATCTCGCCGTTCAGGCTCAAGCTGGTCACCTGACCGCGTCCGCCTCCTGCTGCCGGTCCGCTGTGCTCTGAACTGACAGTACGTAACTGAGCTGCCGCGGACATGGTCAGGAATGTGTAACTGATTATGTATCCGACCCGTCCCGTGCGCCGGACAGCCCGGCGGCCGGACCGTGGCCGGATCCCCGGACACCATCCCGGCAGGCCGGCTGCCGGGAAGGTCACCGGACGGCCAGCCATCCCCCTCCGATGGCTGGCCGTACCGGTGACCGCGGGGTCCCAGGCATAACGTTAGGTAAATCGCGACTTGCGCACATCGGCTGAATTGCCCATTCGGGTATGCATACCGGTCGGACAACTGTGTAGATGGACCAGGTACTGCCCGGTCCGGCTAGTTACCCGGCCGCGGCATCTGAGGGTCCCGGAAGCCAGCTGCGGACCGCCCTTCAGCTGTCCAGGCGGCCACTTGCGCGCGTGAGCTGAGCCCGAGCTTGCCGAGGATGTTCGCGACATGGCGGGCCGCGGTCGCAGGGCTGATGACAAGTTCGGCGGCGATAGCGCGGTTGGACAGTCCGCGTGTGATGAGCATCGCGACCTGTTGTTCCCGCACGGTCAGGACCGACATCGGCACTAGCGTTGCCGCTGCGCTCTTGCTGTTGCCGCTGGCCGGCTCTGGAGGCTGGCTTGAAGCGACGGCCGTGCTCAGCGCGTACCTGATGGCTTCGTGCGTGCTCAGCCGCCTGCCCTCGGCCCTGAGGCTTGCGGTCCTGGTCGGGCCTAGCCGCTGATGGGCCGACGAGAGCAGGGCGTCGAGCCGCCCCTGCGCCAGGGCTGCGCGCACCGGGCCGACAGTCTCCCGAAGTACGTCTGACGCGCCCTCGAGCCGGACGGCAGTAGGGTCGTCGGCTTGCACAACCGCCAGCGCGGCGATCGCCTCCAGCCCGCGGGCGATGCCAAGCCGCTGACCGGTGGCCATGGAGAGCTCCAGGCTTTCCGACAGGCTGGCAATGGCGGTCGGCAGATCGAGACTGGCCAGAGCGACCCAGCCGATGCCTGCGAGGCAGCGCGCGATCTCGGTTCGTGCGCCGATCTGCCGGAACAGCTCAAGAGCGCTCCTGAAGTGGCGAAGGGCTGCGGCATTGTCGCGGCGTGCCCTGGCCAGGCTGCCGAGGCCGTACAGTGTGTGGGCGACACCCCAGCCATTGTTCCCGGTCAGCAGGCTCAACGCGGCCTCGAATGACTCTTGCGCGCTGGCCAGCTGGCCTGTTCGGGCCAGGATCGTTGCCTTGGCGGACAACGCGAGGCCTTCCTCCCACTCGTCGGCGTATTCGCGAGCGGCCGCGACGGCCGCGTTCGCCTGTGCCAGCGATTCCTCGGCTTGGCCAGCGCGCAGGCTGACCAGGGCAAGTATGCGCAGCGCCCCGGCCGGGCAGGCGGCCCGGTAAGCCGTACTCATCGCGACCGCCGCTGCCGCGCGCTGGCTCGCCAGCGGGTAGTCCTGGTGCTCGAACGCGAGCTCGGCGGCAAGCATCAGGGCTCGGGCGCGCACACTCGCTGGCACCCGTCCGGGCATTGTCAGGAAGGTGCTGAACCAGCGCAGGCCTTCGGTGACATCGCCCTGAACCACCCACGCCGAGCGCAGCGCCGAGCAGAGCCGGAGCCCGTTCTCAACATCTGCGTAGTCGACGCAGCATGCCAGCGCTGCGCGGAGATTTGCCCGCTCCGCCGCCACCCGGTGATAGTTGGTGACCTGCTCGGGCCACGGCATGACGTCCCGCACGAACGCCTGGCCGACAATGTCCTCGATGAGGCGCAGCAGGTAATCGCGGTGCCGTCGGCGGAATTCGGGCTGCTCGCCGGCGGCCGCCAGTTGTGCCGACGCGTACTGCCTGATCGTGTCGAGCAGGCGATACCGGGCGTCGCCAGCCAGCTCATCCTCAAGCGCGACTAGCGACTTGTCGATCAGTGTCGCAAGCAACTCGAGCACCTGATCGAGGCCGATGCGGTTGTCGGCGCACACCTGCTCGGCCATGTCCAGGCTCCAGCCGGCGAACACCGAGAGCCGCCGGAGCAGGATCTGCTCGTTCTGGGTCAGCAACTCGAAGCTCCAGTCGACTGTCGCCTGCAGCGTCTGCTGCCGCGGTGGCGCAGTACGATCCCCGGAGGCAAGCAACTGGAACCTATCGTCGATCCGGGCCGCGATCTGCTCGACCGACAGTGCCCGGATGCGCGCTGCCGCCAGTTCGATCGCGAGCGGCACACCGTCAAGAGTCCGGCACAGCTGCACTATTGCGGCGCAGTTGCCAGTGGTCAGCGCGAAACCGGGCCGCAAGGCGGCAGCCCGGTCGACGAATAGCTGGATCGCTTCGTGCTGTGCGGCCAGGGCCACCGCGGCGTCAGCAGTAGTGGCTGCGGTGCCCGGCAGCGGCACCTGGCCTGGCGTGCCCGACCCGGGCAGCCATCCGCCCGGCGGTAGCGACGCCTGCACGGCCTGGCTAGGCAGCGACAGGGGCGGTACCCGCCACACGGTTTCACCGCGCACGCGCAGCGGCTCGCGACTAGTGGCTACCACCCGGATCAGCGGGCAGCCCGCGATCAAATCGCTGACCAGATCGGCGATCGCCTCGACGACGTGCTCGCAGGTGTCCAGGATCAGCAGCAGCTCACGGCCGTCCAGCGCGTCGACGAGGGTGGCCGCAACGGACCGGTCTGGTTCCTCGCTGACACCGAGCACATCCGCGACGCGCCGCACGGCGTGCACCGGGTCGCGATGATCGGCAAGCTCAGCGAGCCATACGCCGTCGGGGAACGTATCTGCCAGCTGCCAGCCCAGCCGTGTAGCGAGCCTGCTCTTGCCGATGCCGCCTGGTCCGCAGAGCGTGAGTGCGCGCACGTTGCTCAGCAGCAGCGTCAAGTCGCCAAGATCACGCTCACGGCCGACGAAACTGTTCGGCTCCGCAGGGAGATTGCCCAGGCCGGGTACTGTATCTTCGGTCATTTCTAGTTCGGTAGGTCTTCGGGTGATCAGGTCTAGTCTCTCACCCGCACGTGACGCAAGCCGAGTATGCGAAAACGGTATTTACCAGCGAATGTCACCGCTGGTGTTACCGGGCAGTCACTTCCGCCGGCTCGGTGTAGTGCAGCCGGCCGAAGTACATCAACTTGACGATGGCCCACCATCGTTCGCCCGACCGGGCCGTGGCCGGGATATCGACGCTAAATGTCAGTGTCCGCTCGCCACCAGCGTCGATCTCGAAGCCGGAGGTCCATGGGCCGGTCTGGCGCCAGCTCCCGAATGGCGAGATGAGCTGCGCCTCCCCGTGAATCGCGGAGTCCGCGCGATTTCGCACGGCAACCTCCAGGCAGCCAGATCCACCGGGGGTTATCGCGAGGGACGGCGTGATCAGGCTGACGTCAATTTCGCCATCCAGGGCTGTCCTGGCGGTCCGCTGCATCGCGAGAATCTCATCCAGCGGCAGGTCCGGCCGGGGCGGCGGCGGCTGCCCGATCGCGATGAGCGCGCTGTCCTCGATGACCTGACCGGACGAATCCTCGATCTGCGCTCGCGCGAACCGGCGGCCGGGCCGGGTGCCGGGCCGGGCGGTGACGACGACGTCGAAGGCTTGCTGGCCGAGCGGGCCTAGCTGGTAACTCAGCGGTCCCTCGGGCGTCAGGACGACGCCGGCTGGCGCGGTGAGCCGGATCAGGCCGGATGCCGGCTCCGGGCCGCAGGCAACGGTGAGGCGCAGCACGCCGGGCTGCCCGTCGTCTAGCGCGACAACGCCGGGCGACAGATGTACCGCTACCGGCATGTTCCCGGCCGGGGCCGGTCCCTTGCCGTGCAGCCAGTACCGGGCGAAGACGGGCTGGGCCGGCTCAAGGGTGTCAGCTGTGGCAAGGGCGCCCGGGGCCGTGGCGCTGCGCTGCCCAGGCGCGACCAATCCGGCCGGATCCGGGGTCACGACTAGGGTTGTCAGTCCCGAGCGCGGGACTGTGGTGCGCGCGCGGCCATCGGCTAGCGGAACAGCCGGGCCGGCGGCGTCCTCACACAGGCTGGTGATATTCGCGGCAGCAATCCCGGTAAAGAGCCCGACCTGCGCCGCCGGGCCGACCCCGCCGGTGTCGCGCAGCCGCACCGTGATGCCGTCGCGGGTATCTGGCTGGCCACCTGGCGTCAGCGGATTCCCGTGCGGCTTCAATGCCGATAGCAGCGCGGCTGGCGGGTCGATCCGGACCAGGCGCCGGCTGGCGGGCAGCGGTCCGGAGTGAAGCTGCGTCGTCACCGCGAGCAGGTCGTGGTTGTAGTCCTGGCCTGCGGCCGGGAAGCCGGCCGTCCGCCAGGTGCCCGGGCCGGCGGTCAGCGCGTATTCGAAGGTGTGGCTCCAGTGCTGCCAGGCGAAGCTGGACCCGTCCGGCGCCGTTCGCCGCTTGCCGTCGATCCAGACGCCGCACGGCCAGGTGCTGCACGCGCGCATCAGGGCCATTGTCAGGATGCCGTCTGGAGTGACGAGGCCGCTCGGAGTACCCCGGTTGAGCAGGGCCACGCTATGGCCGGCCAGTGCGGTAGCTGGTCCGCCTGCGGGAGCGGTGTCCCCGGCGCTGCCGATGCTCGCCGCTCCGGAGTTACCGGAGGCTGTGCTGCCAGTGCCTGTGCTGGCCGGCGCTGTGCTGGCTGCGGCAGGCGCCGCCTCGATGACGGCATCTGCTAGATCGACTGCTAGCCGGGCGGTCTCGCCGGCCAGGTCCGCGCCGGCGACGATCAGCACCGGCAGATCGCGGGGCCCGCGCAGGTCGGCTCCGGCCGCGAAGGCATCGGCGCGGCTGCGGGTGGCTGGCAGCCACAGCCGCGCGGATCCGGCCCCCGCCAACTGCGCGCTGAGTTGCGAAGTCACGGCCGGCCCGGCGGTGGCTAGTACTTCCGCGGTCAGCTCGTTCTCCGCTGGCCCGCCCAGGCAGATGCGGAAGTCGGGGAGGTTGGAGTCAAGTTCCTGGTAACCGTAACGGGGGCCGCCCGGGGCTGAGCAGGTGGCGGTGACCCCCTGCCCGGCGAGGGCGGCCACCAGGTCACGGACCGCGCCGCGCACGGTGGCCGGCGCGATGACCTCGGCGACTCCGATCGCCTGCAAGTGCCGCGCGCCATCTGGTGCGGTCACCGCCACGGCGGCCGTCGAACCGATCGCCAGCCATTCGCAGGCTGGGCTGTCCAGGGTGTAGGAGTGCTCGGCCACATCGCTGTCGATCGGCCCCGGCGGCCTGCCGATGACCGAGACCGCCGTCTGGTAGACCGGCAACCCGCCGGGCACGTCCGCAGGGAACGCCACTCGCAGCAAGTGGTCCTGCCCGATCGAGCCGTCCACGTGGGTGCGGAACTCGACCCGGTCTGCCCCGTCCCACAGCAGCGTCTCCTGGGTCAGCTGCAAGCCGCCGAGTTCTAGCTCGGCGATGAGCCTGCCGCCGATCGGGCAGCGCTCCGCCCGCACGGTTGCGGTCCGCGTCGTGCTGCCGGTGCCGGGCCCGGCAGGGCAGAGCAGCCACGGACCTTCCGCCCAGCGCGGGTGCGCTGGATGCTCCGGCTGCAGCAGCAACTCGTTGCCGCCGCCGGCGGCGCGTAGCAGCTCGGTTCCGGTCCGCTTGTCGAGGACCCGCGACAGCGTGCCGCCGCGTGCGGGGTCGGCCTCAACTACAAAAACCTCGTTCTCAAGGCGGAACGCGGCGCTGGCATCCTGCGGTTGCCAGCCGTCCGCAGCACTCGGCGTGTCTGATGGCCGCACCAGGAAACTGCGGTAGCCAACCCCCGGCACGGTCGCACGGAACGTGATGGTGACTGATCGCAACCCGCCGTCGGCAGCCCCCGTGCTGCCCTCCGCCAGGAACGGCACTTCGGCGCCGGTGTCGTCGTGCAGGCTCAGCCAGGCCGGCCAGCCGGGCGGGAGCTCGAGGTCGGTCCGGACCATCGCACTGCGGTCCAGGGACAGCGAGTTGACGACGAATATCGCGAGCGCGGACTGGACTGGCTGAGACTGGGCCGCCACGGGCGGGTTAACCGTGCCGGCCGGCCTCGCCGTGTCGGCGAGGCTCGTTGTGTCGGCCAGGCTTGCCAGATGCGAAACGGCTGCCGTGCGTGCCCGGTCGCCGCGTTCCCATGCTTCGCGCCAGCCGCCGAGCAGATCGAGATAGACCTGATCGCCCTCACTGCCGGTGATGGCGTCATGGTGCGCGCCGAACACCAGAAGCCGCCAGGCTTTGTCCAGGCTGGCGGCCGGGTAGTCCGCCCCGGCCAGCCAGGCCAGCGTGGCGAGCCGCTCGCCGTCAAGCACGGCGGTCTCGGCGGCGCGCTGCGCCTGCTTGGTGTCGATATAGGTAACGTCCTTGCCGGTATAGACGGGGTTCATGTCCCTGGTCTGCGGCGTGATCCAGATGTCGCGGTCGGTCGCCTCGGCGCGAACCGCGGCGAAGAACTCGCTTGGCACCGCGGTTACGAATCGCGGCCAGACGTAGCGGGAATTCCAGTCCCGGTGCACGGCCGTGGCCCACCGGGCCGGAATGACGTGATCGGCTCCTACCGGCAGCAGCACGTTGCGCGTCGCAGCGACCGGCGCTAGCTGACTGAATTGCTCGTACGCGGCGGCCTCGGCGTCCGCGAGCGTCTTGGCCTGGTGCAGCACCCAGCCTGCCCCGTAATGATTGGCCATGTAGCTGGTCAGCAGGCCAGTGCCGTCCGGCGAAAGCCACTCGAACTCCGAGGCGAACTGCATCATCGAGTTGTCGCCTACTGACCGGTGCGGACCCCACTGGTGAAACGGGCCGCGGGCCCAGGACGAGCTGGTGAGGCCTGCCGCGGCCATGATCCCCGGGTAGCCGGGATCGAACCCGAACGCGTCGAGCATCCAGGACGTACGCGGGTCGCCGCCTAGCACGTCGCGCTGGTAGGTCATGCCGTACACGGCGTTGCGGATAGTGGACTCGGCGCAGGTCAGGTTCGTATTGGGTTCGTTGTAACTGCCGCCGACGAGCTCGATCCGCCCTGCCGCGATGAAGTCGAGCAGGTCAGCGCGGTCCTCCGGGTGTGAGTCGAAATGCGGCTTGAGGTAGTCAAGCTCAGCAAGCACGAACTTGTAGTCCGGATCGCGGCGGGCTGCGTCCAGGTGCAGCCTGACGAGCTCGAACGCCGTGCGAACCTCCGGCATCTCGCCGGCTGCGTCCGGCAGGATCTGCCGGGACTCGGTGAACTCGCCCTGCGTGCTCCACCAGACCGGGTCGTAGTGGAAGTGGCTCACCATCCACATGACCCAGCCCGGCTCGGCCACGATGATGGCAGCCGGCAGGCTCGTGCTGCCGCCCGGCCAGGACACCGTCGCCTGCACCGGCAGTGACGTCCCCGGCGTGGCCGTCGTCTCGATCGCCACTTCCGCGGTTATCTCGGCGCCCGGAGCGAGCCCGGTGACCACGGCCGGCTCCGGAGTGCCAACGTCAGGGCCGTCGATCTGCACCGTCGCCGCCTGCATCCCGTCCGTGATCATGCCCGGGCCGGCGTTGACCAGGCGGACCCTGACGATCTGCAGCGGCGCCGCCATGGTTCCGCCGAACAGGTCAGTCGAGTCCACGCCAGTGATTCGCATGGAATCAGGCTAGCCGCGGAGTGCGTCGGTCAGGCTGGCTGTGACCCGCGGCTAGCCGCCAGGGCCTGCAGCGGCTCACCTGTCAGCCGGTGCACCGTCCATTCGTCCATCGGCCTGGCCCGAAGGCGGGTGTAGAAGCCGCGAGCAGGCTCGTTCCAGTCCAGCACCCACCATTCCAGCCTTCCGTAACCGCGCTCGACACACAGGGCGGCGAGTTCGGCGAGCAGTGCCTGGCCGAGGCCCTGGCCGCGAAGCTCAGGGGTCACGTAAAGGTCTTCCAGGTAAATGCCGTGCTGGCAGAGCCAGGTGGAGTAGTTGAGGAACCACAGCGCGAACCCGCCGACTTTCCCCTCGTGCTCGGCAACGTGCGCGAACACGGCCGGCTCCGGGCCGAACAGCGACCGGTGCAGGTCGTGGAGCGTGCCGGTTACCTCGTGCGCCGAGCGTTCGTACTCGGCCAGGTCGAGGATGAGCTGGTAGATGGCCGGCACGTCGGCCGGCCTGGCGGGCCTGATCAAACTGCGGACCGACACCCCCTCTCCAGCATCTGGTCCCGTCTCGCCACCGGCGGCGGACGGCCAAAAGGCGGCCAGGCGATTCCGTCCAAGGCCTGGTCATTTCCGGCGGCTGTGCCTCGCGCCTTAAGCGCCGGCGTTGCGCCGCTTACTCGCTACCTTCCTCCAGCAGCAGGTGATAGCCATTCGGCGTTCTCGCGTGCAGCACCCGGTACTGCCAGTCCGGGCTCGGCGTCATCAGTTCCTCGCGGTAGCGCACGCCCGCCTCGGCGAGCCGTTTCTTCGCCAGTTCCAGATCGCTCACACCGAATTGCCAGGTCAAGACCCTGTCCGGTGCGGCAGGCGAGAAGTCCTGCCGCCACTCGATGCCGAATTCGACCTTGCCGTGGCCGAGCGCCAGGAAGTACGGGTACTCCGGGCCCTCGTAGGTCACATGGAATCCGAGGCTTACGTAAAAGTCACGTTCTGCCTGCAGATCGCCAACAAACAAGATCGGAATTATCCGGCTGAACAATGCCGCCATAGCGGGACATCGTACCGACATGAGGCAGCTGAAGTGAGAGTCTGCAGTGAGCTTGTCGCGCCTGCGCCACGATCTCGTCGCGCCCGGGTAGTCGAGGGCCGGTTTGCACAGGCAAAGACCGGACTTTGAGACTGTCCGTACTGGGTAGATCACCGCTAGTAGCCGAGCACGGGAAGCGCGCCAGCCTAGCTGGCCTGTGCCCGGACCACTGATCGAAATTCGGGGGGAGATGTCACCATGAGGACGCAGGCCGAACAACTCCTTGGCGCGCGAGTAACTGGCTCCGACGGCAAGGTGATAGGCACCGTCGAGCAGGTTTTCCGTGACGACGTCGACGGGTCGCCGGCGTGGGCCCGAGTCCGGTCAGGCCAAACTGGCCGGTTCGTGCCGCTCGGCAACAGCCAGGTCACCTCGGAGGGCCTCAACGTTCCGTTCGACTCGCCGAAGGTCACGAACGGCCCGAATATCGGAGCGGGCCAGCACATGTCCGCGGCGCAGGCCGAAGAGCTAAGCCGGTACTACGGGCTCATCATCCCCGCGCAGCAAGCTCCGCGCGACCAGGCTCCCGGCGAGCAAGCCCCCTCCCAGCAGGTACCCGCT
>DATMMA010000470.1:0-2497 GCA_035570295.1 Streptosporangiaceae bacterium
CAGCGCGGCATGGTGACCAGGACAGTAGGCCGCGGCGGCGGGACGTTCGTCGCAGAGTCCAAGCTAGAACAGGACCTGACGACGCTGGCGGGCTTCTCCGAACAGCTACGGCGGCACGGTAAGGTCGCCGGCGCCAAGGTCCTCGCAGCCGCGCGGATCCCGGCGAGTTCGGCCGCCGCGGCAGCGCTTGAGCTGTCCGAGGGGGACCCGGTGCACGACGTCCGGCGTATCCGGCTCGCCGACGGGCGCCCGATCGTGATCGAGCACTCGCAGTTCCCGGCCGGCCTGTTCCCCGGGCTGCTGGATTGCCGGCTAGACGGCTCGCTGTACGACCTGATTGCCGAGAACTACGGGCAGCGGCCGTATCGCGCGAGGGAGTCGCTGGAGCCGGTCGTCGCGGGCGTGCGCGAGGCCGAGGCGCTCGAGGTTGCCGAGGGGGCTCCGCTCATGCTGGTGGAGCGCACTGCGTACTCGCGGGCCGGGCAGCCGCTCGAGTACGCCCGTGACCTGTTCCGCGGTGACCGAACGAGGGTCGTGGTCTGGACGTCAGAACTCGGCGGGGAGCTGTAGGCGGCACGCGGTTCGCCGCACGGCCTTGGCCACCCGGCTGTGGCAACGCGAGCTGGCCGAGGGTGCCGTGACAGCACGCTCGCCGGGCGATAGCGTCCTGCTCTATGACAGTGAAACTGGTAGTCATGTATACGCAGCCAGCCGACCCGGCCGGATTCGACGACCACTATCTCGGTGTGCACATGCCGCTGGTCGCCAAGGTCCCTGGCCTGCTG
The DNA here is from genome assembly GCA_035570295.1 of Streptosporangiaceae bacterium. Taxonomy (GTDB): domain Bacteria; phylum Actinomycetota; class Actinomycetes; order Streptosporangiales; family Streptosporangiaceae; genus JAJYUU01. Next base: position 786 of record DATMMA010000470.1, read on the forward strand.
CGCACTGAGACCGGCAAGGTGACGGCCGCGCTCGACGGCGGCGAGCAAACCTACTACCGGGTCACCGAACTTTATTTCGCCGACCAGGCCTCGATGGAAGCGGCACTCGGGTCGCCCGAAGGCGTTGAGACAGCTAAGGATTACGGCCAGATCGCTCCACCTGGTTCCAGGCTACTCGTCGCGGTAATCGACGACTAAGCGTCAAACCCGGCTGCCGCTACCACGAACGGCACGCGGTGATGCCAAGCACTGCGGCCGACCCGGTCATCCTGACCGGGCTGGGCGTGGCGTCGGTATGACCTCGAAGCTGATCGGCTCAAGCCCGGTGATTTCCCATTTCCCGTCGCCGATGGCGACGGTGAGCCTGGACTTGCCCACCCGCACCCCGCTGACGCGCAGGGGCAAGTACCGGTCAGGTATCTCTGGCGCGCACCACAGCTGTCCGCTGCGGACTTCCGGCGTGAACCGAAGCAAGCTGTGCAGCAGCAGCAACGGCGCGCCGGCCGCCCAGGCCTGCGGTGAGCACGAGGTCGGGTAGGGCACCGGGTTTGCGAACTCGTCCCGGCCGAAGCCGCAGAACAGTTCAGGCAGCCGGTAACCGAAAGCCGCCGCAGCATCGACGATTGCGTCCGTGATCCGCTGGGCGTGCTCGATGTACCCGTAGCGCATCAAGCCAGCCGCGCAGATGGCGTTGTCGTGCGGCCAGACTGAACCGTTGTGGTAGCTCATCGGGTTGTACGCGCCCATCGAGCTGGCCAGTGTGCGGATGCCCCAGCCGCTGAACATCTCGGCGGACATCAGGTGCCTGGCGACCGACGACGCCTTGTCCTTGTCAGCAATGCCGGTCCACAGGCAATGCCCGATGTTCGAGGTAAGCGAGTCAATCGGCCGCTTGGCCGCGTCCAGCCCGACCGCGTACCAGCCTCGGTCGGGCAGCCAGAAGCGATCGTTGAAGTCCCGCTTCAGCTGCTTCGCTTTCTTCCGCCAGTACGCCGCGCCGCGCTCGTCGGCCGAGTGCCTGGCGAGCTGCGCTCTGGCGCGGTAGGCCGCGTACACGTAAGCTTGCACCTCAGCCAGCGCGATAGGCGCCTCGGCGATAGTTCCGTCGGCGAAGTTGATCCCGTCCCAGGAGTCCTTCCAGCCCTGGTTGACCAGGCCGTGGCTGGTCTTGCGGCAGTACTCCACGAAGCCGTCGCCGTCGGCGTCCCCGTAGGCCGCGATCCAGTCAAGTGCACGGTCGGCATGGGGCAGCAAGCTGGCGATCGCGTTGTCCTTGCCGCCCCAGCGCAGCACCTCACCGAGCAGCATGACGAACAGCGGCGTCGCGTCGGCGCTGCCGAAATAGGCGCTGCGGCCACCAAGCGCGAACGACGCGGCCGGACCGAAACGCACTTCGTGCAGTATCTTGCCCGGCTCCTCCTCAGACGCGGCATCGAAGTCGCTACCCTGCCAGGCGGCCAGCGTGCGCAGCGTGCCGAGCGCGAGTCCGGGATCCCAGGGCAGCAGCATCCACGCAGTGAGCAGCGAGTCCCGGCCGAACAAAGCCATGAACCAGGGCGCGCCGGCGGCCACCACCGGCCAGCGCGGATGCTCCGGGTCGAAGATGCGCAGCGCGCCGAGGTCTTCTACGCTCCGGCCGAGCACCTCGGAAAGGTTCCGGTCGGGTGTGCGGACCTGGGGGCCGCGCTGGCGCCATTTGCGCAGTCGCTTGG
>DATMMA010000471.1:0-11229 GCA_035570295.1 Streptosporangiaceae bacterium
ATAGCGGCCTCGCCCCTTCGGCAACCTCGCGGATCGCGGGGACGATGTTCGCGTAGGCACCGCAGCGGCACAGGTTGCCGCTCATCCGCTCCCGGATCTCCTCGTCAGTCAGCGGCACCTCCGCGGCGCTTATGTCCGTGGTGACGTGACTGGGCCACCCTGCGTCTGCCTCCGCGAGCATCCCGACCGCCGAGACAATCTGGCCGGGCGTGCAGTAACCGCACTGGAACGCGTCATGTTCGATGAAAGACCGCTGCATCGGGTGCAACTGGCCGCCTGCGGCAAGCCCCTGGGCCGTGATGATCTCGGCTCCGTCATGCGCCACGGCCAGTGCGAGGCAGCTGATCGCGCGCCTGCCGTCGAGCAGCACGGTGCACGCACCGCACTGGCCGTGGTCGCAGCCCTTCTTAGGACCATAGATGCCGAGACGTTCCCGCAGGGCGTCGAGCAGCGTCGTGCGCGGATCCAGCGCGATCCGCTGCTGAGTCCCGTCAACCTTGAGCGTGATGTCCACGTCCATGCGACGCTCCGTACCCGGCAGGACGCTCCATCAAGCCAGCGGCAGCTAGCTGCCAGCAGAGCGGAGTCCTGCGCGACCATGATTCGATTGACGAGCACGACGGGAGGAGCGATGAGAGTGCCAGCCGTCGTCGTCAACCCGAGCCGGGTCCGAGAGCTGGACCGGCTGCGGCGGCAGTGCCAGCGGATCGCGGCGGACTACGGCTGGGCGCCACCGCGCATCGTGCTGACATCGAAGGCCGACGCCGGCGCCGGGGTGACGCTCAACGCGGTCGAGACGGGCGCCGAGCTTGTTGTCTGCGTCGGCGGTGACGGCACAGTGCGCGAATGCGCGCAGTCACTGGCCGGAACGGGCGTGCCGCTAGCGATCGTGCCGACCGGCTCGGCGAATCTAACGGCAAGGGCAGTCGGCGTTCCCGCCGGTATCGAGGCCGCGCTCGCGACCGGGTTCGGCGGCCGGGACGCGCGCGTGGACCTGGCGACGGCGGATGGTGCCGTGTTCACCGCGATGGCCGGGATGGGGCTGGACGCGGCCGTCGTCAGCGCGACGCCGGATGTGGCCAGGCGGCTGGCGGGCTGGCCGGCCTATGCCGGGGCGGCGGTTAGCCAGGTGCTGCGGCGGCCCGTCACCTTTACCGTGCGGCTTGACGGCGGTGAGCCACTCACCAGGCGTGCCAGGTCGGTCACGGTCGGGAATTCGGGCGCGCTGCCCGGTGGCTTCGTAATCTTGCCAGACGCCCGCGTCGATGACGGATTGCTCGACGTGCTGATCCTGGCGCCGTCCGGCCTGGCTGGCTGGGTCGAGGTCGGCCTGCGGGTTGCGGTGCGCAGCCGGGGCGACGGTCGTCAGCTGGAGCGCCACCAGGCCCGCACAGTCGATATACGCGCTGACGCGAAACTGCCGCGGCAGATCGACGGCGAGGTCATTACCAGCGGCCGGTCGCTAAGCGTGGCCGTCCGGCCCGGCGCCTTGCTGGTCCGTGTTCCGCCGGTCAGCCGGCCGAATTGCGGATCGTGGGCTGGCTGAAGTCGGGGAGCGGAATGCCGAGGCTCTGCGGCGCAAATTACTGCTCTGGTCGCCACAGCGGCTCGGTGATCTCGAAGCCGATCGGAGTGCCCCAGCTGTTGCGGTAGGCCACTTCGTGTACTGGCCGGCGCGGGGCCACGCCCCAGCGTCCCTTCGGATAGCCAAGCGACACCAGGCAGGTCATTGTCCAGCCCTTGCCGGCTGGCACGCCGAGGATCTCCATGGTCTGCCCGGCGTGGAATAGTCCCAGTACTGACGTCAGCGAGCTGCCGACTCCCTCGGCCCTGGCGGCGAGCTGAGCGCTCCACACGGCCGGGAAAATAGATCCCCCGGAGTTGTCGCCGCGCGCGAACGCCGCCAGGAACAGCGGCACATCCTCGAAATGGTCCGCGAGGTACTGCGCCGACTTCTGCACTCGCAGCAGTGAGGCGCTCTGCGGGTCGTCGGGCGCGGACCGCGCGTGCTCGAGCCGCTCGCGGTAGAACGTCTCCCACAGCGTGTCCAGCGCATCCCGGTAGAGCGGTCCCAGCTTGGCTTTGACGTCCGGGTCGTCAATCAGCAGGAATCGCCAGTTCTGTGAGTTGCCGCCGCTCGGTGCCCTGATGGCCGCGTCGAGGATGCGGGCCTGGACGTCGTGCGGAATCGGATCTGGCCTGACGCGCCGCATTGCCCTGGTCGTGTACAGCGCCTCACGAACGTCCATCTGCCACCCTTCCTCACCGTTCCCTGGACCGGATCATAGGCCGATGCGACAGTCTGGCAGCTGGGTATGCATCCGGTTAAGTGCAAACCCCCGGCACTGCAGAACGGAGAGCAGGCATGAAAGGCTTCCGGAACTTCCTGCTGCGCGGCGACGTCATCGTGGTTGCCGTTGGCCTGATCGTGGCACTGGCATTCAGCACGCTGATCAGCGCCTTCACCACCAGCGTCATCAACCCGCTGGTCGCCCGCGCAGAAGGAACCCACTCGGTGGGGCTGGGATGGCAGCTCGGCTCCACGGGCAATACGGCGACGTTCCTGAACATCGGCTCGTTCATCTCAGCCCTGATTTACTTCGTCATCTTCATGGCGGTCGTGTACTTCGTGATCGTCGTGCCGTACAAGGCGATCTCGGCGCGGCGCGGAGCCACCGTATTCGGTGATCCGCCCCCGGTGAAGACGTGCCCGTACTGTCTGTCCGCCGACCTGCCAGCCGCGGCGACAAAGTGCAAGTACTGCGGAACCGACCAGCCCGTGGTTTAGTGCTTGGGCCTGATCGAGCCCGGTGGCGGTATGGTGCCGGGCCCCGACACGTTGCACGCGAGCGCGCTCGGGTCGGTAGCCAGAGAAATGGCCGGGAAATGGCACTTTAGGTAAACACTTGGCAGAACTCGGCCGCAAGTGCCGTGGTCAGGCCGGGATCTGGGCGAGATCACTGAGCAGCAGTTCGCGGTCCTCAGCCTCGGCGACGTCGGCGGTCGCGGCGCGAGCCCGGTCCGCCCAGCCATCGGACTCGCCGCGGTTGCCTGCTACCGCATGCGCCCGTGCGAGTGCCTCGAAGGCGTAGGCGAGGTCGAAGTCTCCGATGGCGTTCTCGACGCAGATGTCGTGCGCCAGTCGCGCGTGATAGAGCGCCGGCTCGGGCCGGCCGAGCACGGAGTACACGCGCGAGCAGAGCCAGTGGCTGCGCCCGAAGTTCAGCGGCGTGCCGACCTGAAGCCAGTGGTAGGCGGAGGCGTGCGCCATGTGGATCATCCGCGCGTCGTCGTCAGGTGTCCGGTCCTGCTTCTCCAGCAGCGTCCAGGTGCCGTTGAACAACTCGGCGGCTAGCTTGCGATGCAGCGGAAGATCCGCCTTCTGCGGCGCGGCGAGGTCGGGTCGCCGGGCGTCCTGCGTCTCCGGGATCTGATTGGGTTCGCTCACATCAGCACGTTAGCTCCTGGAGGCGGTCCGGCGCGGGCTCTAGCTCAGGAAGGACAAGCGCACCTGGCGATCTGGATTGTCGGCATTCAGGTCGACGAGCGCCACCGATTGCCAGGTGCCCAGCGCCATCCTGCCGCCCACCACCGGAATCGTGGCGTACGGCGGCACTAGCGCCGGTAGCACGTGCGACCGGCCGTGGCCGCGGGAGCCGTGCGCGTGCCGCCAGCGGTCGTCGGCGGGCAGCAGTTCGTCGAGCGCGGCCAGCAGGTCGTAGTCACTGCCGGCGCCAAGCTCCAGCAGGGCGACGCCAGCCGTGGCATGCGGCACGAACACGTGCAGCAGGCCGTCACTGCGGCCGGAGGCCTCGTGCACGAACTGATCGCACTGCCGGGTGATGTCCAGGACGGCCGGCCGGCTGCCGGTGTGCACCTCGAAGGTCGTCGTCTTCATTGCAGCAGGATCGCAGAGCCTGTCCGGGCCGGGCCGTCAGGTGCGCAGGTAGGACGCCCCGTTGAGATCGAGGATGGCGCCGCTTGCCCAGCGGGCCTCAGGTGAGGCCAGGTACAAAACAGCGGCAGCTATCTCCTCCGGCTCGGCCACCCTGCCGAACGGGCTCTGCGCTCGGATGGCATCGCCACCTGGCCCTTGCAAGTGCGAGGACGCCATATCGGTCTGCACGAAGCCGGGCGCGACGGCCGAGACGACGATGTTGTACGGCGCGAGCGCGACCGCGAGCGACTGCCCGAGCGCGTTGAGGCCCGCTTTGCTCGCTCCGTAGGCCGGCTGGCCTGGTTCGCCGCGGAACGCCCCGCGCGATGACACGTTGACGATCGTGCCGCCGCCAGCCGCGACCATGTGCTGCACGGCGCACCAGCTCACGTTCGCCGCGCCGACCAGGTTCAGCCCGATCGTCTCCTGCCAGACCTGCTGCCAGTCCTCGTACGACACCTCGGCGATCGGGTGCCCGTTCCGGCCGTAACTGGCCGCGTTGTTCACTAGCACGTCGATCCCGCCAAGACGGGCCGCGGCATCGTCAACCATCGCCCGGGCCGCTGCCGGGTCGGCGATGTCCGCCTGCACGATGACGTGGCCCTCGCCGGGCAGGCCGGCCAGCACCGCGGCGGCGAGGTCCGGAGAGTCGCGGTGATGAATTGCCACGCTGTCACCAGCACTGGCGAACGCCTGCGCGACCGCACGGCCGATGCCCCTGGAGGAGCCAGTTACCAGAATCTTGCGATTAGTCACTCGCTGACCTTAACGTCAGGCCGCTTTCGCAACGACGACCCACCCGGCAGAATGTCCCACATGACACAGAACATGGCGTCCGCAGGCGATGCTGCTGACAACCGGGCAGTCCGCACCGCTGCTGACGACTTCGTCGGCCAGACAGCGAAGCTCAACCCCCTCCTGGCGACGACGCTCGGACTGCCGGACGGGCAGGACGAGCTGCCTGACTTGTCACCCGCCGGGCAGGACGCCATCGACGAGTTGCAGCGCGCGACGCTGGGCCGGCTGGACGAACTGGAGCAGGTGGCCGGGCCAGCCGGCTTCGCGGACGACGACGAGCGGCGCTGCGCTCGGCTGTTGCGCGAGCGGCTCGAGAGCGACCTTGCGATTCGCGCCTCCGGCGAGCACCTGCGGGCAATCTCGAATATCTTCGGGCCGCCGCAGCAGGTTCGAGGCATCTTCCTGCTGATGCCGGCCGCGACCACCGATGACTGGGCAGTCATCAGCCGCCGCATCGGCAAGGTGCCGGACGCGCTCGCCGGTTACCGGAAGTCGCTGACGGAAGGGTCGGCCCGCGGCCTTCATGCCGCGCCGCGCCAGGTCGAGACCGTTGCCGGACAGCTGGCCGGCTGGCTGGCAGCTGGCGAGGGCCGGGGCTGGTTCACCGATTTCACCGCGGGAACGCCCGCAGACGGGCCGGCCTCGTTGCGCGCGGAACTGGACGCGGCGAGCGCCGCAGCCGATACCGCTGTCGCTGGCTTGCGGGACTGGCTGCTGACTGAGTACCTGCCGGCCGCGGCCGGAACCCCGGACGGCGCAGGGGAGGAGCGGTACCTGGCCGGTGCGCGCCGCTGGAACGGGTCAGCGCTCGATCTTGCCGAGGTTTACGACTGGGGCTGGTCGCAGTACCGGCAGATCATGGCTGACATGCGCGCCGAGGCGGACCGGATCCTGCCAGGGTCGACGCCGCCGGAGGCGATGCGTCACCTCGACAGTCACGGCGAGGTTGTCGAAGGCGTCGAGGCTGTCCGTGAGCGGCTGCAGCAGCTGATGGATCAGGCCATGGCGAGTCTGTCTGAGGTGCACTTCGATCTGGCCGACCCGATCAAGGTAGTCGAAGCCCGCATTGCGCCGCCCGGCAGCGCGGCGGCGCCCTACTACACCGCTCCCTCCCAGGACTTCGCCAGGCCGGGTCGTACCTGGCTGCCGACGCTAGGCAAGACCACGTTCCCGATGTGGCACCTGATCAGTACCTGGTACCACGAGGGCGTGCCCGGACATCATCTCCAGATCGCGCAGTGGCGGTACCTTGCCGCTCAGCTGTCGGTCTACCAGACCAGCCTCGGTCAGGTCAGCGCATGCTCGGAGGGCTGGGCGCTGTACGCCGAGCGGCTGATGGACGAGCTGGGCTTCCTGGAGCGACCGGGTGCGCGGCTCGGCTACCTGGACGCACAGCTGATGCGAGCCATCAGGGTGATCGTCGACATCGGCATGCACCTGCGGCTGCCGGTCCGGGCCGACTGGGCGCCGGGCGCGGGCCAGGCCTGGACGCCGGAACTGGCGCTGGAGTTCTTCGACTCACACAGCGGGCGTGGGCGCGACTTCGCGGAGAGTGAGATCGTGCGCTACCTCGGTGCTCCTGGCCAGGCGATCAGCTACAAGCTGGGGGAGCGGGCGTGGCTGGCCGGCCGGGAGGCGGCGAAGGCGGCGCGCGGGGCTGACTTCGATCTCAAGTCGTGGCACATGGCGGCGCTGTCGCTCGGCTCGCTCGGCCTGGACGACCTGGCTGACGAACTGGCTCAGCTCTGACCCCGAGTGCGAAGGTCGTCGCGGACCAGGATGCCGAGCTTATGGGTTTCGTGGTGGTCGATCAGCGCGCCGGCGGCGGCACCGATGAGAAGCGGAGTCAGTGCCAGCGCGCTTTCGCCTGCCTTCGCTAGCAGCCTGCGCTCCAGCCTGCGCCGCAGCGGAGAACCGACCGCGAGCGCGAGGCCGCTGCTCGTAGCGCGCACTCCGCGCCGCTCCGCCCAGGCGCCGGTGTAAGCCAGCATCCGCTGCGCCGCGGAGCCGGGTGCCGGGTGCCCGTATACCTCGTGCAGTTCTGCGATGAGCTTGAGCTCGATAGCGACCAGCGCAAGCGTCTCCACGCCGAGCTCCAGCGGGACGGTCGGGATGAAGGGCACGGCTGCTGCAGCGCCAACCGCCGCCCCGACGCCCGCCGACGCGCGAGCGGCACCAGCGATGAGGCGGTCTGCCAGCTGCTCGGTCTGCAGTCCGGGATTCTGCGCGCGAAGCGTGCTATTGCTGCGTATCGGCACCTTGGGCGCCATCACCAGCGCCTGCGCGGTGAGCCACTGACCGCTCGCTTGCAGGCCGCGCAGGGTTGCCGAGCCAGCCCGCGTGCCGTGACGGACGGCGATCCGGCCAGCTCCGAAGTGGCGCTTGGTCGCGTGGCCGGTCCGGCCGGGCAGGCTCGCGATCTGGCGGGCGAGCCGCCTGCGCCGCGATTCGTCCTCGGCCTCGCTCAGTTGCCCGGCGAGTTCGGCGACCGCCTGCGGGATCGGCTGGCCGTTCGACCCGCCCTGATTGTCTGCTGCGCTCATACTCAGTCAACTACCCCCGGTCACGACAACCATGGATTCACCAGGTCGACGCCGGTCCCGGAGAAGTCCTTCGTATTCCGGGTAGCCAGGGTGGCACGGAGATTCCGGCATATCGCCGCGATCTGTGCATCCGCGACAGCGATCGGCCGCCCGGCCTTCTCACGATCCGACACCACGACCGCGTAGTGACTTGCCGCCGCAAGGTCAAACGGAGCGACCCTGCCCTCGAGGTCGTCTTCAATGAGGCCAGTAACCGCCCCGGTCAACTGCGCCTTCCTGTCCCCGGCGGGCAGCCTCGCCACGCCATAGAACAGTTCGGCTGCGGTTACCGACGTAGTACCAACGTCGGTCGCGTCCAGCGCATCAAGCCAGGACATTACGTTCTGGTCCGGGGATTGCCTGGTGAGTTCCGACAGGACATTCGTATCGAGGATGATCACGTCTCGAAATCCGCGGCTCGCGGGATGTCGCTGCGGGCCGGGAGGTCGAGATCCGCGTCGGGGAGAGCCGCGAACCTGGAGTGAATCCGGCTGCCCAGGCCGGCGGACTGCGCACGCGGGACCAGCGCTTCCCGCAAGATGGCCCGGACCTCAGCTTCCATCGATCGTCCGTGGTGCGCAGCTCTGATGCGAAGCCGCGCTCGGGTCTCTTCGTCGAGGCCGCGGATCGTCAGAGTCGTCATCGCGATTCACCACCACCTTCGCTGTCGTTGACAGCAATGCTAGCACTGCTGGCAATGACAGCGAGGATCTGCTGGTCAGCCGGTCTCGTGCTCCAGTGCGCGGCGGGTCAGCACCTTGGCAAGATGGCGGCGGTACTTGCGGTCGGCGTGCATGTCCTCGCCGGGGGAAGTGCCGTCGGCGGCATACTGGGCCGCCTCGGCCGCGGACGCGCCGCCGGCCAGTGCTTCCTCGGCCGCGGTAGCGCGGAGCGGCTTCGGTCCCATGTTGGCGAGGGCGATCCGGCCGTCAACCGCAGCTACCCCCACGATCGCCCAGTCGTTAGCCCGCCTGACGAACTTCTGGTAGCCCCACGGGACGCCTGGCCGGCGCGGAACGCGGACGGCCGTCAGCAACTCATCCGGTTGCATCGCAGTCTCGAAGAATCCCTCGAAGAAGTCGTCAGCGCTGACCGTCCGGCTGCCGCCCGGCCCTTGCAGCTCCATCGACCCGCCGAGCGCGACCAGCGCCATGGGCAGGTCGGCCGCCGGGTCGGCGTGTGACAGCGAGCCGCCGATGGTACCGCGATGCCGGATCTGCGGATCCCCGACCTGGCCAGCGGCGTACGCCAGCAAAGGCGCCTCGGCACGGACGAGTTCGCTGGCAGCCAGATCCGCGTGCCGGGTAGTCGCGCCGACCACCAGATCATCACCGTCCAGGCTCACGCCGGCCAGCTCGGCCAGCCCGCCAATGTCGATCAGGATCTCGGGCTGGGCAAGGCGCAGCTTCATCATCGGCAGCAAGGAGTGACCGCCGGCCAGCAGCTTGGCGTCGTCACCGTGCTCAGCGAGCAAGCCGAGCGCATGCGCGGCCGACTCGGCGGCGACGTAATCGAACTGTGCGGGGATCATGCCGTCACCTCAGCGTTGACTTCGTCGGCTGCGGCCAGAACGGACCGGACGATGTTGTGGTAGCCGGTGCACCGGCACAGGTTGCCTTCCAGGCCCTCGCGGACCTGCGCCTCGGTCGGGTGCGGGTTCTCCGCGAGCAGGCCGACGGTTGCCATCACCATGCCGGGCGTGCAGAACCCGCACTGCAGGCCGTGGTTCTGGCGGAACGCGGCCTGCACCGGATGCAGCTCACCGTCGACAGACAGTCCCTCGGCGGTCGTCACCTCGTGGCCGGAGGCCTGTACGGCCAGCACGGTGCACGACTTCACGGACTTGCCGTCCAGCAGTATTGTGCAGGCGCCGCACGACGTGGTGTCACAGCCGACGTTCGCCGCCCGCAGGCCGAGAATCTCGCGCAGGTAATGCACGAGCAGCAGGCGGGGTTCGACCTCGTCGGACCGCTTCTCGCCGTTGACGGTGACCTCGATGTGCGTCATCACTGCTCCGATCCAGGCTGGGCTGCCTGCAGGGCCTGCCACACTCGCCGCGAAGTGACAGGCATGTCGATGTGCCGGACGCCGAGATGGGCGACGGCGTCGACGACCGCGTTCTGGACAGCCGGCGTCGAGCCAATCGAGCCCGCCTCGCCGATGCCCTTGGCACCGAGCGGGTTGTAGCTGGTAGGGGTGGCCATGTCTGCGAGCTCGAAGCTGGGGAGCTCAGTCGCAGAAACGATCGGGTAGTCGGCGAAGCTCGTCGTCAGCGGGTTCCCATCCTCGTCGTAGACGACCTCCTCCAGGAGCGCCTGCGCGGCACCCTGGCCGATACCACCGTGTCGCTGACCCTCGGCGAGCAACGGGTTGAGAATGACGCCCGCGTCGTCGATGGTGATCACCCGCCGCAGGTCGGCCTTCCCGGTCTCGGTATCGACCTCGACCACGGCGACATGCGTGCCGAACGGGAAAGTCGCTCCGGGCTGGGAGAACACGGTCCTGATCAGCAGCCGCTCGCTGGTAGCCAGCTGCGTCAGGGGTACCGAGGCATCCGGGTCGCCGGCCACGTTGAAGGCGCTGCGGCTCTTATCGAACACCAGGTCAGCTGCGTTGGCTTCAAGCTCTGCCGCGGCGCGGGCCCTGGCGACCTCCAGCAGTTCCTGTGCGGCCTGCTGTACGGCCGCACCGCCCTGCTGCAGGCTGCGCGAGCCGCCGGTGCCGCCGCCCTCCGGGATCAGGTCGGTGTCGCCCCACTTCAGGGTGATCTTCTCGACCGGGATGCCGAGTTCCTCGCTGGCGAGCATCGCCCACGCGGTCGCGTGCCCCTGGCCGTGCGGGGACGTACCGGTGAGGATCGTGGCGGTGCCGTCCGGGTGCACCTCGACGGTGGCGTTCTCCTGGGGTGGCGTGTCTTCTCCGTCGCCCATGCCGGTGATCTCGACGTAGCTGGCTAGGCCGATGCCAAGCTGACGGACAGCGCCGCTGGCCCGCCGCTCCGCCTGCTCCTTGCGCAACTCGGCGTAACCCGCCGCATCCAGCGCCTTGTCCAGCGCGGTGGCGTAGTCGCCGGTGTCGTACAGCGCGCCGAACGCGGTGCGGTGCGGCTCGGTGAACGGAGCCAGGAGGTTCTTGCGCCGGACGTCGGCCGGGTCAGCGCCGATCTCGGCGGCGAACAAGTCGATGGCCCGCTCGAGCGCGGCGGTGGCCTCGGGCCGGCCCGCGCCCCGGTAGGCGGCGGTCGGCGTGGTGTTGGTCACAACCACCTTGGCGACGGCCTCGGCATTGGGAATCTCGTACGGCCCGGTTGTCATCAAGATCGTCAGCATCGGCAGGATCGCCCCGGCCTTCACGTAGGCGCCCGCGTCCTGGACAATCTCTAGCCGGTAGGCCTGCACGTTCCCGTCCCGGCTGCCGCCGATGGTCACGGTGTGCTGCTGGGCCCGCCCATGCGTCATCGCGATCAGGTTCTCGTACCTGGTCTCGGTCCACCGGACCGGCCGGCCGAGGTGGCGCGCGATCCAGGCGACGACCACATGCTCGGGGTCGGCACCGAACTTCGCGCCGAACGCGCCGCCGACGTCCGGCGTGATGACCCGGACCTGGCTCTCCTCCACCCCGAGTCGCTTGGCCAAGCCGGACTTGGTGCCCTGAGCACCCTGATTCGGTATCCAGGTGGTGAGCCGGCCGTCCTCGCCCCAGACGGCTGCGGCTGCCCTGGTCTCCATCGGGGCCGGCGCGACCCGCTGATTGATGATCGTCTCCTTGACCACGACCTCACAGCCCTCGAACAGGTCGGGCTTCAGCGCGGACGGATCGCCCCAGTACCCGGCCACGTTCGTCCCGGCTGCCTCGAACAGCAGGCTTGAGTCATCGGGGTCGTAGCCGAGCACGGCAGGCAGCGGGTCGTAG
>DATMMA010000472.1:0-2131 GCA_035570295.1 Streptosporangiaceae bacterium
TCGGCGCCGGCGGCGGTGATCCGGTACGGCCGCCGACGGTCCACGGCGTCCAGAGGCTCGATCAGGCCCTGCGCCTCCAGTCGCGAGATCACCGCGTACAACGTCCCCGCGCCGAGATTGACGCCCATGGTCTCGGCGACATCATGAGTGATCGCATAGCCATGCTTTGGCTCGTCGGCCAGGCTGGCCAGCACGAGCAGGGGCGGGTCAGCCCACCTGTCCAGTCGGCTCGTCATGTCGCTCTCCTGATGGCTGCCGCGGCGCGGCACGTGATCGCTATCCGTCGCCAGCACTCTATATCGTCTCCCGCTATACCGCAAGACACTGCATCGCGCGTCACTACAGTGCTGCCTTTACGGCACACGTTCAGGCCGACCGCCGCCTGGTGCAGCTGCTAGCACTCTTCGCGGCCGCGGTACGTCTTAGGTGCAGTATTTGCCCCGATACACGAGTACCGGAGCCGTGAAAAGAGGCCGGGTGGTCCGTGGCCGAGCCGTGGCCCTGGCCCGAGACCGAATGGCATTCTAGAATGCGGGCGATACCAGCCGACCGCAGCGGACGAGGTGGATCGATGGCACTTGCCCTCAGTGAGGACCATGCTCAGCTCGCTGACTCCGTTCGCTCCTGGGCGGCGCGCGCCTGCCCGCCGTCAGCGGTCCGGACGGCAGCCGATGGCGATGACAGCGGCGCCGCTTTCTACCGCGACACGATCCGGCCCGGACTTGCCGAACTCGGCGTGCTCGGCCTGCATCTGCCTGAGGCCGATGGAGGCCAGGGCGCAGGGCTGACCGAGCTTGCCATCGCGGCCGAGGAACTCGGCCATGCGCTGGTCCCTGGTGACTTCGTGCCGACCGCGCTGGCGGCAGCGGTACTGGCCTCAGCCGGCCTGTCCGGGAAGGTGCTGTCGTCTCTGGCACAAGGGACCAGGAACGGGGCCGTGGCGCTCACCGCCGACATTCAGGCAGCCGGCAGGCAGGGCGAGAGCCTGATCATCACCGGCAGTGCGGACTGCCTGCTCGGCGCTCCGGGCGCGGACCTGGTTATCTTGCCGGCCCAGCTGGAGGCGGGCCCAATCGAGGCTGGCACTGACAAAGGGAGCACGATCTGGGTCGCCGTGGACGCTGGCGAGCTGGACATCACCGCCGCCGCCGGCCTCGATCTGACGCGCCGACTCGGCCGGGCGACTGCGGACAGTGTCGCTGTCCCCGCGGACCGTCAGCTGACGCTGGCGCCAGGTACCGTGGCGAACCTGGCGGCGGTCATCTTCTGCGCTGAGGCCATCGGAATCGCGAGCTGGGCCGTCAGCACTGCGGCCGAATATGCGAAGCTGCGGCACCAGTTCGGCCGGCCGATCGGCCAGTTCCAGGCGGTCAAGCACCGGTGTGCCCGGATGCTGGTCGCGGCCGAGCAAGCTGGAGCCGTCGTCTGGGACGCGGCCAGGGCGATGGACGAGGCAGCGGACACAGGTCGCGAGAATGCTAGGCACGAAAGCACGGGGCAGCAAGACACCGGGCACGACTTCGCGGTGGCGGCCGCCGCGTCGCTAGCCGCTGACGCCGCGGTGTCCTGCGTGCACGAGTGCATCCAGGTGCTCGGCGGCATCGGCTACACCTGGGAGCACGACGCGCATCTGTACTACCGCCGGGCAATGACACTGCGTGCGCTGGTCGGTGCTGCGTGTCCGGCCGGGCAGAGCTGGCGACAGCGGACAGCAGCACTCGCGCTCGACGGCGAGCGCCGCCAGGTGCGGCTCCGGCTGCCGGGCGGGGATGCTGGCCTCCGGGCATCCATCAGGTCCGAGCTGGCCGAGATTGCCCAACTGACCGGCGCGGAGCGGAACGCTGCGCTCGGCGCCGGCGGCTGGGTCATGCCGCACATGCCGAAGCCATGGGGCCGCGGGGCAGGCGCACTCGAGCAACTGATCATTGGCGAAGAACTGCGGACTGCAAACATCCACGTTCCCGGCCTGGCGATTGGTGCCTGGGTGGTACCCGCGCTGATTCAGTACGGCACGCCGGAACAGCAGCAGCGGTTCTTGCCGGCCACCCTGCGCGCGGACTACCTGTGGTGCCAGCTGTTCAGCGAACCTGGTGCGGGCTCCGACCTCGCCGGACTGACCACCAGAGCGGAG
>DATMMA010000473.1:0-2592 GCA_035570295.1 Streptosporangiaceae bacterium
GCCGGCGAGATGGAACTCATGGCGGCCGCCGGACCGGACGGAGTCGTTCCGCCGGCGCTCTGCTGCGAGAACGAGACTAACGTCGCCCGGTTGTTCGGGAGCGAGCCGCTCACCGCGTACCCGAAGGATGGCATCAACGACCATGTGATCAGTGGCGCAGCCACCGTCAATCCGGCAGGCCGCGGCACTAAGTGCGCGTTCTGGTACCGGTTGAGCATTGCTGGCGGCGCGACTGTGCAATTGCGGCTGCGGCTCAGGCCGACCGGACACGGCGCGGCGGCCCCGGCGACTGGCGACGGACTGGGGGCTGAGTTCGCGACCGTAGTCGCACAGCGGCGAGCCGAAGCCGATGAGTTCTACTCAGAACTGACTCCGGCAACAGCGACAGCCGACGAGACGCTGGTGATGCGGCAGGCCTTCGCCGGGATGCTGTGGGGCAAGCAGTTGTATTACTACGACGTGACCCGCTGGCTTGACGGCGATCCGGCTCAGCCGCCACCGCCAGCTCAGCGCCTCATCGGGCGGAACTGCCGGTGGCGCACGTTCGACGCGTTCGACATCATGTCGATGCCGGACAAGTGGGAGTACCCGTGGTTCGCCGCGTGGGACCTCTCGTTCCACTGCGTGGCCCTCGCGCACGTCGATCCGGCCTTCGCCAAGTATCAGCTGATCCTCCTCTGCCGGGAATGGTTCCAGCATCCCGGCGGCGCACTGCCCGCGTACGAATGGGATTTCGGTGACGTCAACCCGCCCGTCCAGGCGTGGGCGGCGCTGGAAGTGTTCGCCGTGGACGGCGGTCGTGACCTGCACTTCCTGAGCCGGATTTTCGACAAGCTGCTGGTGAACTTCACCTGGTGGGTGAACCGCGAGGACGCCGAGGGCAACAACTTGTTTGAGGGCGGCTTCCTCGGCCTGGACAACATCGGTCCGATTGACAGATCTCACCTGCCGGTGGGAGGACTCCTCGAGCAGGCGGACGCCACCGGCTGGATGGCGTTCTACGCCATGGCAATGGCAACGATCGCGGAGATCCTGAACCGCGCCGGTCAGCGGCCAGGTACCGATCTGGTGCTGAAGTTCGTCGAGCATTTCGCCGCGATTAAACAGGCGCTCGACGACCGCGGCCTGTGGGACGAGGCGGACGGACTGTACTACGACCGGCTCATCACCTCGTCAGGCGAGCAGGTATCGCTGAAAGTCCGCTCCATCGTCGCGATCCTGCCGGCGCTAGCGATGGCCATTGTCGACCAGCACACGATCGATCTTGCGCTGGTCGTAGGCAAGCGGTTCGCCGCTTTGCTGGCCGAGCAGAACATGCCCGACTTCGCGACGATGGCCGACAGCGGCCTGCTGCGGGGCGTCCCTGGCAACCAGCGGCTCCTGCTCAGCCTCGCCGGCCCCGACCGGCTTCGCCGGCTGCTCAGCGTCTTGCTCGACGAGGCAGAGTTCCTCTCCTCGCACGGGCTCCGGGCACTGTCGGCCCGGCACCGCGAGCACCCTTACGCGATCGACGTAGAGGGCTATCAGGCCAGCATCGATTACGAGCCCGCCGAGTCCACCACGCCGCTGTTCGGCGGCAACTCGAACTGGCGCGGCCCGGTCTGGTTCCCGGTGAACTACCTGCTGATCAGCGTGATCGAGCGGTACCACCTCTTCTTCGGCGACGAGTTCACAGTCGAGTATCCGACCGGCTCCGGGCAGCAGCGGACCCTCGGCGAGGTCGCGGCCGACATCCAGGACCGCCTCATCTCCATCTTCATCCCGGATGCGGATGGCCGCCGGCCCTGCTTCGGTGAGGTAGCGCTGCTGCGCGACGATCCGGCCTGGCGGCAGAACGTGATCTTCAGTGAGTACTTCCACGGCGACACGGGCGCGGGCCTCGGAGCCTCGCACCAGACCGGCTGGACTGGCCTCGTCGCTGACATGATCCGGCGCCGCCACGGCGTGGTGCCGTCGCTCGGTGCCACGATGACCGCCCTTTTTGAGCGGGCATAGAGTGCTGCACATGAGTCTTGACGGCGAATACGAGCCAAGCCCGGCACAGTGGGTCCGCGACCAGGTCGCAGAGTACGAGGCGTCCGGCGGCCAGCGAGCAAACACACTGCGCGATACCGGGCTCCCGGTGGTTATCGTGACTACGCGCGGGAACAAGAGCGGGAAGATCCGGAAGATGGCGCTAATGCGCGTCGAGCACGGGGGTGAGTACGTGCTCGTCGCCTCGATGGGCGGGGCACCGAAACACCCGGTCTGGTACTACAACCTCACGGCGGACCCGAACGCGGTGATGCTGCAGGACGGTCCCGAGCCATTCGAGGTCGAAGTCCGCGAGCTCGACGGTGACGAGCGCGCACAGTGGTGGGACCGCGCCGTCGCCGCGTACCCCCCTTACGCGGAGTACCAGCAAAAGACCTCGCGCAAAATCCCGGTCATCCTCGCCACACGTCGCGGCTAGCGACCTCTGAGCGGTGGGGCAAGCTGGAACTGTCGTCAGCTAGCGTTGCCCTGAGCAAGCGCCGGCAGCGACTCCCGGCTGTGTTGGCCACCGGCTGTGCGAGCCGCCGGCTGTATTGGCCACCGGCTGTGCGAGCCGCC
>DATMMA010000474.1:0-5184 GCA_035570295.1 Streptosporangiaceae bacterium
GCTGCCTTGGCTGGATCGTCACCCGCCTGGCAGTGACTGTCAAGGCCTGCATTTACCTGTCCGTGATACAGAGCTGCTCCGGTCAGCAGACGCCGGCCGCCCTGGCGGCGCTCCGTGCGTCAGCACCGCTCCCTGTCGCAGTGGGGGGTTTGCATGATTATTCATTAGGACCTGGCGCGGAGACACACTATTTTGCCGCGCGGCGCGTTGCACCATCGCGAGCTACCCTCGCGCCGACTACTGTCCTGAACCTATCGTCTTCCTGTGACGTCCAAGATCAGCTCGGGCGCTTCGGGAGCCATCCGTCGATTTGCTGGCTGGGTCGCCAGAGGTTCGATCGGCCACCCGATGCTCGAAGGCATTGACTACTGGGACGAGCTCAGGGACTCCCCAAGCCAGATGGAGATCTGCTTCGCGATCTTTGTGAACGTCCTCGAGCTTGAAGACTCAGGTCAGCCGGCTAATGAGAAGTACGCGGAGACCCGCGCCGCCACGTGGATCTACAAGTACCAGATGGGTGAACTGCCGCCCGGCCAGCCGGACCTAGAGCCGTGGGAGGTAGCGCTCTATTGACGCACCTGATTGCTGCCGCGGCGCTTCAGCGGCTTTAGCCAAGCTCGTGACGTGGGCCTGGATCCGCGCAGTCACGACCTCCAGGAAGCCTGGCGGTGAGCCAGTCCAGCCGTATTCCCGGCCGCAGACGCCTGGCGCCACTATGGAAGACCCGCCGCTAGCGGCCGCTCTCCACACGCCCAGATGCGAGCATTCGCCTGGCCAGAATGATCCCTCCGGTCACTGGCGGCTTGTCGAGCAGGCAGAACTCCAGCTGCGGTTGCTGGTGGCCGATTGCCTCCGCCAAGGCCTGCGCCAGCCGCGGCTGCCGGGTGATGACGCTCCCGGCAGCCACCACCGCCGTGCCGACTGCTCCCCTGCCGATCAGGCGGCCGACCAGCGCCGTGAGCGCTTGCGCCGCAGCCGCGATGACGGCGATCGCTCGCGCCGATCCGCCGTCGGCTGCAGCGAAGACCACGGGGGCGTGCGGCGCCCAGTTAGCCGCGGTGGGCTCGTCGTTGACCGCCCTCGCCAGCTGTTCTGCCGTGCTGACCCGATACGACTGCTGTAGTGCTGCCAGCAGCCCGTCGTCCGGCATGCTGCTGTCGTGCGCCAGCAAAGCAGCCCTGGTCGCCTCGCGGACGATCGCCGCGGCGCCGCCCTCGTCCCCGAGTGCCCAGCCCCAGCCGCCGACCCGGATGACGGTGCCCGAGGCGTCTGCTCCGATGCCGACCGACCCGGTACCGGCAATGATGCCGATCCCGGCCTCAAATCCCGCCGCCGGGACCAGCAGGGCACCGTCATTGACTACGGTCGCAGCCAGTCCGCGGGCGGCAAGTGCCTGCTCAAGAGCGGCGCTAGTCTCCGGCGTGTTACAGCCCTGAGCGCCAATGCCTACACTCACCACCTCGGCGCCGGGAGGCACGGCACGTCGCAGATGACTATCAAGCCAGCTGGCAGCGGCCGCCGCCGGGCTGGCCTCCCAGTCTGCCGCCGCGAATTCGGCGAAACCACAGTGCCGCCCCTCGAGCGTCTCCACCTGAACGGCCAGCTTGGTTCCGCCAGCGTCCATGCCGACCACCACCCGCGGCCCTCTCTGGCTGGCGGAGTGGCTCACCCCGGTGCCGCCCTGGCTGCCGGCAGCACCTCGTCCGGCACGCGCGACACACTGGCCGGCACTTTGGTGTCGGAGTGATGGAAGACGAACTCGTCGATATTGACGGCACGCTCGGCAGCGGCGGCAGCCACCAGGATCTGCATGACCAGCGCCTCCAGAAGGACCCGCTGGGTGGGCGGCCGGCGCGGGATCTGCACCACCGCCAGATTCCGGCGCGGCTCCACTGGTTCCGCCGTCACCAGAATCACCGGGTGTCCCGCTGTGGCGAGGGTAGCGGCGACTTCGAGCTCACGCGAGTCGCCGAACAGGACATGCGCGCAGTCGCCCGCTGACTCCATGGCGCCGTGCAGGTACTGACGGGTGCCCATTCCCGTCGATGGCAGCCGTGCAACTTCCCGGAAGAGCAGCGCCGCCGCCTCGGCGGAACCCACCGACGGCCCCGCGCCAACGAAGTCGGCCGAGTGCACCCGCGCGAAGATGCTGCCCAGGCCAGACACCTGATCGGTCAGCAACCGCTCCGCCGTCACGAAGTCGGCAGGCAGGTCACGCCATCCGGGAGCGACTGAGCCGCCGTCCCAGGCGTCGGCGATCATCCCGAGCGCGGCGACGGTCGATGTGTAGCCCACCGTCGACGCGTAGCTGTCCGGTATGTTGCCGGTGTCGATCACCATTGTCGCGGCATGCGCGATCGGCGACGGATTGGTGTTGACCACTGCGTACCGCATGCTCGGCGGGACGGACTCGAGCACGGCAAGAGTCTCAGCGCTCCTGCCGCTCTGCGAAACTACGATCAGCGGGTGGACGCTGGCCGGGAACGGCAGCGGATGATCACCGGCGTCCAGCCGCCATGAGTGAATGCCCCGACTGCGCAGCACCCACACGGGTGCGCAGGCAGCCGCCAGGCTGGCACCGATCGCAACGAAAATCGGGCCCGGCCGGGACAGCAGACCGGCGTGGGAACGCTCGGCAACCGCGGCCGCGACGGCCTCGATCGCCTCCGCCAGCCGCTCCGCCTGGTCAGCGCGGGCCGAGGCGAACGAGGGGTGCGTGCAGTCACTCACGCCGGCATTCCCTTCGATCCAAACGTGGATTTGGTGGCTGACCAGTCGGCTTCGAGCGGCGGAACCGGGCCTGACGTGCTCTCGATCTCCACCGGTTTGCCGCTGCTCGCCGATTCCTCGATGGCGAGCATGACGTCAAGCACGTGGTAGGCAAGCTGCCCGCTCGCCCTCGGCTGCCGCCCGGCGCGGATCGCGCGGGCCATCTCGAGCACGCCGACGCCGCGGTCCCGTTCCTCGCCGGCAGCGGGCATCTCTTCCCACTCGGCATCCGGTACAGCGCGAAGCAACCGAGTCGGGCCGTTGAAGCCGCTGACCGGGACCTGCATCGTCCCGCTGTCGCCGGTGACCTCGAACTGCTGGCGGCTGACGGGCGAGTCGAAGCTGTAAACGGAGGTGCCGACAACGCCGGAACGGAATCTGGTCAGGACGCTCATGTGCGTGTCGACCTCAACGGGGAATGACACACCCGCATCCGGGCCGGCGCCGATGACACGCTCGGCACGTGCCTGGTGCCCAGCGGCCGACACACTCGCAATCGGCCCAAGCAACTGGACAAGAGTGGTCAGGTAATACGGACCGATGTCGAAGAGCGGTCCGGCGCCGTTGGCGAACAGGAACTGCGGCCGTGGATGCCAGCGCTCAGGTCCTGGTCCCTGCATGAGCGTGAGCACTGTCTTCGGCTCGCCGATCGCACCGTCAGCGAGAAGCCGCTGCGCGCGCTGGATGCCGGCGCCGAGTATCGTGTCTGGCGCATTCCCGATCGTCATGCCCGCGGCCGCAGCCGCTTCCAGGACAGCTCGTGCCGAGACGCGGCCGCTGGTCAGTGGTTTCTCGCCCCACACGTGGTGCCCCGACTCGATGGCGGCGAGCGCGACCTCAGCGTGCGCCGCGGGCACTGTGAGGTTGACGATAAGTTCGACGTCGGCCAGCGCAAGGACGTCGTCAACGGAGCCGGCGAACGGGATGCCGTACGCGCCGGCCTGCACCGCTGCCCGCTGCACGTCGAGGTCGGCGATACCGCGCACGTCAAGGTCGGGATAGCTGAGGAGACTGGGCAGATACTGGCCGGAAACGTTGCCGGCACCAATGATGCCGACTCCCATCGGCCGGGCGGCGGGCTCGGCCACCCAGCCGCGCGGTGGCGCCGGGGCCGTCACTGTCGCACCTGGGGAACCTGGCGCAGGAAATATGCTGCGTTCCGTTCCAGCGCCGGGAAGACGTCGCCATCGTGCACCACGACCTCGAGTACCGTCATCGCGCCGACATCGCGCCCAGCCGCGACGACCTCGTCCATCCTGCCGGTGACGTCGACGCCGAGGACGGGCGGATCGTCGTCGTCCGGGGGCTCGTTAGTGACGTGGAGGAAGCCGATTCTGCTGCCCAGGCGCGGTATCAACTCGAAGACGTCGGCGCCGCCGACGCTGGCCCAGTGCGTATCCAGTTCGAGAATCACGCCGTCATCGAGTGAGTCGGCCAGGATTTCGTACGAAGCAGTGCCGCCGACGAGCTGTCTGAACTCGAAGTCGTGATTGTGATAGCCAATGGCGATGCCCTCGTCTGCGCCGCGTCGAGCGGCCGCGTTGATCGCGTTCGCGAGCGCGCTGATCCCGTCCCGGTCCGCCAGCCGCTCCGGCTCCGCCCACGGAACAATCAGTGTGCTCAGGCCGAGCCGGCGCGCGGCGCTGAAGTACGCATCGCGGTCGGCCCCGCCGGCAGCAACCACGTTCGCGTGAGCAGCGACCGCCGCCAGACCGGTCTCGCTCAGCGCCACCGCCAGGCCGTCAGTGTCGTCGAGGATGCGGTACGGCTCCACGTGCGTGAATCCAAGCCCAGCCAGCCTGCTCAGCGTGCCGCTCAGCTGTCCGGGTCCGATGTCATCCCGGACGCTGTACAGCTGGACGCCCAGCGGAGCGCGATCTGATTCCGGCTGGACAGTGGACTGGGCGAGGGGCGCGTGGCTCACCAGGACTCCGTATGGGCTGCGGAACGACTAGAAACCGTTTGCGGACCACATAATACCAAATGTGAGCCAGTTTAGAACAGCACACCACCATGCTCTGTGGCCTGTTGCCCGACGTTCTCCCAGGTGCCAGACTTCATGGACGCGTAGCAGGCATCGATGACGCAGTTGACGATGTATCCATCTGTGAACGTCTCGTCGGGCGCGATGCCGGCGTGGAACGCCGAGACGAAGTGGCGCATCTCCTGGCTGAAGCCATAGGCGCGGGCTTCCTCCGGCACCGGGAATACCCACCCTGTCTCTGCGTCCGCCTTCTCGACCAGGTATCCGGCCGGCTGGGAGATGAAGCCCCAAACCGGCGTGGACGCGGTGTCCGTCACCAGGCGGCCGCCGGTGCCGACGAACTCATGCCGCAGCTGCATGCCGCCCTTCTCGACCCAGGACGACTCGACTGTGGCGAGCTGACCCTGCTCGAACTTCAGCAGCGCTACCGC
>DATMMA010000475.1:0-8485 GCA_035570295.1 Streptosporangiaceae bacterium
CACTGACCATCCGGGATGAGCCCGACGAACGGCTGCTTGAGGACGATCGGCGGCTCATCGCCGCGTTGCGTGGTCGACCCGGCGGACCCGCCTAGCCAGATACCGTGCTCGTCCTCGCCGAGGTACTGCATGACCTGGTGCCAGTGCAAGCTGCCGTCATACTTCGTGTACACCACGCGCACATCATGACCCGCCACGCACCGAACCATATCCGGCTGCGCAAGCTGCGCGTCGGATCGTCGGATCGAGTCGGCTGCTCAAACGATCTTGGCCGGGTCCACCCCGGTACCGCCGAGAGCGCTGCTCTCATATGCGGCGAGCGCGAACCTGAGTACGTCCACGGCATCGTCGGCACTCCAGAGCAGCGGTCCTTCGCCGGTGTGCAGCCAGCGGATCCAGTGCCTGCCGGAATCGCGGAAGCTGCTGGCCCAGTCGTCGTCAAGCGCATGGAAGCTGCGCATCTCGCCGCCGGAGTAGATATCGAGGCTGGGCTGCTGAACGCCGCGTCCGGTACAGCGATTGACCCGCGCGAAGCCGGTATTCCCAGTGACTTCCCACCGCTCGTCGTTGGTGTAATAGTCCGAGCGCAGATACATATCCGGGGCCAGGGTGATGTCCCAGACGCCCCGCACGCCGGTCGCGTGCTCCCAGCTGATGGTGGTGGGCGCGTCCAGGTCGATTCCCTCCCCGAACGAGGTCGTGCCGATCCAGGCCCGCACCTCGCGCACCGGCCCGAAGAGCCAGATGGCGGTGGAGAGCTTGTGCCAGCCGTCGTCGAAGAACAGGATGCCTCGGCCCGCCTTGATCTGCCGGAGCTGCCACTCGAAGCTGCTCCACGGCACTTCCCAGCCGCCGAGGCCGGTGCCGACCATCTTGATGTGGTAGCCACTGACGGCGCCGATCTCGCCTGCCTCGACTGCCGCTTTGAGTCTGCGGAGCGGCTCGTAGAACAGGTAGTTCTCCATCACCCGCAAGGTCTTGCCGCTTGCTTTCGCCGCGTCCAGCATTTGCTGCGCATCGGCCAGGTCGTTGCACATCGGCTTCTGCAGGTTGACGTGCCAGCCATGGTCGAGTAGTTCGACCACGCCGTCAGTGTGCAGCGCAGCCGGCAGCAGCGCCTCGACGGCGTCGACCTCGATGCCGCTCGCGGCCAGCTCCGCCACAGAGCCAAAGGTCGCGGCACCTGGCCAGTCCGCCTGGCGCTGGGCGCGCCGCTCCGCGTCGGGGTCGACCAGGGCCACCACCTCGACGTCAGGATTGCCCAGGTACCCCCGCACATTCAGGTCATAGATCCGGCCGAGTCCCACGAACGCGGCGCGAACGGGCCGATCATAAGGAATAAAGCTCACCGCGACCGGCCTCCTCGACCCCCCGGCCGACCGGGACTGCCCGGAAGGACCTGCTCAGTAAGGAAACCCGAATCGTAACCGAGTGTCCGGATTCCGGCGGCCGATCCGCTGAGCTCGTTGCCAAATCGGGACATCCTCCGCACGTGACCCAGGCCACGCGGTTTCCGTCGGGCACGGTCACGCTGCTATTTACCGATATCCAGGGCTCGACGCGACCGCGGGAAGTGCGCGAGCGCGAACCAGGGCAAGCTCAAAGAACTGCTCGGCGCGACGGCTTACTCGGATGCCTACTCATCAGGTGCGCAGCGCTCGCCCGAGCAGGCCATGGACCTCACGCTCGCCCGCGACTCCGCCGACTGACTGGCGCCCTCGCAGATCGGCTGGCTTACGCGCCCTGCTCTGCGGGCTGGCACCCATTGATCGCCGGGCTCGCCTGACCCGGCCCGCAGCGCCCTGGTCACGGCGTTGCCGAAGGCCACGCGACGCCCGCTGCCGCAGGCCACCAAGCCAGCTCGGCCATCGGACCCAGCCGCGTACGCAAACGACGCTCGCTTTAGTTGACAGCGTTTACCAACGCGTTGCATAATGGCTTGAGTAAACAGCGTAAACGCCATCACTCGCTAGGGAGCAGTCCAATGACCATCAACATGCAGAGCCTGAACGACGCGATCATCGCCTTGATCACCACCGTCGGCATCGCCGTCGCGCTGTCGCTGGCATTCGTCGCAGCCGGCGCATTCTTCGAGCGCAGCCGGAAGCAGGCCGGCCGGGCCGTTAGGGCCGCCCACGCGCCGGCTCAGCACCCGACCCAGACCGACGACGTTCGCGAGCTTGTGCTGCGGTAATGCCGCACACACCCTGAGAGGGACGATGCCGCGGGGTGCCGTCCCTCTTCGCGTGCCGGGCCTCTTCGGTGCCGCGGCGCGTTATCCTGCGCACGTGGCCCTGTCGGTGGGTGTCCCCTCGGGCACTATCACGTTGCTCTTCACCGACATCGAGGGGTCGACGAGGCTGTGGGAGGCAGAGCCCGAGCGCATGGCAGTTGCCCTGCGCAGGCACGATGACCTAGTCAGGGCCGCGATTGAGGACGCGGACGGCTACGTTTTCAAGACCGTCGGCGACGCTTTCTGCGCGGCATTCTGGACAGCGGAGGCCGCTGTCGCAGCGGCACTAGCTGCCCAGCGTGGCCTTGCCTGCGAGGACTGGCCCACGCAACGCCCGCTCCGGGTCCGGATGGGCCTGCACACCGGCGCATGCGAGGAGCGAGACGGCGACTATTTCGGGCCGGTCGTTAACCGTATTGCGCGCCTGGAGGCAGTCGCGCACGGCGGGCAGATTGTGGTTTCCGGTACCACGGCCGAACTAGTCTCGCAATCGCTCGGCCACGACGCGTCGCTACGCGACCTCGGCTCGCACCGGCTGAAAGACCTGGGCCGACCCGAGCACGTCTTCCAGCTGGTGGCGCCTTACCTGGAGGCGGACTTCCCGCCGCTCGCCTCACTGGACAACCCTGAGCTGCCGAACAACCTGCCCGGCGTGGTCAACGCGTTCGTGGGACGGGAACGCGAGCTGTCCGAGGTACGCGCGCTGGTGAGGTCGGCACGGCTGGTCACCCTGACCGGCTCCGGCGGCAGCGGCAAGACGCGACTCGCACTTCAGGTCGCCGCCGAGCTACTCGACTCGACCGCGGGCGGAGTCTGGTTCATAGACCTCGCGCCGGTTACCGACGGAGCGCAAATCCCGGCCGTGATCGCCGCCGTGCTGGGCCTGCCGGATCAGTGCGGACCGGACCTCGGCGAAGCAGTGACGGACGCGCTCCGCGGCCAAGACACACTGATCTTGCTCGACAACTGCGAGCACCTGATCGATGCTGCCGCCAAATTCTGCGAGCGGGTGATCCAGAACTGCCCGCGAGTCCGCATCCTGGCCACCTCACGGGAGCCGCTCGGAATCGACGGGGAGCGAGCGTACCGGGTTCCATCGCTATCGTTGCCGCCTGCTGACGCTGATAGCGCCGCGGACCTCGCGCGAAGTGACGCCGTCCGTCTGTTTGCCGAGCGTGCCCGGCTACACGACCCGGGCTTCAGCCTGGACGAGCAGTCCGCCGCGCTGGTGGCAGTGCTCTGCCGGCGGCTGGACGGGATCCCGCTGGCGCTAGAGCTCGCGGCAGCCCGGCTGTCCTCAATGTCGCTACGCCAGATAACCGAGCGGCTCGATCAGCGCTTCCGGCTGCTAACCGGCGGGAGCCGGAATGCCATGCCGCGCCAGCAGACTCTGCAGGCGACGGTCGACTGGTCGTTCGGGCTGCTGACGCAGCCTGAGCGGGACGTGCTGACCCGCCTGTCGGTATTCGCGGGGGGCTTCGGCCTGGAGGCCGCCGAAGCCGTCTGCTCCGTCGGCGGCACGAGTGCTGCAGACGCACTCGACCTCCCTGGCCACCTCGGCTCGCTTGTCGACAAGAGCCTGGTGATCGCGGAGCGGACGCCGGAATCAGCACGGTACCGGCTGCTCGAAACCATCAGGCAGTACAGCGCGCAAGAACTAGTGCGCACGGCAGGTGACGGCGAGGTCCAGCAGGTCAGAGACCGGCACGCCGCATATTTCCTGGCGCTCGCCGAGGCGGCAAGGCCTGCCCTCACCGGGCGCGAGCAAACCGTCTGGCTGCGACGCCTCGACCCGGAATGGGACAACCTGCGCGCCGTCTTCCTCCACCTGGAAGCGGCGGGCCAGGCCGACGATGTCCTGCGACTCGGGGTGGCACTCGAGCGGTTCGCCATCAGCAGAGGGCACGCCGATGTCCTCACGGCGCTGCGGCACGCGATCGCCATGCCGGGCGTCGTACTGAGCTCGCTACTCGTCGAGGCGCTGGTCGTGACGTCCCGGCTGATCGGCCTGTTCATGCGCAAGGATGTCGGCGAGCTAGCCATCGGCAAGCGCTACGCCGAGCAAGCGCTGGCGCTGGCACGCGAGCTGGGCGACATCCGCCTCGAAGCTCGAGCGCTGGGACAGCTGGCCGGCGCATCCTATTTCGAGCACGACCTCGCCGCCGTGCGGCGGCTCGCCGGCCAGGGCGCCGAGCTGGCCAGCCAGATCAGGGATATGCAGCTGCTCGGCGAGCTGCTCGCAGCCTTTGCCGCGACTGCGCCCACGACGGAGGACGTCCGCAGAATCCGGCTCGAAGTGCTGGCCTGCTGCCGCAAGTCGGGTGACGATCTGGTGGCGGCCATTGAGCTGCATCATCTGTACGGGCTCGATCTGCATGCCGGGCTCATCGAAAATGCCGCCGCCTACCTGACCCAGTCGATCAGGCTGGCCGAGCAGCTGGGCGGTGATCTGTTCCTGTACTTCATGCGGGCCGACCTGGGCATCCTGCTGCTTATCCAGGACAAACCCGAGGAGGCGATCCCGGTGATCAGGCGGTGCCTCCTGGTGGCTCGCCGGATCGGAGTGCGCATCGACGCCAGTGAAGTGATCTTCGGCGCCGCGTGCTGCGCCGCGTGGCAGGGCCACCACGCCAGGGCGGCACAGTTGCACGGCGCCGCCGACGCGGACATCAAGGCCGCGCTGGAAATCGGGACCATCAACTGGTCGAAGGCGGAGCAGGACCTTCGCGAGCGGGAGCAGCATCAGCTTCGCGAGCTGATGGGACCAGGCCCCTATGACGGGGCCTACCAAGCCGGGGCGCGGCTTGCTCCGGCGCAAGCCGTGGAGCTCGCCCTCAGCCGCGAGCCTGGCATCGCCTGACCAGAGCCTCGGTCCTCGCGATCCGGGGGCCGATGGATGCGCTGCTTCAAGCAGGCCTGGCTCCGCCTGCTCACAGCGTGCTCGCTGAGCCAGTTCAGCTAACTGCCGTTACGGCGTCGGTTTCGTCGGCCATCTGGCAGAGCGTTATCAGCCCGGCCCGAAGTGCCGCGACGCCGTCAGGCGACAGGCGGCTGGCGAGTTCCGCGTCGGCCTGGCTGGCAGCTTGCCAGCCCGCCGTCGCCGCCGCTTCGCCTCGCGGGGTCAGGGTGAGCGCCATCCGGCGACGGTCCTCGACCTCCGGCGTTCGCGCCAGGTAACCGCGCATGACCATGGTGTCGACTAGCTGGCTGACCGCCTGCTTGCTGATGCCGAGGTCGCGAGCGAAATCAGCAGGCGCCGAGCTGCCACCGTAAACCCGGGCAAGCACGTAGGCGCCGTGTCGCGGCATGTCGTCAAAGCCCTCGTCGGCGAATGCCTGGCTGATCAGATTGCCGTACGCCTTCCGCGCCCCGCGCAGCAAGCCGGGCATGCTGAGCGTGTCGTACCGGGATCCGGACTCTCGATCAGTCATGCGGCCTAGACTAAAGTACAGTCGCTTGACGATCAGGTTTCTTGACGGATTCGCAGGCACTGGCGCGGCTGTTCAGGCCCTGCGGGCACGGCCCTGCCAGGCGGCGCGGGCGAGCACGACGCCTTCGACCCGCGCAGCACCGCCCTGATCGAGTAAACAACCGGACACCGCGTCGAGCTGTCTACCGGTGGTGCAGACGTCGTCGAAGAGGAGGATGAACTGACCTGCGGTGCGCGCCGGATCCGGCACCCGCAGCGCGGATCTCAGCTCGTTCCCGGTCGCGCGCTTGGACCAAGCTTGCGCATCTGCCGACTTGAGCGTCGGCCGGGTTTTGACAACCGCGGCGGGCGAGACAGTGTCGAAGGGCCAGCTCTTGCGAGCATCAGCTCTGGCGGCTGCGGCCAGGACGGCTTCCGCGTGCGCGAAGTCGGCGCCGCCCGGACCGGCGTAGCCGGGGTTCACCACGATCAGGCCGGGCGGATCGCCCGCCATGGTCTCCTCGAGCCAGGCCAGCAGCAGCCTGCCAAGCACGACCGACCAGCTTCGAGTGCCGCGGTACTTGTAGGAGTTGATGACCGATCGCAGCGGCCCGGACTGGTACCCGATCGCGTGGATCTTGCTGATGCGGCGGACCGGGCTGCGGCAGAGCTCGTTGGGGCACCCGCCGCCAGCGTCGAGGCGCTGCGAGCAGACGCCGCACGCGTCGGTGCCTGGCCGGGTCAGGTGCTGGCTCGCGCAGGTCAGGCACGTCCGAGCCGGGCCGTCGCGGAAGTTGCCGCAGCCGTGACAGCCCGGGAATCCGGCAAGCGCTAACTGATCGGCCATCTCGCGCCGACCGTAGCTGCCGGCGCCGACACTCCGTGTCTGTTAGCCGTGCCGTGCTGGCTAGCGGGGCTGTGTTGGCTAACGGGGCTGTGTTGGCTAACGGGGCTGGGCGCGGACCGGCTGGCCGGGGAGCGCCGTGGTGACCAGGTGACTGTCGCGGACGACGAAAGTGCCGTTCACCAGCACGTGCGTGATTCCAGCCGAGACGGCCGTACTCTCCGCGTAGCTCGCGCGGTCGGCGATCGCAGCCGGATCGAAGATCACGATGTCGGCGTCGCAGCCGGCCTGGAGGCGGCCTTTGCGCCGCATGGCGGGGACGTGATCCTCGAGCAACTGGGCTGGGAGCAGACTAGACCGGCGGAGCGTCTCGGTCAGTCCAAGCGGCCCGCACTCGCCGACGGGCCCGCCAGATTCGGGGTCACTCGCGAGCATCCGCAGCGCTCGGGCATAGGTCCCGACTGTGCGCGGGTGCGTGACCGCGCCGGGCGGCAGTGGCCAGGCCATCGGGTCGGGAACGGGCCCTGGCCAGGTCAGTGGCATCGCATCGCTGGCCACTACGGCGTCCGGGAAGGTTAGCGACCGCAGCAGGACCGCGCGGTCGGCCGGATCGTTCTCGTCCAGCAGCCGGATAATCGCCAGGCCCGCCGGGTCTGCCGTCCGCAACTCGCGCAGCCGTTCCGCGCTCGCCACCTGCTCGCCGGTCGGCGCGTAGGTGAGATCTGGCGGCGTCAGGCTCCGCTCTGGCAATCGATCTGGCGCGAGGAACGCTGCGCCGATGCCGGTCATCCCGCAGCCATACGGATAGGCCTCGGTCGTGACCCGCGAACCCTCGGCCTGTGCCCGGCCGACCAGGTCGAGCACGCGGTCGATGTGGCGCAGCGACGTCGAGTTGATGTGGCAGTAGTGCATGTGCGCGCCGGTCTGGCTGGCCGCGCGGACGATCTCCTCGGCACCGTCCATCAGCGTGTCCGGCACCTGCTCGATCAGGTCGCGGGCGTGCGTGTAGGTCGCGACGCCTGCTTCGGCCGCGAGAGCCGCGACCCGCAGATACTCACCCGGGTCGGTGCCGGGTGAATAGCCGAGCAGCAGCCCGATCCCGACCGCGCCGGCTGACAGGTCATCCGACAGCCTGTCCAGGATCGCGCTGAGCTGCTGCGGCGAGGCCGCCTGCTGGAAGGCCGGGCTTGCCACGTTGCCGAGGAAATCAAGATTGCTGGTCACCTCAATGCCGGCCACTGCTTCCAGCCGGGCCAGCGCCCAGGACGTGGCGAAGCCGTAGTTGACCGGCCTGCCCTCAGCCGCAGCATGGCGGTAGGCGAGGTCTACCGGTACCGCCCCGGCTTCGAGCTCGAGCGCTGTGGTGACACCGTCGAGCACCCGCAGCCGCAGGCCGGGGATCTCGTTGGTATGACTATGCAGGTCGACGAACCCGGCGGTCACTACCTGGCCCGAGACGTCCAGGTCAACCGGGGCGGGCAAGAGCCCGTTCCCTATCTGGGTGATCTGCTGACCGGTGATCGCTACGTCACGGACGTCGTCCAGCCCGGTCTCGGGATCGATCACCCGCCCGCCGCGCAAGACGACGTCAGGACTGTTCACGTGGCGCGCTCCGGAATCGGGCTCGGTGGCTGGACAGAGCCTAACGTGCGCCCCGGAAGGCACGCTGCGAAGGTTCGCAGGCAAGTATCCTCCAGGGCGTGGCGATCCGGTGGATGACGGCGTTCCTGGATTACCCGGCCCCCGCGTTCGAGCAGGGCAGCGCCTTCTGGCAGGCCGTCACGGCAGCTTCCGAATCCGCCCCGCGCGGGCCGCGGGCCGAATTCGCCACACTGCTGCCGCCTAAAGGTGATGCATTCCTGCGTGTCCAGCGGCTTCATGACGGCCCGGCGGGCTGCCACCTGGACATCCACGCCGACGACGTGGCGACGGCGGGAGCACAGGCGGAGCGGCTAGGCGCGGCGGTCACCGGTCAACCGGACGGCTATGTCGTGCTGCG
>DATMMA010000476.1:0-2789 GCA_035570295.1 Streptosporangiaceae bacterium
GGATCCCAGCCGGAATCGGAACTTGCCGAAACAGAGACCAAGTTCCGCCCGATGCGCCGCGCGCTGGAAGGCTAGCAGCGCGTCAGGCCTCAGTCGGCCGATGCTCGATAGGCCGCGGCTCACGGCGCACCCACTGTCCGAACGTCCGGCGCGACGGCCGCACGACAATATGGCCGGCTCTGGTGTGACCAGCCAGCTTCACGTGCAGAGTCACCGGTGAAGGCTGGTCAGTGCCGGGGCGGACCATGACGGCGCCTTCGTGCGCCGTCAGTTCTGATAGCAGGGCGCAGAGTCCTGCAACCTTCAGGCGGCGAGGAACGGACCCCGCACATCCTGGCCTTCAAGGCTGAGCTACCCGGCCGCGACGGCTCCTGAAAAGAACGCTAATCGCCCGATCAGCTCGATAACCGGACCTGCGCCGGAGCAAGTTGCATACTTATCTAGCCGACTAACTAGGAAATATCTAAGCTAGCCGTGGGCGGCGACGACCCGTTCGCGCCCGCCATCATCACTTCGACGGAAGGTCATGTCGCATGCCTCGAACGTCGCATTCGCCACGGCTGCTCGGCTGGCGGTCAGCCGCCGCTGTAGCAGCCACGGCACTGACTGCGGCTGGGTCCGCGCTACTCACCGCAAGCCCGGCACACGCCGCGGCGGGACCGACGGCACCGCCGCCGGTCACGGTTATGACTGGCAGCGCAAGCTCGGCTGACGGAGATATCTTCGTCGCCCCCTCTGGTGATCAGTCGAGCTACGCTAACGGCCCGGAGATCCTTGGCCCGACTGGGAAAGTGCTCTGGTTCCACGCCGTGCCAGCCGGCCAGGAGGCTGCCGACTTCCGGCCGCAGATCTACGACGGCAAGCCCGTTCTGACCTGGTGGCAGGGAACCGGCCTTGGCGGACTGTCTACAGGCACTGACTACATCTACAACGACCACTATCAGCAGATCGCCGCCGTCAACGCGGGCAACGGCTACAGCGCGGACGGGCACGAGTTCCTGATCACGCCGTGGAACACCGCGTTGATCCTCAGCTACACGACAGCTACCGCCAATCTCACTTCGATCGGCGGACCCGCTGACCAGACCGTGATCGACGGCATCGTGCAAGAGATCGACATCAAGACCGGGAAGGTACTGTTCCAGTGGAACAGCGCCGACCACGTGCCGTACAGCCAGAGCGAGCAGCCGCTGCCCGCGAGCGCTAGTACGCCGTGGGACTGGTTCCACATCAACGCGGTCCACCTTGCCCGCGGCCGCAGCCTGCTGATCGACGCCCGCGACACCTGGACCACCTACAACGTCAGCCTGCGCACCGGGCAGATCAGATGGCGGCTCGGCGGCAAGGACAGCACGTTCACCGAACAGGCCGCGCCCGGCCAGACGCTGGACAGCGCGGGCGAGATCTTCGCCTGGCAGCACGACCCCGAGCAGGTCGGACCGAACGAGTTCACCTTCTTCGACAACGACAGCGCCGGCACTCCGCTGCTGTCCTACAGCCGCGCCGTCACGGTCCGGCTCAACTTCCGCACCAAGGTCGCCACGCTCGTGGCTTCTGACGATCAGCCGGCAGGCCTCTCAGCGGCGTCGCAGGGCAACGCGCAGACGACGGCGAACGGTGATCTGTTCGTGGGCTGGGGAGCACTGCCGTACTTCTCCGAGTTCAGCAGGTCCGGCCAGCTGACGTTCAACGCGGAGTTCCCGGCCGGCGTGAATACCTACCGCGCCTACCAGGACCCCTGGCCTGCGCCGCGCCGATAACGCCCGCAGTTAGCTGGTCCAGGCTGGCGGACCGGGCCCCGACGCGCCGGGCCCGGTTCGCCGCCGCCCGCCGGTAGGCTACGGCCGCGTGCTGATCAGCGCGCTGAACGCCGGAGGAAGGACAGCGCCCGCCGTGGCAGACGTAAGGCCCTCGGCTGACTGGGTGAACCGCTTCGCTGACGAGGTCATCGCCGAGGCGGCGCGGCGCTCGCCGGGCAAGCCCGTGGTCGTGGCGTCCGGGCTGAGCCCGTCCGGGCCGATCCACCTGGGCAACCTGCGCGAGTTGATGGTCCCCCACCTGGTAGCCGACGAGATCAAGCGGCGCGGCGTGCCGTGCGAGCACATCCTCTCCTTCGACGACTTCGACCGGCTCCGTAGGGTTCCGGCTGGCGTCGACGCGTCTTGGGCGCAGCACATCGGCAAGCCGCTGACGTCTGTCCCGGCGCCGCCCGGAAGCGCGTACCCGAACTGGGCCGAGCATTTCAAGGCGCCGCTCGCGGACGCGCTGGGCCGTCTTGGCGTGGAGTTCCGCGGCATCAGCCAGACCCAGATGTACACCTCCGGTGCCTACGTCGACGAGGTCTTGCTGGCGATGCGCGAGAGAACCCGGATCGATGCCGTGCTGGCGCAGTACCGGACCAAGCCGCGGTCGGCCGTGGCCGCCGCCGACATCCACCTCGCAGCCGACAGCGACGCGCCGGACACCGAGCCGGCCGACGGGTCTGGCGCTGCAGCCGAGGATGACGGCGGCACGAGCGCGGGGTACTTCCCGTACCGGCCGTACTGCTCGGCGTGCGAGCGCGACCTCACCACGGTCACCGGGTACGACGACGAGAGCACCAAGCTCACTTACATCTGTGCATGCGGGCATGCCGAGACCGTCAGGCTGGCCGAGCACCGGCGCGGAAAGCTGGTCTGGAAGGTCGACTGGCCGATGCGCTGGGCATACGAGGGCGTCAACTTCGAGCCGTCCGGTGCCGACCACCAGGCGCCGGGGTCGTCGTTCGTCGTGGGCGGGCGGCTGGTCAG
>DATMMA010000477.1:0-8425 GCA_035570295.1 Streptosporangiaceae bacterium
CGGGGCAATGATGTACGCCGGCGGGCGGCCGGAGCCGTTCCGGGTCAGCGCGCCCCCGGTTGAGCACGTCGTGGATGGCACCGGAGCCGGGGACGCCTTCGTCGCCGGCTTCTTGCCGGCCTGGCTCGACAAGAAGCCTGCCCACGAAGCGCTGGCCGGCGGCTGCCGTCTTGCCGCCAGCGCTCTGAGTCTGGTCGGTGCCCGGCCGCTGCTCTAGCTGCGGCTAACCGACTGACTGATTTTTGCGGCTGGCGCTCGGAGGGCGGGCGCGCTAGCCGCCGACAATCTGCTCGCGCAGGATGTCGGCGTGGCCGCAATGCTGGGCGAGTTCGCGCAGCATATGCAGGTACACCCAGCGCAACGGGAGCGGCCCGCGCCGGTTGCCGCGGACGATGTCGTCAAGCCCGAGGGCTGACGCGGCGCGGCGCGATGACTCGCATGCCTCGAGGTGCGCCCGCTGGACAGTTGCGATGGTGTCGTCGTCACCGAGAATGAATGACTCGTCTGGCGTCGCCGGAATGCCGATCTCTGCACGCGACCGGCACGTGATGGCTTCGTCAAACCAGACCTTCTCGACGACGGTCGCATGCTTGACCAGGCCCAGCAGCGTGGTCCTGGACGGCACCAGGGAGCGGCGCGCCTCCTCCTCGCTGAGGCCGTCCAGGCAACTTGTCAGGTCACGGCGGTGCTCGTCGAGAAATACCTCGAACTGTGCTCTTACAGGCTGATCGATAACGTCTTCGGCAAATGTCCTAGACTCGGCAGGCATGTGCGGAGCATTCCAGGAAGTCCGCCGACGGGCAACTTGCGCAGGCCAGGCCATCTTGCCTCGCTAGCTCGAAGGGCGTGCCGAGGCTGATGGACAGGCCTGGACGCGCGGCTGACTCATCGGCGCAGCGCTCTTGCCCGACGGAGCTGGGCTGAGAGCCTAACCTGTACCCTTTTAGACCGATCTGGGCAGCGGGCGTGCGTGCGGCGGTCTACTGGCAGCCGGTCCTGCTGAGCTGCCGGACAGGTTCGACTTGAAGCGGAGGTCCGGCGTCCGATGAGCATTTCGGTTCTAGCCAGTGCTGATCCGGAGCTGGTGATGGGCCAGGCCAGTGACTTGCTGGCCGGTGACCCGGTGGGACATAACGTGGTTGGCACCAAGCTGGCGGACGCGATTCGCTACGGCGAGCCCGGGCGGTACTGGATCGGGCTGCTTGACGGGGTCCCGGCCGGGATTGCCGTTCAGCAGCCTGCGGATGCGTCACTGGCCGTGGCGGCGATGCCAGCGGAGCTTGTCGCGGCCATCGCAGCTGCCGTCGATGCTGACGACGTCGCGCTGCCTGGCGTGTTCGGCCAGGCTGAGACCGCTTCCCGCTTCGCCGAGGCATTGACCGGGCTGCGCAAGATCGCTGCGATACCGACGTCGGCGGAGCGGCTTTATGAGGTCCGGAACGTGCGCTTCCCCGATGGCGTGGACGGTTCGCTGCGCCCGGCGGCCGAGACCGACCGGGAGCTGCTGCTGTCCTGGCTGCCGGGTTTCGAGGCCGCCGCAGGCCGGGCCGGTACCGATCCAGCCGCGGTCTTCGTCACCCGTCGGCTTGCAGCCGGGTACGTCTGGATCTGGGATAACGACGGCGCGGTATCCATGGCCGCACGCACCGATGCCGTGGCCGGCGTGGCGCGGATCCAGGCCGTCAATACCCCGCCGGAACTGCGAAGGCGTGGCTATGCGAGCGCGAGCGTGGCGGCGCTGTCCGCCGATGTACTCGTGCAGGGATTGCGTTGCGTACTCAGCGCCAACGTGAACAACGTAGCCGCCAATTCGGTCTACCAACGGCTCGGATACCAGCCCGTCATCGACATGCTCCGCTACCAGCTCGCGTTAGGTGTCCCCCCGCGAGATCTCAGCCCGGATGCGCGCGAGCTCGCCCTGCAGCGGCTCCCAGGGGAAGCTTGCCCGGCCGGGTTTGTCGTCGTCAGGCAGGTTTTCCGGGTCGAGGATGACGGTGATCCCGCAGCCACGCAGCGTCGAGATGCTCATGCCGAATGCCGGGTGCCGGGCGAGGGCGGCGTTCGGCCAGGGCACGGTGACAATCGGCAGGCCGAGACCGATCGCCTCGTTCAGCAGCCCGAGCGCCAGGGTGTCGCTGATCCCGGCAGCCCACTTGTTGATCGTGTTGAAAGTGGCCGGGACCGCCGCGAACGCGCTGGCAGGCGGCAGGATGTCAGGCGCATCCGGGTCCTTGAAGCTGATTCGCACGGGATGGCCCGTCATCTCGGCAATGCGGCCGGCGTCGAAGAACCGCGAGCCTTCCGGAGTGGTGACGACGCAGGTGTCCCACTCAGTGGTCAGGTCAGCGACCAGCGCAGGCAACTCGCGAGCGGGCGCCGCGCCAGAAGCAACCACATACAGCACCGGCCGACGCTCCACCGTGACCTCCCGGCTGGACTGTCCCCCGGCAGCCCGAGCGCAAACCGTTCGCCACTGCCCCAAAGCCCCTCACGGACATGGATGGTACGACGCCTGATAGCCGGCTGGCGGCGGACCGATCAAGTAGGAACTCGCGTCCGGCTGAAGGTAGAAGGTGACGCCCCACAACGTGCATGACGTGTGCGTCGCACTCGCGGCGGCACTCTGGTGACTGCGAAAAGTTACGGAGGCAGCCAGGCCTGCCGGGCTTGCCATGAGATTAACGAGTTCAGCGTTGGAGTCCCTGGTGGACCGGTAGCCATTCCTGAACTGCCTTGCTGTCGTAGTCGGCAGGGCGTTAGCCGCAAAGAGAGCGGCATAGGCAGGGTAATTGCGGTTATTGATCGCGGCGAAATATCTCGACAAGAACGCAGCGACCTTGGCCGCATCCGGCTGCTCGGCCGCCAGAGGTCCGATCGCGACGGCAGTTGCGTGCCTAGACGATGCAGACGACGCCGGTGATGCCGGTGATGCCGGTGCCGACGTCGCTGGCCCAGACGACCCTGACTCCGACGCCGTCGGCGATGCTGACGAGTTCTCGACGGGAGCCAAAGCGGCCGTCTGGGCTGGCGCGGGACTTCGATGCTGCTGGCTGGCGACAGCGTGACCGGCGGCCGGTGCATGGCCATGACTGCCGGCGATCTGGAACCCGGCGATAATCCCGCCCGCGATTAGCGCTGCTGCTGCCACTAGAGCGATGGTTGCCCGCTGCCCTTCCAGGCGCGGTCGCGGGGAGGTAGTACTGTCTCGCGCCGGAGACCTGGGAGCTGGGCCGGACGGAGGCGGAGCTGGCGAGGATAGCGCGGCCGGGCCGGCTTCATCATGTCTGCCATCTGCACCGGGTCGGCCTGCCGATGACCGCACCAGCGCGACATGACCGTCCGCCTCGCCGGATGGCGTTGCCTGCGTAGGGGCCGGCTGCGGCACACTGGCTCCGCAGGCGGTGCAGAAACTCACGCCAGCAGTGAGTCGGCGACCGCACTTGGTGCAGAAGCTCATTGCCTGAGATCCGCGGCAGGGCCGTCACGCTGATCTAACGCTTGCCGACCGCAGCTTCCGCGGTATGCGTCATCAATGGTCAGCGGTAAACCGCAATTAGGGCATGCCTTCGACACTGGTCGTCCCCCCTCAGGACTCTCCCTTATCCCGCAAGATCAACCTTAGCCTTTAAGTATGGACACAACTAAGGCCGATTACCACCACAAGAACTGGACAAATTCCCCAACCTGGGTGCACCGTTTTCCCTGGCTAACAAGTGAGTCAGGGAAGCAGCGTCATCTGCCGCGGTCAGGATTTCCCCGGCACCGCGAACCAGGTAACCGTCATCGTCCACGTGGTCGAGGTGTCCGTCGTCTGCGAAGGACCGGTGATCTTGATGCCTTCCAGTTGCTGAGCACCATGCCCGGCCCAGCAGCCACGCGACTGATTGAATACGTGATCGCAGCTGAGATTGCCGGTCAGGCCGACCAGATACGTCTTCCCTACCTGGTTGAAGTTCGCCAGCAGGAACTGATTGAGCCCCGGCGTTTTAGGCGCATCAGTGCAGGTAACCGCGGGATGCCCAGCCGCGCTGCACAGCTTCCACTGACCGTTCCCATCGGCCGACGATGCATCGGACCCGTATACCTCGATGTGCGCCGGGATACCTTGATTCGTGACGGTGATCGGGTAGAACGAGCACCGGCCGTTCGGGAAGCCGAGCAACTTGCTGGTGGAGGGAGTGTGGTCGGAGGCGCTGCCGCCGTAGCAGTTGGTGAATGTCCCGCGGTTCGGACTGACTACTGCCGAGCGCACGTCGGACACAGTGTGCAGGGTGAGGTTGATAGCAGAGCCGTTGCTGGAGCCAAGCGGCGCCGCCGCTGTCCCGCAGCCGGCCACCACGGTCAACACGACCGGCAAGGCCAGCCGAGCGACGCGGCGCCGGTGCAACGGCAACCGGGGTGCGCGGATTGCGCGCACGGGCAGCGACCTGGCGCCGGCCGGCTCGCGCTCGATCCGGACGCGCACGCCGAGCCGGCGTACCAGGCCCGCAACTGCGCCGATCAGCAACACGACGCCGATGCCGGGAAACACCCAGGTGGGCACCCTGAACCACGGAGAGGACACCGGGCCGGGCGCGACGGTGAACGCCAGTTCCGTCGCCGCGCCGGCATCGAAGGTCGCGCCGCCAGCCGAGCCCGGCGGCCCGGCCTTGACGAGCACATCGCTGAAGTACCGGCCCGGCCTAGCAGTCGGCGGCACGACCAGTTGCAGCGGCACGCGGGCCGACTGCTTGACGTCGAGCGTCAGCGCGCCACTCGCCTGTACCCAGGACGGCGGCACGGTCCGCCCGCTGCCAGCCGACACCCGGTCGACGCTGAAACTGACCGACTCCGGGCTCGTCCCGGTGTTGACGACTAGCACGTCTGGCAACGCGTAACTGCCACCGGGATGAGCAGCACCGTCCAGCCGGACCGGCCCAGCCTGAATGCCGACCCCAACGCTTGCCTGCGCGGTGGCCGGAACTGCGAGCACTGCTAAGAGGCTCGCCCCTATCGCCCATAGCCGCAGATGCATAGCCTGTCCTGCCCGGGTCCGGACATCTGATCATGCGTCCGTTTGACTGTAACTGATCTTGGCCGCCCGATGAAGGGCCATCAGGCCAGCGGCGCGCCGCGGGCTCACCGATAGTGCCACCAGTAGCCTGGTGAGACTCGTTCTGATTAGCCCCGTACTGACCGGCATCGTGTGCTAGCGCCTCCGGGTACTGGGCGTTCCCGGCCTGATACGAAGTTAGGACCATGGACTCGTACCTTGATCAGCTTTTCTCGCTGCGCGATCGCGTGGCCGTCGTCACCGGCGGAAGTTCCGGGATCGGCCGCGGCATCGCGCTCGCCCTCGGGCAGGCTGGCGCGGCCGTGGTGATTGTCGCCAGGGACCAGGCGAACCTGCGGGATGCCGCTGCCGAACTGACGCGAACTGGGTGCCGTGTCTCCACCGTCAGTGCTGACCTCGGCGACCGGGAGGCCGTGGACTGGGCGGCTGGCCAGGCGAGCGATCCGTTCGGGCCGCCGGACATCCTGGTAAACAGCGCAGGCCTGAACCTGCGGCCGCCGCTGGCTGATCTCACTGTCGATGCCTTCGACGAACTGATGGCCGTGAACCTGATGGCCCCGTTCCTGCTGGGTCAGCAGTTCGGCCCGCAGATGGCCGAGCGCGGCTGGGGCCGGATCATCAACATCACCTCACAGCAAGCGGACCGCGCGTTCGGCAACAGCGGCGGCTACGGGGTAGCCAAGGGCGGCGTCGCATCCCTGACCAGGTCGCAGTCGGAAGCCTGGGCGCCGCGCGGGGTGTGCTGCAACGCGATCTGCCCTGGCTTCGTGGTGACGCCGCTCACGGCTGAGGTCTCGGCCGACCCGGCCCGGCTGGCCGCGCTGGCGGCCAGGACGATGGTCGGCCGCAACGGGACCCCCGGCGACTTCGCCGGGGCGGCGGTATTCCTGGCGAGCAAGGCCAGCGACTACGTCACGGGCCAGATGATCCGGGTGGACGGCGGCTTCTCGGCTACCTGAGCCCTCGTGCGGGCTCGCTGGCAGCCAAGCCATGATCACGTAAATTCCTCCGCGCGCTATAGCCCGGAGGAATTTACGTCCCGAACCCGGTCGG
Organism: Streptosporangiaceae bacterium; assembly: GCA_035570295.1. Classification (GTDB taxonomy): domain Bacteria; phylum Actinomycetota; class Actinomycetes; order Streptosporangiales; family Streptosporangiaceae; genus JAJYUU01. Next base: position 6,107 of record DATMMA010000477.1, read on the forward strand.
GCCCGGCGGGGCCGCTGGCGCCTCCATGGGCCGGCGCTGCGAGCGCACCATCAGGATCACGGTCAGCAACACTATTCCGATCGTGAACCACCAGCTGTAGTGCGAGACAGTCTGAGCCGCGACGACTGCGTGGTGGCCGAGTGAGTATCCCAGCCCGGCGAGCAGGCCGGTCCACAGCAGAACGCCGATCAAATCCAAGATGAGGAAGGTGACCAGCCGCATGCCGGTCCAGCCGGCAATGACGAAGATGATCGCCCTAGGGATCGGGAGGAAGGCGCTGATCACCAGCGCCGGCCAGGTAAACCTGCGGCCGGTCCGCTGACTGCTCGCCATGTGCCTGGCTACCCGTCGGCTCCCCGGCAGGACCATGATGAACCGCTCGCCCCACAGCCGCCCCGCCCACCAGTACAAGGCGTCGAACTTCATAAGTCCCGGAATCGCAGCGAGCAGCACCACGGTCAGCGTTCCGTGCCCTGTACTGGCGAACGCGGCGGCCGAGATGATGGATTCGATGCTGCCATTCAGCAGTTCGGCCACTACCGGGTGAGTGCCTACCAGCGACAGCCGCACGGGTAGCAAAGCCCAGTAGAACACGCCACTGAGGACAAGGCCCAGCCAGCAGATAATGTCAACTGCCCGCGGCTTCCCGTTCCAGGGCAGCCTCGGGTCGCTCAAGGGAGCAGCCTTCTCGGAAGCGACCGCTGGAGCGACTGCCGGGCCCACGGCGGCCTCACCAGATCCCATTTCCGGCACGCTCATGCCGCCAACTCCCTAATGTCCGGGCACTAACGAGCTGGCCCTGCCAGAACCACTGACAGACGGGCCAGCCCACCGGCCAGGGTAACCGTCGCGCTCACTGCTCAGAGGCCGAGGGGCGGGGTGGGTCATGTGATCCAGGTGATCAGTCACCCTTCCCGGCCTCGGTCACAATGCCCACGTCGAGAGCCCAGAACTGTCGATCGCCCTTCTCGACGCGCAGCAATGACCCAGTGGCAACGCCAGCGGTCGCCCGCCCAGCGGCGAGGCGCAGTTCGTAACCGTCCGCGCGACTTGGCATCCGCTCGAGTGTCTCTGCGGTGACCTTATCTGATGTTATGCCCGGTACGTGACCGCCCGAATGGATGCCAAGTCAGCGAACGGGCGGACCGGCGCGGCGCGCGCAGCACGCCATCCGGGACGGCAGAATGGCGGCATGGCTAGACGCACCACCACAACCTCATCCGGCGCGGGCCGCGGCCGCGGCGGCGGCACCGGGAACGGCGGCTTCGAGGACGCCGAGTTCGAAGAGAACATCGTTGACATCGACGTCACCGAAGAGATGCGCGACAGCTACCTCGAGTACGCCTACTCGGTGATCTACCAGCGAGCGCTGCCGGACGCCAGGGACGGCCTCAAGCCTGTCCAGCGCCGGATCCTGTACCAGATGAGCGAGATGGGCCTGCGGCCCGACCGGGCGCACGTGAAATGCGCCCGGGTGGTCGGCGAGGTCATGGGCCGGCTGCACCCGCACGGCGACAGCGCCATCTACGACGCGCTGGTCCGCTTGCACCAGCCCTGGTCGATGCGGCTGCCGCTGGTCGACGGCCACGGGAACTTCGGCTCGCCCGACGACTCCCCCGCCGCGATGCGGTACACCGAGGCGCGGTTGGCCGCGGCGGCCCTGGAGATGACGAACTCGCTCGACGAGGACACCGTCAACTTCATCGACAACTACGACGGCTCGCAGACGCAACCGGAGGTCCTCCCGGCAGCGTTCCCGAACCTTCTGGTCAACGGTGCGGCCGGGATCGCGGTCGGGATGGCGACGAACATGGCGCCGCACAACCTCGGCGAGGTCATCGCGGCCGCGCAGCACCTCATCGCCAACCCCGACGCGGATCTCGAGACGCTGATGCGCTTCGTGCCGGGGCCCGACCTGCCGACCGGCGGCAAGATTGTCGGCTTGAGCGGCATCCGGGAGGCGTACGAGACCGGACGGGGGATCTTCCGCACCAGGGCCGCGGCCAGGATCGAGAAGATCACGCCCCGCCGGATGGGCATCGTGGTGACCGAACTGCCCTACGGAGTCGGCCCGGAGCGGGTGATCGCCCGCATCAAGGACCTGGTGCTGACCAAGAAGCTGAACGGGGTGTCCGAGCTCAAGGACCTGACCGACATGAACCACGGCCTGCGGCTGGTCATCGAGGTGCGGTCCGGATTCGTCCCCGAGGCGGTGCTGGACGAGCTGTACCGGCTGACGCCGATGGAGGAGACCTTCGGCATCAACAACGTGGCGCTGGTCGACGGCCGGCCTCGCGTACTCGGGCTGCGCGACCTGCT
>DATMMA010000478.1:0-11053 GCA_035570295.1 Streptosporangiaceae bacterium
GTGCATCGCCGCCTGTCCATCCCGTCGTCAGTCACCTAGGCTCAGTCTGATGATGGCAACGATGCCCGCCACGTCCACGAGCCAGGACGTGGCGCGGCGGCTGACCGACGACGGCTACGTGGTTGTCACCGGCATGCTGGACACCGCCGGCCTGCAGGCAGCGAGGGCCGACATGGACCGCGTCCTGCAGACCACCAGGACCGGACGCAACTTCTTCGAGGGTTACGACACTCAGCGGGTGTACGCGCTATTCGCCAAGACCAGGATGTTCGACCAGGCTGCCGTTGACCCGCTGCTGCTCGGAGTGCTCGACGAGGTGCTTGGGCACTACCAGCTCAGCGCGCCGGTAGGCATCTGCATCGGTCCTGGCGAGAAGGCGCAGATCCTGCACAGGGACGACTCGATCTACCCGGTGCCGGAGCCGCACCCGCCGCTGGTCGTCAACACGATGTGGCCGCTAGACGAGTTCACCATCGAGAACGGCGCTACCAGGTTCATCCCGGGCAGCCACCACTGGGAGCCAGACAGGCGGCCGACAGCGAGCGACCCCATAGAGACCGCCGTCATGTCGCCCGGCTCGGTCATGTTCTACCTGGGAAGCCTCTGGCACGGTGGCGGTGCGAACCAGACCGGCGCGCCCCGGCTCGGCGTGATCCTCGAGTACTGCTCCGGCTGGCTTCGGCAACAGGAGAACCACTGCCTGGCGGTGCCCCGTGACACCGTGCGCGAGCTTCCGGAGCGGCTTCAGGAACTACTCGGGTACAACATCTACCCGCCGTTCGTGGGGTATGTCGACGGCAGGCATCCGCGCAAGGTGCTGTCCGCAGATTCCTGAGAGGCGATCATCCCCGGGTGTCGATTTAGGGGCCGGCCAACCGTGTAGCAGGCGAGGAGCGGTCCGGCCAGCGGGGCCAGGCCGCCACGCCACTCACGGAGGTATGTCATGAAGCAGTACGCAATCTGCGCCTACCAGCCGGACGGCCCGGTGCCGCTGCCGGAGGTCCTCGGCCCGATCATGGAGAAGGTGGGCGGCTGGCGGGCCCGACTGCAGTCAGCGGGTGCCTGGGTGTTCACCGCAGGCCTTGAGCCGCCCGCCACCGCAACAGTCCTGCGCGTGACGGACGGCGAGGTGTCCATGACCGACGGGCCGTTTGCTGAGGGCAAGGAGTACCTGGGCGGGTTCACCATCATCGACGTCGCCGACCTGGACGAGGCACTGCGGTGGGGCACGGAGTTCGCCGAGATCACCGGACTGCCGACGGAGGTGCGGCCCCTTTATGACGGCAGCACAGCATGACGCCAGCACAGCATGACGCCAGCGCAGCATGAGGGCTGTACAGCATGACGGAAGCACAGGCTGGCAGCGGCGGCGCAGGCGCGAGCGCCGGCGAGATTGAAGGGATCTACCGGCAGGAATACGGCCGGGCGGTCGCGGTCCTGGTCCGCGTCTTCGGCGACATCGACCTCGCTGAGGACGCGGTCCAGGACGCCTTTGCCGCCGCCTTGCCACGCTGGCGCGCCAGCGGGCTGCCACCGAGCCCGGCCGGCTGGCTGATCACAACGGCGCGCAACAAAGGCATCGACCACCTGCGCCGCGAGCGCCTGCGGCAGGAGAAGTACGTGCAGGCCATCCTGCTGGCCGGGCAAGCTGCCCCGCAGCAAGCCGAGTCCGCGGTCCACAACGACACCGACGCCGAGCCCGGCGCCGATGTGCCCGACGACCGGCTACGGCTCATGTTCACCTGCTGCCACCCGGCGCTGGCAGACACCGCGCGCGTCGCGCTCACCCTCCGGCTGCTCGGCGGGCTGACCACCGCTGAAATCGCCCGCGCGTTCCTCGTGCCCGAGGCGACCATGGCCCAGCGGATCGTGCGCGCCAAGGCCAAGATCCGGGACGCCGGCATTCCCTACCAGGTGCCAGGCGCAGCAGACCTGCCGGAGCGCCTTGCAGCGGTGCTGGCAGCGATCTACCTGATCTTCAACGAAGGCTATGCGGCCAGCTCGGGCGACGAGCTCATCAGGACCGGCCTCTGCGCCGAGGCGATACGGCTGGGGCGGCTGCTCGCCGCGCTGATGCCAGCCGAACCAGAGGTCGCCGGGCTGCTCGCACTCATGCTGCTGACCGACGCGCGGCGCGCCAGCCGGGTCAGCCCGGATGGTGACCTGGTGCTGCTCGCCGACCAGGACCGGGGCCGCTGGAACACCGAGCAGATCGCCGAGGGACACGAGCTTGTCCGCGCCTGCCTGCGCCGCAACCAGCCAGGCCGGTACCAGATCCAGGCCGCTATCAACGCCGTTCATACCGACGCGGCGACGGCAGCACAGACTGACTGGCGGCAGATTCTGCAGCTGTATGACCAGCTCATGGTCATCGCGCCCAGCCAGGTCGTCGCGCTCAACCGGGCCGTCGCGGTCGCCGAGGTGCACGGGCCGGCCGCGGCGCTGGCGATCACTGATGAGATCCGCCTCGACGGCTATTACTTGCTGCCTGCGATCCGGGCCGACTTGCTCGCCCGGCTAGGCCGGACCGCCGACGCTGCCGCCGCATTCGCGACCGCAGCGCAGCTCACGCAAAGCTCCGCCCAGCGCCGGTTCCTCGAGCTACGGCGCGCCCGGCTCACGGCCGCTGACGACGTCGGCGCCGGATGAGCCGGATGAGCCGGATGGGCCGGTGGCCGCTGAGCGGTACTGGCCGGTCAGCTCTCGCCCGCGAGCTTTGCCTGCATCCGGCGCATGCCGCGGATCCACCGGTCCCGGTCGGCCGTCCGGCGTTGCTCATAGGTCGCGACGTCCGGATGCGGCAGCATCAGGAACTGCTCGGTGGCGATCCCGTCGAGTGCGCACGCGGCCACTTGCTCGGACGTGAGCACGCCGTCAACCGCCGCCTGCGCCGAACCGCCGCCCGCCTCGGTATCGGGCAATGCGCCCGCGCCAGCCTCGCGCCGCGAGGTGGCCATCAGATTACTGCTGAACGCCTGCGGGCAGAGCGCGGACACCCGGATCCCCCGGTCGCCATAGGTGATCGACAGCCACTCGGCGAACGCGACTGCGGCGTGCTTGGTCACCGCGTATGGCGCTGAGCCAAGCTGGGTGAGCAGGCCAGCCGCCGACGCCGTGATCACGAGGTAGCCCTCACCGCGCGCGAGCATGCCGGGCAGGATGGCCCGCGCCACGTAAACGTGACTGTGCACGTTAACCGCCCAGATCTTCGACCAGGCATCGTCAGAGGCTTCTTCGCCGCCGGCCACGATGATCCCGGCATTGGAGAAGAACAGCCCGGCCGGCCCGAACCTCTCCTCCGTCCGCGCCACGAGCGCCTGGACATCGGAGTCCCGCGTTACGTCCGCGGCCATCGCGAGCGCACGGCCACCCGCCGCCTCGATCTCGGTTGCGACCTTCGCGGCGCCCTCGCCGTCGATATCGCACACCACGACGCCCGACGACCCGCGCGACGCCAGTCCGAGCGCCAGCGCGCGGCCCGCGCCGCTGGCAGCACCGGTGACGATGGCTACCTTGCCAGAAATCTCCATGCTCAGCCCCTTGCGGTCGCGCGGACAGCGGCATCAGCCCAGGCAGCGAGGTCCGGATCGGACTCGATGAGGTGCGCGTACTTCTTCCTGGCCTCGTCACGCTTAGCCGGAATGTACTCGGTCGGCCATAGCCCCGGATGCGGCTCGTAGCCTTTGAGCACGTTGCGCGCCACTGTCACCTTGTGCACCTCGTCCACGCCGTCCGCGATCGCCATCGTCGGCGCGCTCGCCCACATGGCCTGCAGCGGCGTCAGGTTCGTAGTGCCCAGCGAGCCCATGATGTGCAGCGCCCGGTAGCTGACCTCGCGAAGTACCTTCGCCATGGTGTACTTGCAGGCCGCTATCTGTGTCCTGGCTGCCTGGGTGCTTGAGTTGTCGATGGTCCACGCCGTCCACAGCACCAGCAGCCGCAGCATGTTGATCTCGGCGTAGGAATCCGCGATGGCCTCGGCGACCATCTGATGCTCGGCGATCACCTTGCCGTGCGACTCACGGCTCAGCGCCCGCTCGCACATCATGTCGAAAGCCAGCTTGACCTGCGCGACCGTGCGCATCGCGTGATGAATCCGGCCGCCGCCGAGGCGGCGCTGCGCCAGCACCTTCGCGCCATCCTCCGGACCTAGCAAATTACCGACGGGAACGCGCACTTCGTTGTAGCGGATGTGGTTGTGCAGCGGTGGATAGCCCATGATCTCGACGCCGGGGGTCTCGCGCGGCACCACGAACATGCCGTTGGTGCACATCACGAAGATGATGTCGGCTCGCGCGCCGGCGCTGGTGAACCACTTCTCGCCGGTGATGACCCACTGATCGCCGTCGCGGACTGCACTGGTCTTGAACATGTTCGGGTCGCTGCCGCCTTGCGGCTCGGTCATCGAGTAGGCGGAGAAGATCTCCTGGTTCATCAGCGGGTACAGCCACTTTTCCTTCTGCTCCGGCGTGCCGTAGGCAGCAAGCATCTCCATGTTGCCGGTGTCAGGTGCGGCCGTGCCGAATACCACCGGAGCGGACCGGTACCGGCCCAGGATCTCGTTCAGCAGCGCGAGCTTGAGCTGCCCGAATCCCGGTCCGCCGAGGTCGCGATCGAGGAACAGCGCCCACAGCCCGCGGTCCCTGACCTGCTGCTTGAGCGGGTCGGCAAGTGCCTTGGCCTTGGGGTTACGCGAGTACGCCGCGCCCGGGAAGACCAGGTCAAGCGGCTCTACCTCGTTCTGGCAGAAGTCGGCGACCCAGTCCAGCTGCTCCTGGAACTCCGGCTCGGTTGAGAAATCCCACGCCACGACGACCTCCAGGTGCCCGGACAGTTTCAGAAGCAGATTCTAAAACCCTGGGCCCACTACAGGCCAGCTACCGCCAGCCGTGCCAGCCGCCGTGGCGGCGCACCTCGGCCTTCAGCCGCTCTACATAAGCGTCAGTGTCCGCCTCGGTTGGTGCAGCCGGATCCGGCTCTGAGTTCGCTTGAGTACAATCCTCGGGCGCGCCGGAGTTCGCCTGACTACGGAGTTCGTCCCGTAGCGACTTAGCCCAGAAGTACACGCCGAAGATCGCAAACAGTGGCCACTCAAATGTGTACGCCCAGCTCAGCTCGTTCCCGCCTTCGGCACGACGAAGCTGCCAGTCACCGAGCCAGAGCATGCCGACGGCGGCAAGCACGGCGAAGCCGTGCCAGGCCAGCCATCGCGGCCGCAACAGGATCGTCCAGCGCGGCCGGGCTCGCCCGGCAGTCACGGCCATGGTTAACCGTGCCAGGGCAGCAGCGCCGTGATCGCGATGACGGCAAACAGCAGGGTTAGGTACGCGATCGAGAGGTGGAACAGCCGCATCGGCGCGGCCGCCTCGCCAGCGGCAACCCGAGAACGCAGCCGGTGGGCCTCGACGAGGAACCAGCCGCCGAGCACGGCGGCGCTGATGCCATAAGCCAGGCCCGCATACGGCGCGAGCGCGAGCGTCACGGCGACCATGATGTAGGAGTAGACAAGGATCTTCCGTGCGACGCTGGCCGCTGTGGCAACGACCGGCAGCATGGGCACCCCGGCCGACGCGTAGTCGTCCTTGAATTTCATCGCCAGGGCCCAGAAATGCGGTGGCGTCCAGAAGAAGATGACCGCGAACAGCAGGACGGCGGGCCAGCTCACGGTACCGGTCACCGCTGCCCAGCCGACCAGGACCGGGAAGCAGCCAGCCGCGCCGCCGATTACGATGTTCGACGCGGTGCGCCGCTTCAGCCCCATGGTGTACACAAAGACATAGAACAGGATCGCGCCGTCGGCCAGGATCGCTGACAGCCAGTTGGCCAGCAAGCCCAGCACGACCGTGGCCGCCGCGCCGAGCAGAATCCCGGATGCCAGCGCCTCGCCGGGCTTGACCGCTGTCGGAGCGCCGCCCTTCGCGACGAGCGGCCGGCGGGACGTGCGCTTCATGATCGCGTCGATGTCCCGGTCGAGGTAGCAGTTCAGCGTGTTAGCGCTGCCCGCGGCGAGAGCGCCGCCCAGCAAGGTGACGGCGATCAGCCCGATTCCTGGCAGGCCGCGCTGGGCGAGCAGCATCGTCGGCAGCGTCGTGACCAGCAGCAGTTCGATGATCCGCGGCTTGGTCAGCAGGAACAGCGCCCTGGCCACCAGGCGAACGGAGCGCCGCTCCCCTTTCCCCGTGGCGACCGTGTCTGGAGGCGCGATACCTAGGGCGCCCGTTGCCTGTGTCACTAGTTGGCCCCCAGGTCTTCGCCGCTCACCGCAGAATCGACGTCAGCCGGGTCGGTGTCAGCCGGCGTCTCGTCCGATCCGCCATCCGCCAGTGCCGCCGAGGCTTGCAGGTGAGCCCCGGTAGCAACCGAGATGGGCTCACCGGGTACCCGGCGATGCGGCCTGCTGAACAGCACGTACAAGATCAGTGCGACGACGATGAACAGCAGCATGGGGAACGCGAACGTCCAGTTGTACCCGTGCGGCGTGTTGTCAGGGGTCACCGCTGCGAGGATCAGACGGGGCACTACTGCCTCCTGCCACGTTTCATTTGCTGGTCACCTGATGACCGGCCGGGACGGCCAGCCATTGCGCCGCGGAGTCAGCAGCCGGTCCAGCCCGGCTGACAGATCCGCGGACTCCTCATCCCTGAGCCACTCCATCATCAGCGCCACCGCGGCCACCATCGCGGGCGGCAGGAAACCCATCCACAGGACAGCGCCGGACAGTTGCTGGTCAGCCAGCACCGTCATGACGTGGTGTGCTGGATTGGCGTAGCCCGAGTACAGCACACCGGAGCCGAATACGAGCACCATGCCGAGCACGGTGAACGCGGCCACGCTGCCGACAAGCAGCGCCACCCGCCGCAGCGCCGGCACTCGCTGGCGCAGTGGGCGCGACGAGATCAATTGCAGCCAGAACACTAGCCCGGCCGCCAGGTAGCTGGCGTGCTCGACGAGTGCGACCGCGCTGTTCGCGCTGGCGGCATCAAACAGCACCGGTGACTGCCAGCCGATCCAGACGACGTTAGCGGCGACAACCGAGAGCACGGGCCTGGATACCAGCCAGGACTGGCGATCATGGCTGGCGCTGGCCGCAACCCCCGGGCGGGCGATGGCGAGCCGGAAGGCCGCCCACGGCGCCCCGAGCACGATCAGCCCGGGGCCAACCACCGCGACGAGCAGCATCTGCAGTGCCCGCACCCAGATATAGAGGCCAGCGAAGTAGCCGATAGGCGAGACTAGCGCCAGGAGCACCAGGAGGAGTCCCAGCTGACACAGCGCTGCCTCCCGCCTCAGTTCGCGACTAGCGGGCGTTCCCGCCCCGTTAAGTCCAACACTGTTAGCGGCAAGCAGGCGGGGCAGTCCGGCCAGATGCCAGCCGGCTGCCAGGACGTAGGCAACGAGCGCCGGCCAGCTGGCCGACCAGTGCCCGAAAGCTACTTCCACCTGTGTGCCTCTCCCCGCCGTCTGCTTAGTGGACCAGGTAGAACAGGATCCAGGCGACGACAGCAACCCCCGCGAGGTAGTTCCAGGTCACGGTGAATGCACTCAGCGAGGCCTGGAACCTCTGGACGGCGAACGCTTCAGCGTAGGTAGGCGGTTGCTCGACGAATGAGATCTCCGGGATCGCACGGCAACGCATGATCAGGATCTCCAGCCAGACCATGACGCAGAGGGCGACCGCGATGAAGATCGGGTGGTAGCCGACGAAGACGCTCGCGAAGCCGCTCGCCCCCGGCCAGAAGCCGAGGTTGAGCAGCTGCCAGATCTGCACGCCGATCGCGGCCAGCCCGAGCAGCAGCGCAAGTGTCGCGCCGGCCAGCCAGACGCCCTTGTGCCCGGCCTTGATGCGCTGCAGCGCGAGCGTCTGGACCGCGGCGCTGATCACGACAAGCACCATGACAGTGACGCCGGCCGCCATGCTCGGCACCGTTCCGTCCTTGCCCGTCGTGTACCACAGGTGGTGGCTGTTCAGCGAGCGCAGATAGAAGAACGCGAAGACGAACGCGCCGAACAGGAACGTGAGCGCTCCCACGGCCAGCCGGACCCCCGTCCACGAGGCGTTGAGCGCGGACTCGTGGTAGAAGACCGCCTCTTCTTCCGCCCGGCTCAGGCCCGGCGACGGCTCGGCAGTTGTCTCTGCCATGGCTATGCCTCCGCTCTGATAGCTGCGGACTGCGAGATCGCGGCACTCAGCACGCCGGCGGGCGGGTGCAGGTCAGCGACTGGCTGAGCGTCCTTGACGCCGTAGTCGTACGGCCCGGACAGGACCACGGGGATCTGGTCGAAGTTGTCCGCCGGCGGCGGCGAGGCGACCTGCCACTCCAGGCCGCGCGACTGCCACGGGTTGCCCGTCTCGCGCTCCCGCACGAAGACCGTCGACCAGACGAAGTTGATCACGAACAGCAGGATCGAGAACCCGAGCACGAACGAGGCGATCGAGACAAAATCGTTCAGCGGCTGGAGGTTCAGCGCGTACTCGAACACGCGCCGTGGCTGGCCGGCCATGCCGACCGCGAACAGCGGAAGGAACGTCGCGTTGAACGCGATGAACATGAGCCAGAACTGCCACTTCCCGAGCGTGGGATTGAGCTTGATCCCCATCATCTTCGGCAGCCAGTAGTACAGGCCGCCCATGAAGGCGAAGATCAGCCCGCCCATGATCGTGTAGTGGAAGTGCGCCATCACGAAGAAGCTGCCGTGTTCTGTCGTGTCGGCGGGCACGTCGGAGAGGAACACCCCGGAGACTCCGCCGATCAGGAAGTTGAAGTACATGCCGAGCGCGAACAGCATCGGCACCGTAAACCTGATCTTCGCCTTCCAGAACGTGCCGAGCGCCACCAGGTAGATGAAGCCGGTCGGGATCGAGATCAGCTCGGTGGTCAGCATGAACAGCGGTCGCATGTCCGGGTTGATGCCGCTGTCGAAGAGGTGGTGCTGCCAGACGAAGAAACTCAGCAATCCCACCCCGACCATGCCGGCCGCCGCCACCTTGTAGGCGAACAGCGGCTTGCGGCACATGACCGGGATGATCTCCGAGACAATCCCGAATCCCGGCAGCGCCAGGATGTAGACCTCGGGATGGCCGAAGAACCAGAACAGGTTCTGGTACAGGTAGCTGCTGCCGCCGAGGGAGTCCTCGAAGAACGCGGTCTGGGCGGTCCGGTCCATCAGCAGCATGTACATGCCGCCGACCAGGACCGGCGCTGCCAGCACCATCAGGAACGACGTCGTCACCATCGCCCAGACGAACATCGGCAGCCGGCTCCAGCGCATGCCGGGAGCCCGGTAGCAGATGACCGTGACAATGATGTCGAACCCGGCCAGGATCATCGAGATGCCCATGAGCCCGAAAGCCATGGCATACGAGTCCGCGCCAACGGTGGACTGGATCGACAGCGGGGCATAGCCCGTCCAGCCGAACGGGAATCCGCCTAGCAGGAGCGCGGAGAGCAGGATCAGGAACGCCATTGGCGTCAGCCAGAACGACAGCGCCTCGATCCGGGGGAAGGCGACCCGCTTAGCGCCGATCATCAGCGGCACCAGGTAGTTGCCGAACGGGCCGAGGATGACCGAGGTCATCAGCATCATCATCATCGTGCCGTGCTCGCCGACGATCTCCACGTACACCTGCGAGGTGAAGACGTGGTGCACCGGCGACAGCAACTCTGTCCGGATGGCCATCGCGAAGAGGCCAGCCGTGCAGAAGTAGATGATCATGCCGACCAGGTACTGGATACCGACGACCTTGTGGTCCAGCGAATAGCGGAAGTACTTGGCCAGACCCCCGTTCTCATGCTGGCCGTTTCCGTTGTGCCCGTTGTACCCGTTAGGACGGCCGAGCATCTGCCTGATCGTGTCGTTGAACACCCCGAGCCCGGCCAGCCAGCCCACGATCGCGAACAGGTAGCCGAGCACGATCGGCCAGTCCTCGGAGTCGGACAAGGCCACGTTGGGGTACTGACTAGCAGCGCCGGTCGCGCCGGTCAGCCAGTTACCCAGCAGGTGACCGAGCACGTAGCCGATCACCGCCCCGAGGATGGCCGTATGGATGGCGGGCCGCCGCCACCACGGTCGCGCGCCGGAGCGAGCTAGCGGCTGCCCGCCGCCGGCGCCCTGCGCCCGATCCGGCTGTGTCTCGATGGCCATCCGGTCACCTCTTCATCGCTGCGTCGGCGTGTTGCTTCGTCATGGCTGAACTGGGTCGTTCGGCGGGTAGTAGTAGCCATTGCCACCAATGAGGCCGGCCTTGACCATGGCCTTGCTCATCTGCGGGACCACTGTCGGGTCGTAGGTCGTGGAATACGGCGGAAGGATCTTGGTAACGGCGGCCAGCTGGACCTCTGTCTTCTGCGCCCAGGCTCTGAATGCGGCTACCGATACGACCTTGCCGTAGTTGAACATCGCGCCATGCCACAGACCGCACAGCTCGGCGCAGCGCACCGTGACGTTGCCCGTCTGCGTCGGGGTGGTGTAGGCCACGTTGTTCACGCCGGGGTTCGCGTCCGCCTTCACGCCGAGCTGATAGGCCCAGAAGCTGTGGATGACGTCCAGGGAGGTGACGTTGAACTGGACCGGCTCACCGACCGGCAGCATCAGAGCCGTTGTCTCGAAGCCGCCGAACTGCGGGTACCGGTAGCTGAACCGCCACTGCTGGGCGATCACCTGCACCTGCAGCGGAGTACCGCCCGGCTTCCAGATCGGGCTCGGGCCCTCACCCGCGCCTGCACCGGCGAATCCCGGCCACGCCAGTTCGTAAGTTCCGAAGCCGGCCAGGAACAGCACGATCACCGCAGTCACCGTGATCCAGGTGGCCTGGATTCTGGCGTGACCGAAGATCGGCGGCCCGTCCCCGTCGTCACCCTCCCGGTGCCGCCAGACGATCAGCGAGTAGGCCATGAAGACCAGCACGAAGGCCATCACCGGTGCGGCCAGCACCGACATGACCTTGATATCGAACTGCTGGCTGGCCGCAGTGTTGGACATCAGGCCGGGTGGCATGTGCGGCCCGTAGACGAAGTACAGCAGCAGGTCGGCGGCGACCGCGATTGGTAGCCAG
>DATMMA010000479.1:0-2797 GCA_035570295.1 Streptosporangiaceae bacterium
GCACCAGCAGCGCGGCGGCCAGCACCGGGAACGCCAGCAGCACCAGCATCGAGGTCAGCAGGATGTTCCAGGTGAAGATCGGCATCCGGAACATCGTCATGCCGGGCGCGCGCATGCACAAGATCGTGGTGACGAAGTTCACGCCGCCGAGGATCGTGCCCAGGCCGGACAGCACCAGGCCCATGATCCACATGTCGCCGCCAAGGCCGGGCGAGTACGTCGCGTTGGTCAGCGGCGAGTACGCGTACCAGCCGAACGAGGCCGCGCCGCCCGGCGTCAGGAAGCTGATCAGCAGGATGCAGCCGCCGAAGGTGAACATGTAGTAGCTCAGCAGGTTCAGCCGCGGGAACGCCACGTCCGGCGCGCCGATCTGCAGCGGCATGATCTCGTTCGCGAAGCCTACGAACAGCGGTGTGGCGAACAGCAGCAGCATGATCGTGCCGTGCATGGTGAACAGCTCGTTGTACTGCTGGTCCGACACGATGTGGTTATCCGGGCCCATCAGCTGCGCCCGCATGATCATGGCCATCAGGCCACCGATCAGGAAGAACGCGAACGACGTGATCAGGTACAGGTGACCGATGATCTTGTGGTCGGTAGACGACAGCCAGTCGGCCAGGATTGAGCCCTTGCGGTAGGGCCGCGGCGCCACCTGGGCGCCGGGCATGACGCCGGTCGGAGCCGACTCGTAATAGGCCGTCACTGAGCGCCCCCAGATGCGTTCTGCAGCTTCTGCTGCGCGGTAATCCATGCTGTGAACTGGGCGGGAGTCACGATCTTGATGCGGAAGAGCATCCGGCTGTGGTACAGGCCACACAGTTCCGAGCAACGGCCGATGGTGTCCGGGCCACTGTAGAGCGTGGACGTCGGGTACACCTGGAAATGGTTCGGGTGGCCGGGAACGACGTCGCGCTTGAAGTCGAACGGCAGCACCCAGAACGAGTGGATCACGTCATTAGAGGTCAGGTTGAACCGGACTGTCTCGTGATCGGGGATCTCCAGCAGCGGCAGCTGGCGCTGGTTGTCGCTTGCGCCGAGCTGGCCGTTCCACATCGGGCCGACCTGGGTGACGCCGTTAGCCGAGTTCGCCGCCGTGTACTGGGGGTACTGGAACTCCCAGCTCCACTGGAAGCCAGTCACGTCCACGACAACGCAGCTCGGACGGCTACACGTCGCCGACAGGTTGTCGATCTTGTTCTCGTCCCGCGCGGTGAAGTAGAACAGGACGCCGACCATGATGAACGGAACGACGGTGTACAAGATCTCGATGGGCAGGTTGTACCTGACCTGCTGCGGCACCCGGTCGCCGCGCTTGCGGTGGAACATCACCGTCCACAAGATCCCGCCCCAGACCACAAGCCCGACGGCGATCGCGGCGATCCACGAGCCCTGCCAGAGGTTGACGATCAGGTGGGCCTGGGTGGTGAGCGGGTTACGCAGCCCGAGGTTGTCGACCCACGAGGAGTCGCAGCCGGTCGTGACCAAAGCCAGCGCGACAAGCGCAGCAGTGCGCGGCAGCCAGCGCCGAATCAGCCGAGCCGGTCCCCCGCGGCCTGGGGGCCCGTGCCGCTCGGCACGCGGCATCTCGGCACGGTTGTTGGGACTCACAGGTGGCCTTCCCAGCAGTTAAGTCCCGGCTTCAGCGGCCGGTTGAGTTCGACGTCCTACAGCCTGTCGTGGAAAACAGTACAACCCCCCCGCCTGCAAGCAGGGGGGACCCCCGGCCTCCGTGACAATTCGTTATTTCGGCCCCGTGTTACTAGCACGGTGTTTCTAGCACCGTGTTACCGCCGCCGCGTTACCGGTCCTCGGCGCGCGCTCATCCGGGACGGCACTGGCGCCCAAGCGAGCCGGCCGGGCGCCTACAGTCGGGAACGTGGCATATTTCGACGCGGCCTCGGCCGAGCCGCTGCACCCGAGCGGCCGGGAAGCGCTGCTGGCCGCCCTCGCTGACGGCTGGGCAGATCCGGCCCGGCTGCACCGCGAGGGCAGGCGCGCCCAGTTGCTGCTGGAGCAGGCCAGGGAGGCTGTAGCAGCCGAGATCGGCTGCCGCCCGGACGAACTGTCGTTCACCAGTTCAGGCACGCAGGCCGTGCACCTGGCCGTCCTGGGCGCCGTGCAAGCCAGGCAGTCCGCCGCCCGCGGGCCGGGGCATGTGGTTGCGAGCGCAGTGGAGCACTCGAGCGTGCTGAACGCCGCCGACTGGCTGGCCCGCAGGACCGGCACCGCGGTCACGCTCACCGGCGTCGACCACCTCGGCCGGGCTGACGTGGCCGAGTTCGCCACCGCCGCAGCACGGGAGCGCACCCTGCTGGCTTGCTTGCAGTCCGCGAATCATGAGGTTGGCACGCTCCAGCCAGTGGCTGAGGTGGCGGCCGCCTGCCACGAAGCGGGCGTTCCCCTCCTGATGGATGTCGCTGCCTCGGCTGGTCGCCTGCCGGTGCCGGACGGCTGGTCGCTGCTCGCTGCCAGCGCCCGCAAATGGGGCGGCCCGGCCGGCGTGGGCCTGCTGGCGGTGCGCAAGGGCACGCGGTGGAGCGAGCCGTTCCCGTCCGACGACCGCGAGAACCGGCGCGTTCCGGGTTTCCCCAACGTGCCCGCAGTGCTCGCCGCCGCGGCATCGCTGACAGCAATGAGCCGGGAACGCGCTAGTGCCGACACCGCGCTGCGCGCTCTGGTCAGCCGGATCCGCTCGGAAGTACCGCGGACTGTGCCAGATTCCGTCGTGCATGGCGACCCTGACGCCCGGCTGCCGCACATCGTCACTTTCTCCTGCCTGTACGTCGACGGCGAGGCC
>DATMMA010000480.1:0-7168 GCA_035570295.1 Streptosporangiaceae bacterium
CGCTGGCCGTGCACGTGCAGCGCAGCACCTCGTTCTTCCCGGACATCTACAACGACGACTGGTTCTTCCTGCTTGACGGCGATAAGGGGATCCAGCCGATCGCCGTGACCGGCCAGGTCATCCAGTATCCGTATGACCCCTTCCGCAACCCAGAGCGCGCCCGCAACGAGGAGTTCGGTGACGTGCTAGCCGAGGGCATCTACTGGCTGCTGGACCAGCACCTGTCGATCACCGATGCGAACGAGGCGCACTGGGCCAGATTCCTGGTCAAGCGCAGGCAGTTCATTGACCGGGTCCTGGCAATGGTGGCCGAGAGCAGCCTTGAGTCTGCCGACAAGGCCCTGCGCATTGCCGCGCTGAAGGGATCTCTTGGCCGCCTCGCGCTTATCACGCCAGAGCTGTGCGAGAACTACCTCCGCGCATGGCAGGCGGATCGGCAGGAATGGCAGCGTTTTGTACAGGAGCTGCCAGCCGGCCTGGACCGGGTGGCCGCCCTGCGGATGCTGTCCAGCGAAAGCGCGCCGCCGGTCAGCTCGCAGTTGCGCAACCGGAGCCATCGGACGGCTGACCGGCAGACGGCGAAAGCACCGATCGTTCGTGCTCCCGCAACTGGTGAGCTGAGCGCACCGCAATTCGTCGCCAGGCCTGTGCCGGCGAGCCATCCGAACCGGATGGCCGAACCCGTAGCCTAGCTCACCGGTTCAGTCGTGCTCTTTGTCTCGCGCTGCCGCTGTCGTCCCGGCCGGGAGCCGGCGGGTGACGGCTAGCGCGAGCACCGCGACCACCGCGCTGATCCCGAAGGCGGTAGCAACGCCGCGTCCGAGATCGCTGCCAGCCCAGGCGGCGACCGCTGTGCCGCCGACGCCTAGGCCTGTCGCGGTACCGAGAGCATCGGCGAGGTTGAGCGAGGCCGACTCCCGGCCCTCTCGCCCCGGTGGTGCCTGACGCAGCACCAGCAGGAGGATCGGCGAGTATGCCATGCCCATGCCGAGGCCGGCGACTGTCCATGCGGCGATGCCCGTAGCGACTGGCACGGCCGGCTGAAGCATGAGCAGCATCCCGGTAATGCCTAGCAAGATGACGACGAGGCCGGTACGGACGAGCCGGCGACCTTCCCACCGGTCGCTGAGCCGCGCCTGAATCCACGCGCCACCGGTCCAGGCGACAGTGGCGCCGGTAACCGCGAGGCCCGCAACGAGAGAACTGTCGTGCCGTATCGCGGTGATCGCCAGCGTGACGTACCCGTCGGCGCCGAAGAACGCGAACGTCAGCAGGCCGCGACTGAGAATCGTGGCGGGTAGCCCTTTCCGGCCGGACAATGTGCCCGGCGGGACAAGCCGTCGCAGCGCGGGCAGTGCCGCGGCAAGACCGCCGGCGACGAGCCCGGGCGCGATCAGTGCGCGAACGACTGGCAGCGCGCTGGAACTGACCGCGATCGTGAGCGCGGCGAGGATCATTGCTGTCCCGGCCGCGGCGCGGACAGCGTCGGTGACTTTGTGCTCGGCTGCCTCGGCCGACTGCGGCCGGCCCAGGCGGGCAAGCGCGGGTACGGCGATCGAGCCTGCGATCCCGACCACCGGCAGCAGCCCGAGGAAAACCCAGCGCCAGCCGAACGCGTGCGCTATCTCGGCGCTCACAGCCGGCCCGGCCAGACCCGGCGCAACCCATGCGGTGGAGATGACTGCGATCATCCGGGCCCGGAGCGATGGCGGCAGGCTACGGCCGATCGACGCATAAGCGACCGACGGGACCACGCCTGAGCCGAGACCTTGCAGCATCCGTCCGACCACCAGGACGCCCATCGAAGGAGCGAGGCCGGCTCCGGTAAGACCCAGGCCGAACAGCACTAGCCCGGCCGTGAACGGCAGGGCAGGCCCCCGCCGGTCGTTCTCGCGCCCGCCAGCTACGACACCGACGACGCTGCTCAGCATGAAGCCGCCAGTTGCCCAGCCGTACAGGCGCAGCCCGCCGAGGTCACGTGCCACCACGGGCATGACCGTGATCACGGCGAGCGACTCTGAGGCGACAACGGTAATCGTCAGAATCAAGCCGACAGTGAGCGCGCGGATGTCCGGCGCCCAGAGTTCCCGCAGCCGGCCCTGACTCATTCGCTGACCCCTCCTGCCTGACCGCATCCTGCCTGCGAACGGCTGACTATGCGAAATCCGCGTCGCCCCGGCAGCGGTCCTTGTAGCAGGCCGCGCTGAGCACTGATACTTCTGCGGTGAGCGATCGCAATGTGCTCGGCGGTGAACTTGAGCCCTGTAGCAATAACCCGGTCACCGGGTTCTACCGCGACGGATGTTGCGCTACCGGGCCCGAAGACCTTGGCAGCCACACGATCTGCGCAGTGATGACGGCTGAGTTTCTCGAGCATCAGCGTGGCATCGGCAATGATCTGAGCACGCCGGTGCGCGCTTACCAGTTCCCGGGGCTAGTGCCGGGCGATCGCTGGTGCGTTACCGCGGCGAACTGGCTGCGGGCGCACTTCGATGGCGCGGCGGCACCCGTTGTCCTGGCGTCTACTCACGAGCGGGCATTGCAGATCGTTCCGCTGGCGGCGCTCAGAGAGCACGCAGTCGACGTCCCGCCAGATCCCGGCGCCCTGGAGAACTGACCGCCCGCCGCACTAAATCCAACATCTCGATCTTCGGCCGTAGCGCCTGGTTTATGACAGGCTGTGCGCATGCTGAACCGGTGGGAAGCGTCGGCTGCCCGGCGTCGTCTTGCCCGGCGCGGCGCAGGTCCCGGCCCGCGCCCGGAGCCCGCAGCAGCGATGGGAACCGACCGGCTTTCGCAGATCGAGCACATCGTCATCTTGATGATGGAAAACCATTCCTACGACAACTACTTAGGGATGCTCGACGGCCGGGGCGACGGGCTGCCGCGTGATGCGGACGGCGCGCCGTCGCCGACCAACCTGGCCGGAGATGGCTCGCCTATCCGGATGCGGCACTTCACCGGCACCCGGCAGAAGGGCGGCGTGCCGACGCAGACCTGGAATGCCTCCCACATCCAGTGGAACGAAGGCAAGTGCGATGGTTTCGTCAGGAGCATCGAGAGCACGCTGCCCGGCCTGGATGCCTCTGTGGCTATGACTTACTGGGACGAAAAAGACCTGCCGTTCTACTACGGGCTGGCCAGGACCTTCCCGCTGGCAACCCGCTGGTTCTCGTCCTGCCTCGGGCCCACGTTCCCGAACAGGCGGTTCCTCATCTCGGGTACGGCGCACGGACTCATCGATGACCTGCCGTTCGGCATGGTCGACTATCCCGCCTCCGGCACCATCTTTGACATGCTGAGCGCGCACGGCATCAGCTGGGCGAACTACCATCACCTTTCGCCGGTGCGAGCCAACTGGAGACTGCTGTCGCGCGCGTCGGGCCTGAACTTCCTGCGCGTGCTCGGCGCGCTCGTCGCGGCGATCTTCCCGCAACTCATCCCGGCCCTGGAAAGCAAGCTGCAGACCACCGCCGGGCTGTACCCGCTGGGATTGCTCCGGTCGATTAACCATCTGCGCCCGATCACCCAGTTCTGGCAGGCGGCCAGGGCTGGCAAGCTCCCGGCAGTGACCATCGTCGATCCTGATTTCGGCTCCTGCTCTGAGGAGAATGCGCAGGACATCCAGGTCGGCGAGGGATTCGCGGCCAAGGTGATCAACGCCGTCATGTCCGGCAAAGGCTGGCCGAAGACCCTGCTGATCTGGCTGTATGACGAGCATGGCGGCTACTTCGATCACGTCGATCCGCCGCCGGCGGTCGAGCCCGATGACATCCCGGCTCACAGCATTCTGCAGCGCAACGCGTTCCTGCGGTTTCTTCTCTCATTCACGAGCTACGCGAAGAAGATCAATGCCTGCGACGACGGGCCGGCCACCTATAACCGGCTCGGCTTCCGGGTGCCAGCGGTGATCGTCTCGCCCTACGCCAAGAAGGGGCACGTGACATGCACCGTCTACGACCACACCTCGATACTCAAGCTCATCGAGCGGAAATGGAACCTTCCGCCGCTGACCAGGCGCGATGCCGCGGCTGTCGATCCGCTCGACGCGCTGGATTTTGACAGTCCGCCGAATTTCCTAACGCCGCCGTCGCTACCGGCCCCAGCCCGGCAATGGCATGGACAATAGGGCGAGATAGTGCTGTCATTCGTGTTATACCTGGGGCTGCTGAGATACGTCAGCAAGGCCCGAAGGGAGGCCCCGGATGGCCGACGATAACGCGGCACCCGATGCCGCGGCGCCATCTGCAAACCCGGCATCCGAAGACGCGGCTCCAGCGCACGCGAACGCCAGCAAGCGCGCTGATGACCCAGCCGAGAAGCCCGAAGCCGAGTCTGGATTGCAGCTGAAGCGCGCGCAGCTTGCGCTTTATGCCGGATGGACCATGGCCGTGCTCTACGGGACGATCCCCGGTGATCCGACGGCCGACGCGCCCGCCCCAGGCCGTCCGGCCGAATTGCCGACCGTTAACGAACTACCACCTGCGGAACGCCGCAAGCTGGAGCTTGCTCGTTTGGATCACCTGCTCTCCGGATTTCTGCCAGAGATCAATGGCTCGTCGAAAGTAGCCGCAGTCCCCGCAAGCAACGACGGCAACGCCCCCGGAACACGGAAGTCGAAGCTAGATTCGCTGAATCTCGACATCCTCACAGCGCTCACTGCGAAGCCGCCCGAGTTGCAGCTTGCCTACCAGCTAGGCCGATCGCTACGCGATACGGCCAATCCGCCGAATGGCGCACCCGGTACCCTCGCGGAGCAGCTAGGCCGCCAGCGTATCGCGAAGCTCCAGCAGTGGCTGGTGACCCTGTCGCCGGAGTTCCCGGACCTAACGGCAGCCGTCGTCGCCGCGTCGCTCGGCCGGTGGAGCGATCTGGCAGCGGTGACCGTCGGCACGAACGACTCCGGGCAGGAGAGCGCCACAGCCGGTACCCGGCAGCCTCGCAGCAAGCCGTATACCCTGGCGCCCCTGCCGCCAAAGGAGAGGCATACGTCGATCGCGAAGAGCATGCGCAACTACCTGCTCCAGCAGGGCGACATCTGGCTGATGCTGCTGACCGGCGAACTGCAAACCTCCGGGCTGCTTACCCCGGAGGGTTACGTGACTGCGGGCGAGGCAGCGCTCCAGCGCTCAGGGACGATCGCGCGCGGCGTCATCCGGCACTACTGGTTCGCCCTGCTTGCCATCGCCGTAGCGCTTGGCTTCACGCTGTTCCTGTCGGCACGGTACCTCGGGGGCGCGAGCAAGGTCTGGACGTCGATCGCCACCATAGGCGGGGCACTGGGCGTCTCCGCGCAGACAATCGCGTCGAGATCATCGCGGCTGACCGCGGAAGCCGGACGACCTGTGTTCGCGATGGCCGAAGAGGACGCCATGGCGTGGGCGATCACAACCTTGCCCCCGCTCAGCCTCACCTTCCGCGGCGTGCGCCAGCTGCGTCGGGCCGGCGTTGCTGGCGCCTCGAGCCTCAGCCGCTTCTGAGCCGGCATCACCAGGGAACGCACCGTTGAGTCACGACATGTGGTGCCCTTCTGCTTGTTCTGGAGCTGCGCTCCAGCCGCGCTGCGCAGGGATGTAGACAGGACCGTCATCGGCTTTCTCGTCGCTGATCCGCAGCAGCCCGCGCCGCGTCATGTCGGCCAGTTGTTCGTCCAGTGACGGCTGGGAGAGACTGGTTGCGCCAGCTATATTGCGCCTGCTGGGTCGCTGCCCAGAGAACTCCAGAGTCGCTATTGCCTCGTAGATCATGACGGTGGTGTCAGACAGGCTCTGAACGTCCAGCCGAACCGGATGTGCTTTGTCGGCCACGGCATTTCACCCCCTCTCTGGGGGAATGCGTCAGTTTTTGCGCATGGGCGACACTCAGCCCATGAGACTCGGCTGCCCGCACCGTGTGGCGGCAAACCGGATTGCCCGAGCAAGCGCGTCTCGGCTATCGGCGCGCGCTCGGCTCCGGCTCGTGCCAGACATCCCGCACGCTCGCTGCGACGGCCGCGGCTTGCGCCCGCCCGGCCCGCACCGCAGGGGGTTTGCCCTACTCTGGCCCCTCGACCATCCCCGCTGTGCGACGTATCATCGGGCCACTTGAGACCTGGAGCACGTCATGTCAATCGGCGACGGATCACTAGAAAACGCTCAAGCCAGCGCGCGGGTCGAGCAGCTTGCGGCCCAAGCCGAGGCCGATCGGGCAGCGCGCATGGCGCGTGCGGCGGGCGCACCCTCTTCGGCCGGTCGGCTCGGATCTGCCATTCGCCGGTGGCGGGAGCAGCGGCGGCTCCGGCACACCGACTTGCTGGAGCGAAAGACCATTGCTCGGGAGAACTTGCGGGACTTTAAGCAGTCTCGCGATGAGCCTGGCCAGTGGACGGGCGGCATGTAGCCGCAGTCAAGCGGCCTAGTGTGTCCGACTGCAGGGGACAGTGATGCTGAACGCCGTCCGCCGCTGGTTTGAGCGACTCCGCGAACGTCGCGTTGAACAAGCTGTACGAAGGTTCACTGCGAGCCGCCGAGCAGGCAGTCAGCGGCCAGGCGACGATGGCGGTATGACAGGTGGGTCCGGCGACCCCAGCATCTTCGGGCCAGGTGGCTAGCCACTGCTCGGGCGGCGAGTTTGCCGATACGCTCCCCCACGTGACCGCCGAGGACTTCATCTGCCACGTCTGCCGCAACGAGTGCCCGGCGAAGCGGACATCGAGGCGTTCATCGTGCTCGGCAACGCCCTGGGCCCTAGCGATGGGGTCGTCCATCACGACGTCTGCGCTCCCTGCGCCAGCCAGCTCTACCTGTGGGTTGCCGAGCATCACCCCGAGTGGCTGAAAAAGCCGCTGTGACAACTGTCCCATGCAAATGGCTGCGCCATTTTGCAATTTAGATGCCATTCCGTTAACGCTCGCGTGAAATGGCGAGGCACCCTGTGGCGAAAATGCCAAGTAACCAAGTCGACCTGCTCAGATTTCATACGGGCCATTCAGCGGATTATGCTCTCGCCCAGAGCGGGCCCGATGGCACCGATGGTGAAAGGAAGTCTCAATCAGAATCACTGTGGCTTAGAGGGCCGCAGCAACCTGATCGACACGACCGCCCACAGGCCGGTCAGAACTAGCCAGACGATCAGGCGCAACCAATCGTGAAGCCCTCTGCTGAGCGGAGCAAAGCCTCCGCCAGCGGTC
>DATMMA010000481.1:0-2220 GCA_035570295.1 Streptosporangiaceae bacterium
GACCTGTGCGGAGCGGCCGTGCCCGCGCCGGTCATGGGCGATCACCCGGTAGCCGTGGTGCAGGAAGAAAAGCATCTGGGCGTCCCAGTCGTCAGCCGACAGGGGCCACCCGTGGCTGAAGACGATCGGCTGACCGGAGCCCTAGTCTTTGAAGTAGATCTGAGTTCCGTCTCGGGTCGTGAAGTCGGCCATGGCTTGCCTCTCTGCTCCTCTGGATGGCAGCTCTTCTGGCTGGAGTTCCACTCTAATGGTCAGGGTTTCAACCTGACAAGCCGGGGGCGGCTCGACTGACTAGAATGTCGGCATGGACGTACCAGCCGACCGGCCGCGTCGCGAGGAGTATGCCGACCAGACCCGCGCCGCGGTGATTGCCGCGGCGCGCCAGCTGTTCGCCGAGAACGGCTTCTTCCAGACGAAGGTCGAGCAGATCGCCAAGCTGAGCCGGGTATCCCCGGCGACGGTGTACGCGCAGTGCGGCGGCAAGCAAGGCTTGCTGCGATTGCTTATGGACAGCTGGACACAGACTCCGGCAGTCGTCGAGTCCTACCAGGAGTCAATCGCCGCCGGCGACGCTGTGCTTGTGATGCAGACCCTGAGCGCCGCCTACCTCCAGATCACCAGGCAGTGGGGCGACGTCATCCGGGTGGTAATCGACGTAGCGCCCCACGACGGCGAGTCCGCCGCGGTGCTCGCCACCGCGCAAAAGCGGCACAACCACAATCTCACGGAGATCTGCCGCCATCTCGAAGACATCGGCGCCTTGCGAGACGGCGTCGACGCACAGCTGGCAACCCGGATCATTACCTACTACTACGGCATCGACGGCCTGCTCCGAACCCGCGACGTGTTCGGCTGGTCGCTG
Organism: Streptosporangiaceae bacterium; assembly: GCA_035570295.1. Lineage (GTDB taxonomy): Bacteria > Actinomycetota > Actinomycetes > Streptosporangiales > Streptosporangiaceae > JAJYUU01. Next base: position 863 of record DATMMA010000481.1, read on the forward strand.
GAGCGTTCGAATAAGTGGCTGCTGGCTAATGCCTCGGCCGCGGTCCTGCGGTCACCGGCCAAGCCTGACGGGCCAGACTGACCGGCAATGAGCCCCCTTGTTGAGGCGCGGTCCGCGGAGACGGAGGCAGCGCGCTCCGCCATCGCCGCTACTAGACGGATAACGGACACGCGTCTTTCGTGCTCAGGGTGTGGTAGCTCCGTTCCCTGAAAAGCGAATGGATCCACCACGGCCTAGCCGACCCGATCATGAATCAGCTGGTCAGTGAGGTGATGCCAGAACTGGAACATCTGCGCTCAGATGCAGCCTGCATCGGCCGCATCGCCCGCCGGAAATAATCGGCGATCTCGGACGCATCTCCGGCAGTCGTCCTCGCCCGCTCGCCGGGCGGCCGTGACGTACTGTGACTTCACCGACTTCAGCCGGGTTCCGGGGCGCGCCGGGCCCAGCGGCTGGCGGACAGAGTGACTGTGTGGTTCACCGCAGCCGAGGAGCAGCCCATGACTGGCACAGGCCCGCTGATCCGTCCGATGACGCCGGCCGACCGCCCAGCCCTGGCGAACTTCCCGGACCGGGTCTCGGCCGCAAGTGCCATCTTCCGGTTTCACGGATCGGTCACCATGCTCACGGACAAGACCCTGAACCTCCTGCTCGACCTCGTCGAGGGCCAGCGGGAAGCCATCGCTGCCGTGGATGACCGCGGCATCGCCGGCGTGGCCCGGTTCGCGCGCGACGACCTGGACCCCGCCACCGCCGAGGTTGCGATCCTGGTGGCCGACGAATGGCAACATCGCGGCCTCGCGCGCCAGCTCCTGCGGCCTCTCGCACAAAGGGCCCGGAACGCGGGAATCGAACGGTTTCGCGCCGAGATCCAGGCGGACAACACCGTCGCGCGGCGCTTCTTCCTCCGATTGACACCGACCGCGCGCGAGCGGCACAGCAACGGCGACGTGGTCGTGCTCATCAACGTAGCGGAACTACTTCGCATGCCGGGTTGACGTGTGCGCGTCCCCGGCCGGGCGCGCGAGCCTGCGCGGCAAGCCGGCGCCGGGAGCCAGTGCAGCACAATGGCGCCGTCCGCTCGCCACGCTGCGTCGTTGCCTTACGGGCCGCGCGACGTACGGGAACCGCCGATCTGCGCGGCTGTTGGCTGATTGGTGGTCTCCAGCCGGGGCGCGCCGATCTGGTCATTCTGAGCCGCAGTTCGTTCGATCGGGCTTGGAGAGTGTCGGTTCCCTGTACTCGCTCGATCGTGGCTGCCAGCGGAGGTTCTGCCGGGTTGCGGCCTGACGAGCGACGGCCTCCGGCGTGCGAACGCGCATAGGGCGAGCGCCCGAACAGAGCTGGGCCCCGGCACC
>DATMMA010000482.1:0-2980 GCA_035570295.1 Streptosporangiaceae bacterium
TGTGGGCCCGGCTGTCGGTATTCGCCGGCGGGTTTGAGCTGGACGCGGCCGAGGGCATCTGCGCGGATCGCCGGCTGGCCGCCGACGAGGTGCTCGACCTGGTGGCCGCGCTGGCCAGCAAGTCGATCTTGATCGCCGCCAGCGGCGAGGGCGTGGCCCGGTACCGGCTGCCGGAAACCTTGCGCGAGTACGGGCAGCAACGCTTGCAGGAATCTGGCGAGTACGCTGCGCTGCGGCGGCGGCACCGGGACTGGCATGAGCAGCTGGCCCGGCGGGTCGACATCGACTGGCTGAGCCCGCAGATAGCGGACCTTACGGCCCGGTTGTTCCGCGAACACGCCAACATGCAGGCGGCCCTGGACTTCTGCCAGACAGAGCCCGGTGAGGCCGAGGCCGGGCTGCGCATCGCACTGCACGCATGGTTTTTCCACTGCTGGATCGCCGGTCATGTCAGCGAGGGCCGGTACCGGCTCAGTCAGGTGCTGGCCCGGGCCATCGAGCCCACCGTGTGGCGGGCGCAGGGGCTGCTGCTCGCCAGTTTCCTGGCTGCTGTCGGAGGCGACCGCGGCGCCGTACAACCGCTGCTGGAGCAGGGCACCAGACTGGCCGGGCAGCTGAAGGAACCGGCCACGCGGGCGTTCGCCGCCTGGGTCGCCGGACATCTCTATTTGTTCGCCGGCGACCTGCCGCAAGCCATCGCCTACTCCGAGGACGGCCTGGCGGTCCTGCCTGCTGCTGTCCGCGGCCGCCAGCGCGCCCATCTGCTGATCTGCCTGGCCAACGCCGCGGGCCTGGCCGGTGACGAAGAACGCGTCGTCGCCTGTCACTGGGAGCTTGCCGCGCTGACTCGGGCCGGCAGCGAATACATCCGCGGCGCGTACTCCGCGTACTCGTTGTGGGCGCTAGGGACAGCAGCCTGGCGCCGGGATGAACTCGACCGTGCTACCGGCCTGCAACAGCAGAGCCTGCGGCTGCGCCGCAACGACCGGATAGGCAGCATCTACTGCGTGGAGGCGCTGGCCTGGATCGCCGCGTCGCGGCACCAGTACGAGCACGCCGCGGTCCTGATTGGCGCCGCCACGGGTCTGTTGCAATCCATGGGCACGACCCTGGACGGCAACCCGCACGTGGCGGGCTACCACCGGGACTGCGAGAACCAGGTCCGGCAAGCCCTGGGCGAGCCAGCGTTCCAGGCCGCCTACCACCTTGGCCTCGGACTGTCCGCCGACGATGTCCTCGCCTACGCCCTGCAGCAACCGACGAAAAAGCCGCCGAAGAAGCCTCCGGAGCCGGCCGCATCCGATGCGGCGCCGCTGACGCCCCGGGAACTGCAGGTGGCCCGCCTGATCGCCGCGGGGCGCAGCAACAAGGACATCGCCGCCAAGCTGGTGATCTCCCAGCGGACCGCCGAAAACCACGTGGCGCACATCCTCATCAAGCTCGGCTTCACATCACGAGCCCAGGTCGCCGCCTGGGTCGCCGCGTCACAACCGGACGGGTGAGGGCCGCTTAGCTGCTCTCGGCGTCCAGGCGCCAGCCTCGCGGCAGTGCCCCGGGCAATGAGCAGTGCTATGAGCATTTGCCCCCTCGCTGGCCCGGCACGCCGGCAGGCAGGCTGGTCAAAGCGAAGACCAAATGAGGTCATCGACGGAAAGCGTCACGCAAGCAACACAACCCAGAAGGCAGCCATGAGCGCCGCAGACTCCTGTGGCCGGGGCAGCCGGATCCGTCTCAGGCACCGCCTTCAAAGAGGGATATGGAAATGAACGAGACCTGTGATCGCTGTGGACCCGCGGTCCTTGCGGTGCATCGTGTGGACCGAAGCGGCCTATGCAAACTGTACTTCTGCAGACATTGCACGAATCGGCTACGAGGTGCGCTTTCAGTGCAAGGCTGGACAATCTGGCCCGTCGCGGAGCTTGTGTTCGCACCGCAAGCCGCCTGACCGGCTGACCAGCGCGCCTGAGGGAAAGCGCTCGCGTCATCACGTGCTTCCTCGCAAACGACGCCTAGGCCCGTGATGACGATGCCTGCCCAGAAGAGCCGCCAAGAAAGCTCGCGTTGCAGCGGCTGGATGACCGCCGTGATGAACTGCGGTTCGTAACCGGCCGCCTCACCGGTGAGCATCACCTGCGCTCGGAGTCAACGAACTAGTTAGACACGTAATCGACGACAGTAGGGCGATGAGTCGTAATGACTCGACACACGAATCCGGACGAGCTTGACCTGATTGCTGAAGGCGTACCCGAGCAACCGATGGCGGCCAGAATCGGGTCACGCCTGGCCAGATCTTCCCGGTCCGCTGAGGTCCGCCCGGCACGAGGTGATCACGAACACAGCGTCGCTCGATCCGCACAGCGTGCCCGACTGACGCTTCCCGGCGGGCCGGGCGGGGGGAGGAAGCGACGGATCGATACGACCGCGAGTCGGAGCGCAATCTCCTGCGCGAGCAGCGCGGGCCACCCGAACGCTCCAGCCCAGCAGGACAGCCCGTCCGATGCCGAGCTGCTCAGCAGGCACGTGGCGGGCGATCGCGACGCATTCGGCGTGCTGTTCGGGCGGCATCGGGACCGGCTGTGGGCCGTTGCCGTCCGCACTCTCGGGGATCCGGAGGAAGCAGCCGACGCTCTGCAGGATGCGATGATCGCCGCGATCAGGAGAGCCGATAACTTCCGCGGCGACTCGGCTGTCACGACCTGGTTGAACAGGATCGTTGTTAATGCCGCCCTGGACCGCGTGCGCCGCCGCGCAGCGCGCCCGGCCACAGCCCGCCAGGACGAGGACACGCTGGACGCGCTGGCCAACACCGGCCGGCCGGTCGCGGATCCATCAGGCAGCAGCGACACCGCAATCGACGTGCGGGCCGCGCTGCGTCAACTGGTGCCGGAGCAGCAGGCCGCACTTGTCCTCGTGGACATGCTCGGCTACCCAGTCGCCGACGCCGCCCAGGTCCTCGGCGTCTCGGAAGGAACGGTGAAAA
>DATMMA010000483.1:0-9437 GCA_035570295.1 Streptosporangiaceae bacterium
CGACCTGCATATCCGGCTGAGCATCCAGGACCATCCTGAAGCCAGTCCGGACCAGTTCCTGGTCGTCCACGAGGATGATCCTGATCAGCCCGCTGTCCGAGGCGCCGCCTGGCTCCAGGAGGTTCACCGGGCCGCGCCAGACAGGCCGGACGAATCGGACCAGCCCAGACCGAGCCCGTTCCCGGCCCGGTCTGGCTTGTGCTCTTCCTGCTGCTGTCCGGGCCGCGATGCCATCGCTTCCTCCGTCACCCATTCCTCCTGCACCGGCTGGTCCTGCCCGACTCCGCTTCGCGTGTCGGCTGCCGTCGGACAGGGCAGGTGAGCGGTCACGCCGAACCCGCCGCCCGGCAGTGGTCCGGTCTGGACCGTGCCGCCGTACATGGCGATGCGCTCGCGCATGCCGGCCAGGCCGTGCCCGGCCGGCTCGTTGCCCGGGCTGGCAATACCGTCGTTGGTAACCTCAACAGTCAGTCCATCCGGCTCGTAGCGCAGCATGACGGCGGCCGTCGCGGCGAGGCCGCCATGCTTACGGGTGTTTGTGAGGGATTCCTGTACCACCCGGTAGGCGGCCAGCTCGGCGCCTTCGGGCAGCTCACGCGGCGTGCCGGTCAGAGTGTAGCTGACTTCGAGCCCGGCAGCCCTGGCCTGATCGAGCAGCTCGCGCAACTCGCCGAGGCCGGGGACGGGCGCCAGGCCGGACTGCCCACCCGCCGACCGCAGTACACCAAGAAGCCTGCGCATCTCGGTCAGTGCCTGACGTCCGGTGGCCGAGATCGCCGTGAGCGCGGTTTCGGCCCGGCCAGGGTCGGTCCGCAGGGCGTACCGGGCACCATCGGCCTGCACCACCATGACGCTGACGTGGTGCGCGACGATATCGTGCAGTTCACGGGCAATCCTGGCGCGCTCGGCTGCGGCCGCGATCTTGGCCTGGGCGTGCCGCTCGGCTTCCAGCCGCGCTGCCCTGTCCTCGAGCCCGGCGTAGTAGCCGCGCCGGTAGCGCATCGAGTCGCCGAGGACCCAGGCGAGGAGGAAGCAGCCCCAGAAGAGCGCGGTGGCGTAGGCGAGCCGGGACACGAAGTCTGGGCCGCCGGCCGGCATCCAGACGGCCACCGCGGCTACCGATCCGGCCAGGCAGACGAGCAGCGCCGGCACCGAAGCGCGCCGTGGGCGGTACGCGGCGACCGTGTACAGCAGCACCAGCATCGCGAAATCCGTGGGCAGCGGGACGGCTTTGAAGAATGCCCCTCCGACTACCTGCACGGCGCCGCCCAGCGCGCCGATGCAGAACGCCGTCACGGAAATCTTCCGCCGGACGAGGACTGCCGAGACGAGGAGAAGCCATGCAGGAAGTTGCATCCACGGGCCGTGAAGTAGCTGCCCGATGGCGAGCAGTCCGAGGGCGCTCGCCAGTACGGCGTCTACGAACAGCTGGTGGCTGCGCAGCCAGGCGTACAGAGCGGACACGAGGTTAAGGGTATGCCGACGACCGCCACTTGCCGTCAGCCTTGCGGCGGGTCCTGGTCAGACCCGGGGCGGATATCCCAGGCGGGTGGCTAGCGCGGCTGGCGCGTCAGCCAGGCAGCAAAGTGGCGACCTCGAGCGGCTCCTCGTGGATGCCGCCTGACCCGTCCGGCCGGACCTGGTAGCCAGTGACGCCGGGCTTGTCGGCGACGATGCCGGCGAGCTCGGTGCCGGCGAAATGCGCGGCGGTGCCGTCATCGCAGGCGATGCCGGCCGGCAGGGTACCGTCCGCGACGAGTGCCTGGTAGGCCGGGCGCCGGGTCGGCTCGGCGCTGTAGTGCGGGCAGTAGCTGCTCGGTAGGAAGCCCAGACCCGCGGTGAACGGGCGCAATTCCATCCCGAAGGAGTCAGTAGTGCCGCTGACGAACCAGCAGAGGGCGCCAGCGCTGACCCCGGTCAGCACGATCCCGGCCTCCCACGCCTGGCGGAACACCTCGTCCAGGCCATGCACGCGCCATACTGCCACCAAGTTGGCGACGCTGCCGCCGCCGACGAAGATCACGTCCTGAGAAAGCAGCAGGTCCGCGGGGTCGGCCACGTTCGGCATCGAGAACAGCTGTAGGTGCGACGGCCTGGCACCGTGCTGGGCGAGCATGGAGTACATCCGCACATATGCGGTGGGCTCGTCGCCCGCCGCGGTGTTCAGCACGCAGACCCTGGGCTTCGAGGCGCCGGACAGCTCAAGGGCGTGGCCGATCAGGGCCGGCAGCCGCAGGTCCTGCTGTCGGGCCGGGCCGAACCCGCCGATCGCGAGTATGTGCCGTTGCCCGTCAGCCGCCATGCCGGCAGGCTATCGTCCCTGCAGCGGCCGCTTTGGTGACAGGGCCCCGATTTGTGCCGCGGCCCGCTTCGCCACCTGGCAGGAGGCAGTGCGATCAGCGAGTGCATTTTCTGCGACATCGTTGCCGGCGTCGTGCCGGCGCACATCGTGCTGGCGGATGACGTTGTCGTGGCGTTCCTGGACAGTCGGCCGGTGTTCAAGGGGCATGTGCTCGTCGCACCGCGCGAGCACGTCCGGACGCTGGCCGACCTGCCAGTCGCCGCGGTCGGGCCGTTCTTCCTGCGGGTCCAGCGGGTGAGCGCGGTGATGCCAGCGGCCCTCGGCTGCCAGGGCACGTTCGTCGCCGCGAACAACGTGGTCAGTCAGAGTGTGCCGCACCTGCATTTCCATGTCGTGCCACGGACGAAAGGCGACGGGCTGCGTGGCTTTTTCTGGCCACGCGGCCGCTATGACAGCGACGCGGAAGCGGCGGAGTACGCGGACCGGATGCGCGCCGCACTGAACTGACCGCTGCGGCCAGCCGGCGCTGCTGCCAATCGGCCACCCAGTCAGCTGACGGCGGTGACGAGCAGGCAGGCCGCTGCGGCGACCTCCGCGACCGCGCCGAGCACGTCCCCGGTGATGCCGCCGAGGCGGCGGGTCGCCAGGCCGGTCAGCGCCAGCGAGATCAGCAGAGCTATGGCCATCGCAGCCGGGTAGATCCAGCCGAAGGCGCCGGCGGCCGCGAGCGCAGCAAGGACGAGAATGCCACCCCAAAGCGGCTGCACTGTGCCGGCGACCATGGCGCCGAGTCCGTCCGGCCGGGCGGACGGCACCCGGTGGCGGCAGGCGAGCATCATGGCCAGGCGCGCGCCGACCGCGGCCACGACGACAGCCACCGGGCCGCGGCCGACCTGTTCGGCTCTGGCAAGGGCGCTGACCTGGATCAGGACGGTCAGCACCATCGTCGCAACACCGAACGGCCCGATGTCAGACTGCTTCATGATCTCCAGTGCGCGCCTGGCTGGCTGACGGCTGCCGAGGCCGTCCGCGAAGTCGGCAAGCCCGTCCAGGTGCAGGCCCCGCGTCAGCGCTGCCAGCACGGCAATGGCGAGGACGGCGGCGAGCAGCGGACCTGAGTGACCGGCGCGGCAAGCGAGCAGCACGCCGGCCGCTGCTGCTCCTAGCAGCAGGCCTACCACCGGTGCCCAATACATTGCCGCGGCGGCGGTCCGGCGGTTCGGCGTGCCGTGAGCGGCTGCGTTGCCAGGGATCGGGATGGCCGTGAACAGCGTGCCCGCCAGTCTCAACCCGCCCCAGACCATGACACCCGAGCTTAGGGTTACCGCGCGACCGCCCGCCGGTCATGCCGCAGGATGGTTGCGGGCAGATTCAGGTGCGGGGAGGCGCAAGTGACGGAGCGGCCATACGTGCTGCTGTCGGCCGCGATGTCGGCCGACGGGTACATTGACGACGCCTCGAACGCCCGGCTGGTCCTGTCCGACACGGCCGACCTGGACCGGGTCGACGAGTTGCGGGCCGCCAGCGACGCCATCCTGGTCGGGGCACAGACCGTCCGGGCTGATGATCCCCGGCTGCTGGTCCGCTCGTCTGCCCGGCGGCAGCGCCGGCTTGAGCTCGGCCGTGCGGCTAGCCCGCGGCGGGTCACGATTACCCGCAGCGGCGCACTTGACCCGGCAGCCCGGTTCTTCGCGGCCGTGCCGGACCGGCCGCTGGTCCGGCCGGATCACCCGCTGCCGCAGCCGGATCGGCCGCTGGAATTCCCCGATCGCGCGGTTTACCCTGACCGCCCGCTGGTGTACGCAGCGCCTGCCGTCGCCGGCGACCTGGCGGCCAGGCTCTCCGGCGCGGCGGTGGTCGTGGCGGTGCCGCTAACGGGAGTCACCGAAGGCCCACCTGACCTGGACCTCAGCTGGATTCTCACTGACCTGGCGCGGCGGGGGATCGCCCGGCTGCTGGTCGAGGGCGGCGCGCGCGTGCTGGCCCAGTTCCTGTCCGCTGGCCTGGCCGACGAGTTCCTGCTTGCTATCGCGCCGGTGCTTGTTGCGGACACAAGGGCACCCAGGCTGCTGGCGGGTGCCAGCCCGGCCGGCCGGATGGCGCTCACCGGAGTGACGATGGCCGGGGACATGGCGGTGCTGCACTACCTGCCTCGACCTGCGCAGGCCGGTCATTCTTCGGAATCAACGCGGCCAGCGAAACCGGCTGACTAGTTCGCTGCGCTGCCAGCGAAGTCTGCCCCACCTGGTGAGGTAGAGGCCGTAGACGGTGCAGGATGGGGGGATGAGCGAAACGAAGGCCACTTCTGGCGGAATGCAATCCGCGATCGAGCGAAGCGGCTACTACCCCGGCCTGGTCTACGACGCGGTGTCATCCGCCGTAGGCAGCGAATCTGTCGTCTCCTTCGTGGTGATTCACGACGCTCACTTCGACCCGGGTATGGAGGTGCGCCGCCACGCGACCGTGATGGCCCTGACGCCAACGCGCCTCGTTTACTCTCACACCGACGAATACCCGGCGGATGAATCCGACCCCGAATCCCGGCCGCAAGCCGAGACCAGCACTGAAGCCGTCAGGCACTCGCGCATCTCGTCCGTGGCGCTGACCAGGGTCATCCCGGATCCCGCCTCCTACGTTCCAGGGGCCACGGCACCGAGCGAGGTCGTCCTGACCATCGGCTGGAACGTGCTTTCCCACATCGAGATTGAGCCCGCACACTGCGGCGACGAGAACTGCGAGGCCGATCACGGCTTCGCCGGCACGATGACCGCCGATGACCTGACAGTCCGGGTCAGCGAGGCTGCCGACGGCCCGGAGGCGGTCCAGCAGGTGCTCTCCTTCGCTCAGGCGCTGACCGAAGCGACCAGCCGTCCGTGACCACTGCGGGGGCTGTCAACTCGGGGGAGCAGGCGGAGTCGCCAGTACTGCCTGGCTACGGACGGAGCACCCTAGCCGACTTCAGCGAATCGTTGCTTGCCTCGCTTGCCGTGCCGGGAGCCGCGAATCCACTGGGACTGCCGCAGGTGAGCCGGGCGTGCCTGCTCGTCGTGGACGGGCTTGGCTGGGACCAACTGCGGGCCCATCGGTCCGCGGCAGCTTTCTTGTCCGGACTGACCGAGACCGGCTGCTGGCTGACCGCAGGGTTTCCGTCGACAACGGTCACGAGCCTCGGATCACTTGGCACCGCGCGCCCCCCCGGTCAGCACGGGCTGCTCGGTTACCAGGTCCGGGTGCCATCGACCGGTGCACTGCTCAACGCGCTGCGCTGGGACAAGTCGGTAGACCCCCGGCAATGGCAGCCGCACGCCACGATCTTCGAACGGACGGCCGCTGCCGGAATAGGCGCGTTCCGGATAGCCAGCGGGGCATTCCGGCATTCGGGCCTGTCGGTGGCCACGATGCGCGGTGCCGACTACCGGCCGGCCGAGACGGGCGGCGCGCTGGTGGCGCGCGCCGCAGTCGCGCTAGCGGAGCAGCCGCGGGCGCTGGCGATGGTGTACACGGGCGACCTGGACGCCACCGGACACGCACTAGGGTGCACGTCGGCGGCGTGGCGATACCAGCTACGGCACGTGGACCTGCTTGCCGAGCAACTCGCCGGGGCGATTCCGGCAGGCACAGCGCTATATGTCACGGCCGATCACGGCATGGTCGACGTGCCACCGGACTGCAGGTTCGATGCCGATGCCGTGCCGGAACTGCGGCACGGGGTCGCGCTGCTCGGCGGCGAGCCGCGTGCCCGGCACATCTACGCCCGGCACGGTGCCGCGGCGGACGTCCTGGCGGCGTGGCGGGACACGCTCGGTGACACGGCCTGGATCGCCAGTCGCGACGAGGCGATCGAGGCGGGCTGGTTCGGGCCGGTGGACTCGCGCGTGTCAGACCGTATCGGTGACGTCATCGCGGCCGCTCGGGGCCAGTCGGCGGTAGTGGCGACGGTGACCGAGCCGCGCGAGTCAGCACTCATCGGGATGCACGGCTCGCTAACGGCAGGTGACCAGCGGGTGCCGTTGCTGTCTCACGTAGCGTGATCTCGGGCAGTCTGGCTGAGTGTTTATCCACAGGCGCGGAGGGGAAACCCACCGCACTTCAGCCACTTGTGCACAGTTATCCACGAGTTATCCACAGGCTTTGCGTTGTCCACAGGAAGGCTGGGTGATCGGCCCACATGTCTGCTCGAGCCGACGGGATCAACGGTGACGCGCTCCCGACTGCAGCGGCCGGGAGCCCGTTGATTAGCCCCTCTGAGCTAGCCGAGGACCTGGCAGGTGATAAGCCGCCGGTCGTGATCGACGTCCGCTGGAGGCTCGGCGGGCCACCCGGTCTTGAGAGCTACCGGGCCGGTCACGTGCCGGGGGCCGTCTACGTCGATCTCGACGCGCAACTCGCAGGACCGCCGGGTGACGGGGGCCGCCATCCGCTGCCTGAGGTAGCGCACTTCGAGACCGCCATACGTGCGGCAGGCGTGCGATCGGGATGGGACGTCGTGGTCTGCGACGAGGCGGACTCGACGACCGCGGCAAGGGCCTGGTGGATGCTCCGGTACTACGGGCACCACCAGGTGCGGGTGCTGGATGGCGGCTTCCGCGCGTGGGCGGCTTCGGGGCTGCCGGTCAGCACGGACGATCCGGTGGCAGAGCCTGGCGACTTCACCGCGAAGCCAGGTCAGCTTCCGGTGCTCGATGCTGGCAGCGCAGCCGCTCTCGCGAGATCGGGCATCCTGCTGGATGCCAGGGCTCCGGCTCGCTACCGCGGGGAGACCGAGCCCGTCGACCGGGTGGCCGGGCATATCCCTGGCGCGCTGAGCGCGCCGACGGCAGAGAACGTCGCGGCAGACGGGCGGTTCCGCCCGGTGGCCGACCTGCGCGCACGATTCGCCGATCTTGGCATCAAAGCCGCTGCCGAGAGCGCACCGGATTCAGCCACACCTGACCCAGCCGCACCGGACGAAGCCACACCCGATCCTGGCGCGGCGCAGCAGGTAGGCGTTTACTGCGGGTCCGGTGTGACCGCGGCGCACGAGCTGCTGGCACTGACCGTGGCAGGCATCCCGGCGGCCCTGTACGTCGGATCGTGGTCGGACTGGATCGCCGACCCGAACCGGCCGGTTGCTACTGGCCCGCAGCCTGGCTGACGGAGCTGTAGCCTGGCCCGGCGATCGTGCCGGCGTCCCGGCTAAGCTTCCGAGAGCGCCTCGCCGAAGTCCTCCAGGAATGTGTAATGGTGCTGTTCGGCGAGCAGGTGCCCGATGCCCAGCGCGACGGCTACCGGCCAGTCAAGGATGCCGAACGCGGCAAGGGCAGCCAGGCCACCGTAGTAGGCAAGTCGTTTCGGCTCAGGCAGGCGAAGCGTACCCAGATCCTCCGGAAGGGTAATGGAAACGGTGCGCTTGTCCAGGGTCGAAGCCAACGCCTTCTCTACCGGGCGCGTGCTCGCGCCGCCCCCGCCACTTGCTGGCCTCCGGCCAGCGGCCGGACGGGCGTTGCTCCGGCTTCGGGTCGTAGTCCGAGATGACCGTGATGGCGCAGCTCGGGAGCCGGCGCTAGCCATCGTCTGAAAACTTCCGCCTGGCCAGTGCGTAGCCGATGCCGACGGCGGCGACGACTGGCCATTCGAGAACTCCGACAGCTCCAGCGACCCCCAGGCCGATCAGGAAACCGACGCTTTCGACCGGCAGGTGGCCGACGACTGGCAGATCTATGCCGGCGCCGGCGTGCCCATCCCGGTGATCAGGAGCGTGGCCGTCGTGCGGGGAGCGCTCATCCGCCGATCTTCGCCCGGAGTAAGTCTGCGTCTTCGCGTCCATCAAATTATGCTGCCCAGGCTGCCCGGGGTGCACACTCATCCAGTCGGGGTGAATTGGCCCGCTGCTCCGGCTCACCCGCTGTGCGTGATGTCGCTGCGGCCGGCACAGGGCAGGATATCCCGATGCACACAGCCATTCCGGCGACCGTGCGTGACTCCCGCCTGGCGACTGGACCGTCGGCCACCCCCCAGCCCACTGGCCCGACGTGGCCGCTTCTGCCGTGCCGCTGATTCCCGGCGTAGCCGCCGCTGCCGTTAGACCTGTGGGGCGTGTCCTGGCTACCCTGCAGCCGTCACGTGTCGCGTGGCGCAGCGAAGATCGCGTGCATATCAGGGTCCGAGGTATCACCGCTGAATCCGGCGCTGCGCTGCGCCGGACTATTGAGACCGAGCTTGAGCGTCATGCGTCAGTCCGGTGGGCCGCGGTCAACGCTCCGCTCGGCGTGGTCGTGGTGAGCTGCCACGACAACCCGCCTGTGGCAGATCTCGTCAGCATTGTCGACCGCGCGGAACGCCAGCATCCCGCCGGCCCAGCTAGGGCTGCTGGCACGCCCGCCGAGCGGGTTCCGGCCGCGGTAGCCGCGCTGGCTGCCAGCGCGACTGGAATGGCAGTTGCCAGCGCCAGCCTTGCCTTCCGCACGGTGCGGCTGCCGGCTGAACTTGGCTCATTTGTCCAGTTCATCGATACTCAGCCCCGGTTGCGGGCAGCTGTCGAGCGCGCGCTGGGCGCCGACAGGGGAGATCTGCTGATCGCGGCGAGCAACACCGTTGCGCAGACCGCAGCGCAGGGGCTCGGCGGACTCGCGCTCGATCTTGGTCAGCGAGCGACGCAAGTCGCCGAAGCCGTGCTGGAGCGAGATAGCTGGGCCAGGTGCGAGCCGCTGCTTTGCGGTCAGCGGCGCAAGGCCGCCGCGCAGCCGCTGACGTCGGAGCGGCCGCAGCCATTGCCACCCGGCCCGGTCGAACGTTACAGCGAGCGGCTCGGCGTCGGCGCTGCCGGCGCCGCTGGCGGGGTCCTGGCAGTATCGGGAAGCCCGCGGCGCGCGACCGGCATCGCGCTGGCAACGCTGCCGAAGGCGGCACGGTTCGGCCAGGAAGGCTTCGCGTCAGCGCTTGGCTGCCTGCTTGCGCGTCGTGATGTGGTGGTCGCCGATCCTCGTGCGCTGCGCCTGCTGGATCGCGTCGACACCGTCGTAGTCGATGCCGATGTACTGACCACCCGAGCCCTGATGGTCGGCGACGTAGTCCCGCTAGGTGGCGGTGATGTCAATCAGCTCACCGGCCTCGCGTACTCGCTGTTCGCTGCCGAGCGGATCGGCGACACCGTGAG
>DATMMA010000484.1:0-13562 GCA_035570295.1 Streptosporangiaceae bacterium
CTTGACCGCCTTGGTGGACCGTCTCCGTCGGCGCGCTCACTGCCACCAGCGGTAGGCCCGTGCCAGCGCCAGCGCTGGTCTTGGCGGCCAGGACGGCGAGGCCGACGACGAACGCCGCCATGACCGTAAACATCGTGACGAACGCAAGGCGTTCGGTCACGCGCAGGCTTCCCGCATGGGCAGGCGCCCGACTCACCTCGATCTCCGGAGCACAGCTTCCCCCGCTTGCCCGTATAACCCCGCCCGCCCGCGATAACTTGCGTATGGACGCAGTGTTTGCCGGTGTTCGCCGGTTTTCGCACTGACCCGCACAGACGGAGCTTTATTGCTTAATTTCCCCCGGTATTTTCAAGCTATTGACCGCAATGACAATATCAGCGTCCGAAATTGATCTCACGCTGCTCAGAGCGGAGTATTGAAAACGTTATACGCCCGCTTGGTCTGAGCCCAACTGATAATAGTTGCCAGGCATTGCCGCTTTTCGCCGTACTATTACCGGGCTCAGCCGGGCTGTCCCGTTAAGGACCGTGCTCAGATCGCCCGGTGCTTTGCCCTGGCAGGCGCCGGGCGTACCGGGCCGACCGGACCGCCGCCCGAGCCGCGGTCGATGTCCACGTGGCTGATCGCCATGTAGGCGACCGCGATCAGGATCGGCACACAGAGAATGAGCGCGGTGGGTGCCCGGCCCAGGCCCAGACCGCCTAGCCGGTGGGATACGCCCATCCAGTCGGACACCGAGGCGCCGAGCGGCCTGGTGATCGTGTAGGCGAACCAGAATGCCAGCACGGAGTTCATGCGCAGCTTCCAGTGCGCGACCAGCGGAATGCAGATCAGCACCAGGAACAATATGGCAGAAGAGAAGAAACCGATATTCATGGTGAATGCGGTCAGGTCGCCGAGCGCGGTGCCGAGTGCGAACGTGGCCATGACCGTGGCCCAGTAGAAGGCCTCTCGCCGCACGGTGGTGATGCTGTGAATCGACAGCGTGCCCTCGGTGGCGTACCAAACCGCGAAGATCACCGCGAGGATGACGGCGTACAGCGCCGTCGTGACGGTGTACGGCAGGCCCACCACCACGTGCAGGCCGTCGGCCGCCATCGTGCCGGTGACGGCCACCGCAGACACTGCGAGCCAGTAGATCCAGGTGTTGTACCGCCGGGTCCGGAACTGCAGTATCAGCGCGCCAATCAGCAGCACCGCGCCGAACGCGCCGTCAAGGAACGTGCCGTAGCGGGCGTACCCGTAATCGGCCAGCGATTCACCCATGCCGGTGGACGCTATCTTCGCGATCCAGAACGAGACCGTGATCTGCGGCACTTTGGTGGCGAGAACCCACTGCCGTTGCACGCTGAGCCGGCCAGCAAAGTCACCACTGGTCATGGCGGTCAGGATGCCATATCTCCGGCACTGACCCGGCCCGCCTTTACGAGAACTTTTCGGCTGCCCGAGGCGCTCAGTGCTAAGTCCGGTCCTGGCTCGAACGGTGACCGGCCAGGCTACCCTTGGCACGTGTCTTCGCCTGCCGAGGCCGGCCTGCGGCCGCCGCGATCAGTTGCTGCCGCCGTAGACCGGGTCAGGCAGGCGGACAGCATCTGGTGGCTCGTCCTCGTGGCAGCGGCCTTTACGCTTGCGCAACTCGTGCTCGTGGTGCCGAGGCTCGGGCTCAGCTGGGACGAGACCGTCTACATCAGCCAGGTCAACAGCCACGCGCCGGCCGCATACTTCGATCCAGCCCGGGCTCGCGGGATCCCCCTGCTGGTCGCGCCGGTCACCATGCTTACCTCGTCGGTCCTGGCCGTGCGGATCTACCTCGCGGTTGCCTCCGGCATTGCCCTGTTCCTTGCGTTGCTGTGCTGGCGCCGACTGCGGCCGGCCTGGCAGCTCGCGCTCGCCGGTGTGCTGTTCTGCGGACTGTGGACCACGCTCTATTACGGTCCGCAGGCTATGCCCGATCTATGGGTGGCGTTCAGCTCGCTGGCCGCCGTCGGGTTGTTCCTGCGGGCCGCAGGGCCTGACGCCACTGGCAGCGCCGCTCCGGCAGCCGACGGGGCGCCAGGGGCCAGGCCAACTCGCTGGGGCGCGCTGGCCGGGCTCACGGTATGCGTGGCGATCGCTGGCCTGGTCCGGCCCGGGGACGCCCTGTATCTGGCTGCGGCGCTTGGCATCGCGGTCATCGCCGTCCGGCAGTGGCGGCAATGGAAGCTGCTCGCGGCCGTCGTCGTCGGCTTCGCGGCCGGGGCGGCCGACTGGGTCATCGAGGCCTACGTCCGCTTCGGCGGCCCATTGAACCGGCTGCACGAAGCAGGTGCCGAGCAGGGCGGCTTCGGCTTCCATTTCGCCATCTGGGACGAGCTACGCGCCGTCAACGGCCCCACTCTGTGCCGGCCATGCACGGTGGGCTTGCGCTACCCCGAGCTGAGCCTGTGGTGGCTCGCGCTTCCGGTACTGGTCGTTCTTGGTGGCTACGCTGCCCACCGCGCCGGACGGCTCGCGTCGTCTGTGCTCGCGGCGGCGTGCGGGCTCAGCCTGGCTCTCCAGTACCTGTTCCTCATCAATTACGCCGCGCCGCGCTTCCTGTTGCCCGCTTACGCGCTGGCAGCAATCCCGGTTGCCGATGCCATTGGGGGGCTACTCACCGGCATTCAGCGCAACTTGCGGGGCCCGGCGGCATTGCTCGTCGCGGTCGTACTCGGCGTCCAGTTGCTGATCCAGGTGACGGTCCTTGAGCACCAGGTCACGGAGAAGGTCAGCTTCTTCGGCGACTACAACCGCATCGCCGCCGACCTAGGCTCACTCGGCATCCGGCCACCCTGCCTGGTCAAGGGTGTACAGGACATCCCCGTGGCGTTCTACGCGGGCTGCGCTTCGGCGCCGGGCGTCGCCGTCGGCCAGAAAAGTCGCGAGCCGGTCGCAGTCCTGGTAGCGCCAGGCCAGCCGCCACCGGCATACGCCCGCGGCTGGACCTTCCACGAGCTGCCCGGCATCCAATCTCAGCTGCTCAAGGTGAACGCGTACGTGGCACCCCGCGGGGCCTGACGCTAACGCTGCGGCCAGCCCCCATCAGGCAGCCGGTCCAGGTACTTCAGGGCGGTGAACAGGTTGTCGTGGCGCGAGTCGATCGAGTCGAGAGTGAGCCTGTCGTCGATCCAGGGTGCGAATTCCTCTCGCCGCCGCTGAACGTCATACCAGCTTGGCTCATAGAAGCCCGCAATACCGCGTCGCCGTCCCTCCAGTCGACGCCGGTGCACATCGGGGTCGGAGCACTGCACCTCGATAAACCGCAGGTCAACGGCCAGCTGGTGAGCTAGCGCTCGCCATTGCGCACGGGCAGGCTCCACCGCGTTGACCGCGTCGACAATGACGTCATGGCCGAGCGCGATCTGCTCTGCCGCGAGTGCCTCGACCACCATGTAAGCTGCCAGCCCGGTCGGCTCGGACTTGCTGACGCCCGCACGCCACATGGCAGCTTCGGCCGGATCCACCGACAGAACGGCACAGTGCAGTGCCCGACTGAGATCCTCGGCAACTGCGCTTTTGCCCGACCCCGGAAGTCCCGCGAGCGCGATAAGCACATTGACAGGATGCCAGCCCGTTCCCGCTTGAAAAACTGAGCCAGCTTGGCCGGGCACTGCCGCAGCGTCCGGCTGGCATGCGCCCGGGCCTGTGGGGTCAGGCACCGCACCTGGGTGAGCCCTTTTCGCTAGCGGTAGCCGCAGGCCCAGGCGTCCGCTACCACTTCCCGAAGGCCGTGCTCCGGCTTCCAGCCGAGATCCCGGCTGATGCGCTCAGACGACGCGACCAGCACCGCTGGATCGCCAGCCCGCCTGCCGGCGATCTTGACCGGGATGTCGAGCCCGGTTACCTCCCGGCAGGCGGCCAGCACCTCGAAGTTGGAGTAGCCGGTGCCGGAGCCGAGGTTGTAGATCTTGCGCTCAGCCGGGCTGCAGGCAGCCAGCGCGAGCAGGTGCGCGGCGGCGAGGTCGCCGACGTGAATATAGTCGCGGACGCAGCTACCGTCGGCTGTCGGGTAGTCGTCGCCGTAGATGCTCACCGGCCCCGAATGATCCCGAGCGATCCTGAGGATGTTCGGGATCAGGTGCGTTTCGACGGTGTGCCGCTCACCGAGCCAGCGTCCGCCGGAGTCCTGGACGGCGCCGGCCACGTTGAAGTAGCGCAGGCTGACGGCCGCGAACCCGTGCAATCGTGCATACTCGGCCAGCGCTGTGTCCACCGCGAGCTTCGAGGCCCCGTACGGGTTGGTCGGCCTTGGCTGAGCGGTTTCTTCGACCGGGACGGTTTCTGGCTGGCCGTAGACCGCGGCCGTCGAGGAGAACACGATTGTCGTCACCCCGGCCGCCCGCATCCCGTCCAGCAGCGCCAGCGTCCCGCCGAGGTTGTGGCTCCAGTACAGCTCTGGGTCCGCTACCGATTCGCCGACCAGAGACTTGGCTGCGAAGTGGAGCACGGCATCCACGCCGCCCGCCAGCACCGCAGCAGCGTCTGCGCGCAAATCCCCCCGCACGAAGCGGGCCCCGGGCGGGACCGCGTCCGCATGCCCGGTCGAAAGGTCGTCTAGCACGGTCACCTCATGGCCGGCGTCGACGAGTTGTGCGGCCACCACGCTGCCGATATAGCCAGCACCGCCGGTGACAAGCAGCTTCATGCTTCCAGTGCTGGTAGTCACTCGGAGAGGATACTTGCGCCCGGTCAGCGCGGCTGACGGAGACCGTCAGAGATCGCTCTGGGCAGCGTAGGTTAGGCTATTAGTAAGCCTAGGCTTATCAGTGTAGGCTTATCTTATGTGCGAGGCCCTGGACGTCACCGAGGTCGCCGGAGCGCTGAGAGTCAGCATGGGTCTGCTGGTGCGGCGACTGCGGCAGCTAAAAGCGGAAGGCGCGCTCACACTGCCCGAGAGCTCCGCGCTGGCCCGGCTGGACCGGGGCGGCCCGGCGACGTCGAGCGACCTGGCCAGGCAGGAGCAGATCAGCCCGCAGTCGATGGGCGCTACCCTCGCCGGGCTGGAAGCGCGTGGCCTGGTCGAGCGACGACCCGATCCGGCTGACGGCAGGCGGGCCGTCATGTCGATCACCCCACCCGGGCAGCAGGTACTGCGAGACCGGCGCGACGAGAGCACGCGACGCCTTGCGCAAGCGCTATCGACGGGATTCACCAACGCGGAACTCGACCAGCTGATGGCAGTCGTCCCGCTGCTTGACCGGCTGGCGCAGAACATCTGATGGCCGGACCGAGCCGTGGCCACAAGGCCGCCGCGCGTCCGGACGGCCAGGTGGGCCCCGCCCGTCCTGCTGACACGGTCGACGATCGCTACCGCTGGGTGGCGCTGGCGAATACGACCGCGTCAGTGTTCATGTCAGCGCTCGACGGGTCCATTGTCATCATCGCGTTGCCGGCCATATTCCGCGGCATCCACTTGGACCCGCTCTCCGCGGGCAACATCTTCTACCTGCTGTGGATGATCATGGGATACCGCCTCGTGCAGGCGGTGCTGGTAGTCACGCTCGGCCGCCTCGGCGACATGTTCGGCCGTGTCAAGATCTACAACGCCGGCTTCGCGGTATTCACAGCCGCGTCCATCCTGCTGTCTTTCGACCCGTTCACCGGCCGAGGCGCCGCGCTCTGGCTGATCGGCTGGCGAGTTCTGCAAGCCATCGGCGGGTCCATGCTCACGGCAAATTCCGCAGCGATCCTGACCGACGCGTTCCCGCCGGACCGCCGCGGCTTCGCGCTCGGCATCAACCAGGTGGCCGCGATCGCCGGTCAGTTCATCGGACTTGTCGCCGGCGGGCTGCTGGCGGCTTTCGACTGGCGCGCGGTGTTCTGGATCAACGTCCCAGTCGGCATCTACGGCACGGCCTGGGCATACTTCAAGCTCCGCGACAACGGCGAGCGCCATCGGGGCCGTATCGACTGGTGGGGCAACGTGACGTTCGCGCTCGGCCTTGGCGCTGTCCTGGTGGCGCTCACGATCGGGATTCAGCCCTACGGCGGCCACACGATGGGCTGGACCAGCCCCACGGTGATTGCGTTGCTGGCCGGCGGCATCCTGCTGCTGGTCGCGTTTGCGCTGATCGAGACCAGGGTGGCTGACCCGATGTTTCAGCTCGGCCTGTTCAAGATCAGGGCATTCACTGCCGGGAACGTGGCCGGCCTGGCTGTAGCGATTGCGCGCGGGGGACTGCAGTTCACGCTGATCATCTGGCTGCAGGGAATCTGGCTGCCTTTGCACGGCTACAACTACAGTGACACGCCCCTCTGGGCCGGCATCTTTCTGCTGCCGCTGACGGCGGGAATCCTTGTCTCGGGACCGGTTTCCGGAGCACTGTCCGACAGGTTCGGCGCACGCGGCTTCGCCACCGCGGGGATGGCGGTCTTCGGCACCAGCTTCATCGGCCTGATCGTCATGCCGGTGATCTTCCCGTACTGGATATTCGCTCTGCTGTCCTTCGCGAACGGCGTGGGCGGCGGCATGTTCGCGGCACCCAACTCGGCCTCGATCATGAGCAGCGTTCCAGCCAGGTACCGGGGCGCGGCGTCCGGGATGCGCGCGACGTACCAGAACTCCGGCACGGCCCTGTCGATCGGCGTGTTCTTCTCGCTGATGATCGCCGGCCTGGCGGCTAGCCTGCCGCACACGCTCAGCCGGGGCCTGGAGCAGCACGGCGTGCCGTATTCGGTCGCCCGTCAGATTGCCAGCCTGCCACCAGTGTCGTCACTGTTCGCGGCAGTTCTTGGCGTGAACCCGGTCCAGCACTTGCTCTCAGCGGCCGGCGTGCTGTCCGCGCTGCCGCAGTCCAGCCGGCAAATCCTGACGGGCCGCGAGTTCTTCCCGCAGCTCATCTCGGGACCATTCCATCAGGGCCTGGTGATCGCGCTGAGCGTCTCGGCCTGCCTTGCCGCGATAGCCGGCGTCGCTTCGCTGCTGCGTGGCGGCCGCTACGTCCACATTGATCCATCTGCCAGCCACCCCAAGGGAGTTCCTGTGACCAGCACGTTTCCTCCGATCGACTTCAGCCGTACCGCCCTGCTGGTCATGGACTACCAGCCTGGCGTGCTGAATCGCATCGCCGACGCTGATGAACTGCTGGAGCGCGCGGCGCAGGCGATCGCGCTCGTCCGCGACCACGGCGGCCTGATCGGCTTTGTCCGGGTCGCCTTCGAGGACGCCGACTACGACGCGATCCCGCTGACCAGCATGCTGCACAGCCGGGTCACCTCAGCTAAGAATGACTACCACGCCGATTCGCCGTTGACCGCCATCCACGAGCGGCTGTCACCGCAGGCGGGCGACATCGTCGTCCGCAAGACGCGGGTTGGCGCGTTCTCCACCACCGATCTGGACGAGCAGCTCCGCGAACGCGGCATCGACACGCTGATCCTGGCCGGTCTCAGCACCAGCGGCGTGATGTTGTCTACTGTCCGCGACGCGCACGACCGTGACTACCAGGTGTTCGTCCTTGCCGATCTGACAGCCGACCCGGACCCGGAAGTCCACGAGTTCCTGACTGGCAAGATCTTCCCGAGGCAGGCTCAGGTGATCACGGTGGCGGATCTGGCGACGCTGTTGGCGGCCTCCGGGCAACTCACTTCGTAACCAGTAGCGCGGGTCCGGGTCTTGCTCGGGGCGTTAGCGGCACTTCGCGCTTAGGTGCCGCCATCAACCCAGCTGTCCGCCTCGGCCCGGCTGGGGGGATCTGCGCCCGGCCGGCTGCAGGTGATTCCCGCGATGCGGCTGGCGTCATCGATGACGCTCGCGAGCATCGCTGCATCACTGTGCTTGACCAGGCGATCCGGCGGTAGCAGGTCGCGTCGTGCTAGCGCGTCCAGCAGCCCGCTAGTGAAGGCGTCCCCGGCACCGACCGTATCCATGACGACAGCCCGGAACGCCGGCCGGCTGACCGGCGGCTGCCCTGGTGCCCAGCCGGTCGCGCCGTCGGCGTCCATCGTGATGACGACGAGCCTGGCTCCCAGAGCGAGCCACGTTCGGGCAACGGCGTCAGCGTCCGCTCCCTGCCCGTAGAGCCAGCGCACATCATCCAGGCTGGCCCTGACGATATGGGACATGCTGACGGACTGCTCGATCTTGCGACGCGCGCTCACGTGGTCAGGCTGGAGCGAGGGCCTGACATTCGGGTCGTAGCAAATGAGCACCGACTCGTTGCGTCGCAGCCTGCTGACGGCCCCTGCGATGGCGGCGTCTCCGGGAGGCAGCCAGGATGCCAGCGAGCCGAAGTGGACGGCGCGGGCTCCGCCGGGCAGGAATGCGAGCTCGTCCGCTGACCACTGAAAGTCAGCGCCAAGTGAGAACTGGTACGTCGCGTGGCCTCCGGCTAGTTCCACGAGCGCGATCGTGCTTGGCTCGGTGGCCGGCGCGACGTGCCGCAGGTCGACCCTTGATCGTTCGAGATGCCGCCGGAGTATGGTCCCGAACGGATCCTCCGAAAGGCGTCCGGCGAATGCGGTGCGCTGACCGAGCCTGGCGAGCCCGACGGCCACATTCATGGGACTCCCGCCGGGCCTGGCGACGGCTGACCCGTCCTCGGCAGGCGGGGCGAGGTCGATGAGAGCCTCACCGATCACGACAAAGGCCGGCGGAGCGTCGTCCTGCACAGCCCAGACGGTACAGGACGCCGCTCGCCAGGTGAACCGGCGCAGCGCGGCCGTATTTCAGTTGCCAAGGCGCGCGCACGGTTGCTGAAATCGGCCATGTCGACTAGCGGGGAGGTGTTAGTGGAGATAGCGCGCGCAGCGTTCACTTTCGGGCTCTGAGGCCAGGGGACGGACGCCGACGCCAGTGCGGACGGGACGACACCTACCGCTGGCAGCTGAGGATGCTTGGCTGACAGTGACCGGGACAATCGAGCAAACCCGGTCGAGGTACGGATCCGCGGGATGAGAAAAGCCCCGGTGAATGCAGGAAGCGGAAGTAATCGCTGACCCCTGACGAGGGGGAACGGGCGGTGAATCGGTCCCTCGCTCGCGCCAAGCCTGGGAGCGGCCAGCCTGGATAGGCCCAGGTCGCGGCCGCAAGAGTAAAACGGAACCCTGCACTCGGATTGAAGATCGCTTCTTCAATCCGGAGGCAGAGCCATCAGCAGGGCTGCCCAGAATCAGGGCTTCAACTGTGAGAACTGCGGCACAGCGGTAGCGCCACTGACCAACGGGAGCTATCGCAATCACTGCCCAGCCTGTTTGTGGTCAAAGCATCTCGACCTCGAGCCAGGTGATCGTGCATCCGACTGCGGCGGCCTGATGCGCCCAGAGCGGATCGAGCACAGGCGCGGCAAGGGACTGGCGATCATCCATCGTTGCGTCAGATGCGGACGCGTGCGGGCCAACCGCATCGCGTCCGACACGAATCAAGCCGACGACATCGGCACACTGGCCGTGCTGATGCGAGCCGCGCCTTGCCGCCGACCTGCGCCGCTTCGAGGCACTCCTCGGCCACCAGGTACCTAGTCACTGGAGATGGTCAACTTCAGCGTCCGCTTAATCCCGACCGTGCGTTAGGCCGACCTGTGTCGTCAGGCGTGGGCCAAGACGCAGGCGCGCTGAAGAAGCTGCACGTTCCGGCCAGGAACGCTCAGATGATCTCGGACCATGCTCAGTTCGCCACTGCGACTGGCGCGATAAATTGCCAGCCATGACTGAGCTCGGACCCGTCGCCTGGCCACCTGCCCCAATCAGGACAGAGCGGCTCGTGCTCCGTGAGCCCGAGGCCCGGGACCGTGCGGCGGTCATCGAGCTGTTCGCCTCGCCAGAGGTGGGCACCTACATCGGCGGCCCTCGACCGCGTGATGAGCTCGAGCGCGCTGTGCCTGAAGTGCCCAGGGCGCGCCCTGGCCTTTTCGTGGTCGATCTCGACGGGGCGATGATCGGCATGATCACGCTCGATCGGCGAGAGGCAGAGCGTCCAGGTCACGTCCGTCCGGATGCAGGGGAGGCCGAGCTCGGCTACATGTTCCTGCCGGAAGCGTGGGGATGCGGATACGCTGCCGAGGCGTGCGCAGCGACACTCGACTGGTTCGCCGGCGCGCTTCCCAGCGAGCCGGTGGTGCTCTGCACCCAGACCGCCAACGACCGCTCGATGCGCCTCGCGGCGAAGCTGGGGTTCACCGAGGTGGAGCGGTTCGAAGAGTACGGTGCCGAGCAGTGGTTCGGCGTGTGGTCCTCGGTCACGCCGTCCGGTTGAGCTCGTGCCCGACGGTGTCCCGGATCCTTCCTTCAGGGCCGCACCGGGGACAAAGCGCCGTCAGAGCGGGTTGAGGCGCGCCTTGAGCAGGCAGAACTCATTGCCGTCGGGGTCGGCAAGAACGTGCCAGGACTCCTCGCCGGTCTGGCCGATGTCGGCCGGGAGCGCCCCGAGCTTCAGGAGGCGTTCGAGCTCGGCGTCCTGATCGCGATCGGTGGCGTTGACGTCGATGTGCAGCCGGGGCTTTCCCTGCTCCGGCTCGTCCCTGCGGCTGAGGATAATCGTCGGCTGCGGGCCGCCGAACCCTTCGCGGGGCCCGATCTCGAGGCTGCCGTCCTCTTCGCGATCGAGCACTACGAAGTCCAGGACCTCGCACCAGAACCGCGCCAGCACCTCGGGGTCGCGGCAACCGAGCACGAGCTCACTGATACGACATGCCATTGACGAAACCTGCTCTCAGCGGGGGAACGGCCGGGGCGGCCGGGCGCGGAACTCTTGGGCTGCTCGCAGTGCGAACACGCTCGAGACCGTACCGGGCGAGGCGAGCAGGTGCTACGGGTTTTGGGGTCCTCGTCGTAGGCCGCGCAGTGGGGCAGCTGACGTCGGATGCGCCCTCGGCTAATGCACACGCGGAACCGGCTGACAGGCGCTCTCGAGCGTGGAGTACATCGGACACCTGTCTTCAGCCGAGCCGCGACAAGTGCCCGCATGCCATCTGCTGCGGTGGCGGATTCAACCCGCGCAGGCCTCCAACTGGAGGCTCCGTGTACAAACCCCATTGAACATATGTCTAGCAATAAAGCATAGAAAGAATTCTTATCTGTACTTATGCCGCACGGGTGAGCTTGGGCCGCTGAATGCCGCAGGCTATTGCAGGACTACGGGCTGTCCTAGCCGGAGGTGCTGCCATGGGGATTATGAGGTCGGGCCTGACGGTGCTCGCAGTCGGCGTCCTGACGGTGGCATCGCCCCTAGTCATCGCGGCGGCCGGGTCCGCGCAGGCAAGTGTCGATGGCAGCCCGGCTGGAGGGACCTGGGGTCCGGCCAAAGTGCTGAACGTAAGGCCTGCGCCGTCGGTCGCGCCTCCTGGCATCTCATCGATCTCGTGCGCGGCGGCCGGCTATTGCGGAGCGATAGGGAGCGTATACGCCCGTTCCGGGAATAGCACCGTCGTCGAGGGAATCGCCGTCACCGAGACCGACGGCCAGTGGGGCGCCGTCCGGGCGATTCCCGGCCTGGCCCAGCTCAACACTGGCGGTGACGTCCAGTTCAGTGTGATTTCCTGCGGCGCGGCTGGCGACTGCAGCGCCGGCGGCTGGTATGACGACGGCAACACGAACACTGCGTTCGTCGTCAGCCAGAGCGACGGTACCTGGGGCAATGCCGAGCCCGTGGCCGGTGTGAGCAGCCTGGGATCGGTCTCCGGGTCCCAGATCACCGCACTCTCTTGCCCCAGCGCCGGTGACTGCACCGCAGTCGGCCAGTACTCCGAAGCTGGTAACACCCTGGGCGTGTTTGTCGTGTCTGAGACGAACGGTACTTGGGGTCAGGCGCGGGCGGTGCCGGGTCTTGCCGCCAGCAGCGGGACCGAAGCGACCGCCACCGCGATCTCCTGTGCTACGGCTGGCAACTGCAGCGCGGGAGGTGACGACAACGGCGGAGGCTGGGTCGCCAACGAAACCAACGGCGCCTGGTCGGCCGCGACGAACCTTCTCGACATATTCGCGCCCGTGTCCATGTCGTGCCCTGCGCCCGGTTATTGCGCTGCCGTCGGTTCCAACGGAGTCCTAGCCGTCGCCGCGGACGAAACAGCCGGAGTGTGGGGAGACGCTGCGGAGATACCAGGCACCTCGGCACTGGCAGGCACAGGCTTCGCGCAGGCTCTGTGGGTGTCGTGCTCGTCGGCGGGCAACTGCGCGGCAGCCGGGGACATCTATGGCCCCGGCCCTATCAGTTCGGTGTTCGTGGTCAGCGAGGTCAGCGGCAGCTGGGGAACCGCGAGCCCGGTCTCGGGGCTTAATCCCGGAGGCGAGCCCATCGTGAACTCGCTGTCCTGCGGCGCGGCTGGCTACTGCACCGCCGGCGGTGACTATTCGACGACGGGCTTTGTCGTCAGCGAGACGGCGGGCACGTGGGCAGCCGCGAAGACCCTGCCAGGACTTGCGGTGGCGGGACACAGTTCCGGCGTCCAGGCCGTGTCCTGCGCCGCAGCGGGCTACTGCAGCGCAGGCGGCTTCCTGGGGACGAGTACGGCCACGTCCGCGTTCGTCGCCAACGAGGCAACCGCGTCTGCGACGAGGCTCACGGCGTCCAGGCCTCAGCTCACCTACGGCGACGAGAACGCCGAGAAGATCGTCGTCACCGTGAGCTCGCCGGAAGTAGGCACGCCGACGGGCACCGTCGCGGTCACAGCGGGCCCGGACCGGCTGTGCACTATCACGCTGACGGGCGCGACCGGCACCTGCACGCTGCAATCGAGCAGCCTGCCGGGCGGCCGCTACGACCTGACCGCCAGCTACAGCGGAGACTCGAGCTACCTCGACTCCCAGTCCCCAGCGACCACGATCACGGTCGCTCGGGCACCCTCAGCAACTAGCTTGACCCTGTCCCGCGGCCGGGTGACCTACCGGCACGAACGACACGAGCGGCTAACCGTCGCCGTCAAGCTGGCAACCGGCGCCGTGCCGAGAGGAACCGTTGCCGTGGCAGCCGGCCACACCACTCTGTGCGTCATCACGCTGCGAACCGGGCGTGGTAGCTGTGTATTGAAGAACCGGCAGCTCAAACGCGGCACCTACCGCATCCGGGCGGCTTACCGCGGCAAGGCCGATGCCAACCCGTCCCATTCGGCCATTAAGACACTGAGGATCGCACGGTAGGCCTTGACGCTCGAGATCTATACCCATGAGGATCGGGAAGGCCAGCGAGACGCTCTCGGCAAGATCAGCGACGAGCTTCAAGGTGACGAAGACCGCGGTAAGACTGGACCGTGAGTTGTTGTCAATAGGCGTCAGCTACGGGTGTCAACCAGCCGCTGGCGATATCGGAGCGTGGCGTCTTGCCTGGTGGAGCCGGTTTGCGCGGATGCTGAACGCCACGCTTCGGCTATCGCTACTAACCGCTATTTCCAGCAGCGCCGACGAGGGCGATCACGCCGAGGATCGTCAGGCCGAGCATGAACTAGGGTCGGAGAGACTCTTCACGTCCAGGGCCGCGATGACCGATGTTGACGTACTTGCGGCCGATGAAGTAAGCGCCAGCTGCTAAGGCCGCTAACAGGACGATGGTGCGGCGGGGCA
The DNA here is from genome assembly GCA_035570295.1 of Streptosporangiaceae bacterium. GTDB lineage: Bacteria > Actinomycetota > Actinomycetes > Streptosporangiales > Streptosporangiaceae > JAJYUU01. The sequence continues at coordinate 13,510 of DATMMA010000484.1, forward strand.
GTGATCGGTTCCATCTGCAACGCGCAGATGCCACAGAAAGACTCAGCCCCGCA
>DATMMA010000485.1:0-11287 GCA_035570295.1 Streptosporangiaceae bacterium
GGGCATGTAGCCGGTCAGGTCTTTGATGCAACCGCGGGAGCGACCGTCGGGACATTGCTGTTCGGCCTCGCTTTCGGCGGACTGCAGCTTGCCGTTCCCTGGCATACTTTCGGCTGGCTGCTCCTGCTGGCGGTCGTGGTCCAGATTGCCGGCTGGCTTCTCATCACTTCATCGCTGCCCGGGCTGCCAGCCGCGCTGTCGTCCATGCTGCTCTTGCTCCAGCCAGCTCTGGCAATGGTGCTGGCAGCGATCATCCTCCATCAGCGACCGACTGCCGTTCAGCTCGCCGGCGCGGCGATTGCGTGCGGTGGCGTCGTTGCGGCCGCCGTGACCCAGGGCCAGGGACACGGCCGACGTCGTGCGATTATCGATCGCGGCCGCGTCAACGCTGGCGACGGCGAGCGAGAGGCGGACTGTGGATCTGACGCGCTGGCTGAGTGATGCGGCCCGGGCCGTGCAGGACTGGCAAGACGGATTCGGCAGGTACACCGCACATGACTCGGCTCAGGTCAGCGACGAGCGCTTCGCGGCCGCATTCACCGAGCTTGCCCGCCGGCTGACGGACAACTACCCGTTCTTCCACCCGGCTTACGCCGGGCAGATGCTCAAGCCGCCACACCCGGCAGCCGTGGTCGGCTATCTCGCCGCCATGCTGATCAACCCGAACAACCACGCCCTCGACGGCGGGCCGGCGACGGCCGCCCTGGAGAAGGAGGTCGTCAGCCAGCTTGCGGCAATGTTCGGCTACTCCGAGCACCTGGGGCATCTCACCACCAGTGGCACGATCGCCAACCTCGAGGCCTTGTATGTAGCCAGGGAGTCCCATCCAGGGCTCGGCGTCGCCTACAGCGCCGAAGCGCACTACACGCACGGCCGGATGTGCGGGGTCCTCGGGATCGACGGCACTGCCGTGGGCACCGACGCGGCCGGCCGCATGGACCTCAGCGAGCTGGACGAGCTGCTGGCCGGCGGCCGGATCGGCACGGTGGTGGCGACCGCTGGCACGACGGGACTCGGCGCGATCGACCCGGTACACGCTGTGCTGGCGATTGCCCGGCGGCATGGGGTGCGCGTGCACGTCGACGCGGCTTACGGAGGGTTCTTCACGCTCCTGGCCGGGCAGGACGGCGCGGCCGGGCTCGATCCTGCACCGTGGCGGGCCATCGCCGACTGCGACTCGGTCGTCGTCGATCCGCACAAGCACGGTCTGCAGCCATACGGCTGCGGCGCGGTGGTGTTCGCCGACCCGGCTGTCGGGCGCTTCTACTTGCACGACTCGCCGTACACGTACTTCACCTCCGGCGAGTTGCACCTAGGCGAGATCAGCCTTGAATGCTCGAGGGCAGGGGCCGCGGCTGCCGCGCTCTGGCTGACGTTCCGGATCCTGCCACCATCGCCAGACGGGCTCGGCCAGGTACTAGCCGCGGGCCGCCGGGCGGCGCTGGACTGGGCGGCACTGCTCAGATCGTCTGCTGACCTGGATCTGTACCAGCAGCCAGAGCTCGACATCGTCAGTTATTTCCCGGCTCCCCGCAGTCGCAGTGCCGCCGCTATTGACGCGGCCTCGGCGCGAGTGCTGCAGGCCGGGATGACCGATCCGGACGAGCCCGTCTTTCTCAGCACGCTGCGGGTCACCGCCGATGCCTTCCGTCGCCGGCATCCGGCGATCGCGGCGGACGCCCGCGAAGCCAGGATCCTGCGCAGCGTGCTGATGAAACCCGAGCATGAGACGTTCGTACCCCGGTTGCACGCGCGGCTGGAGCAGCTAGCCCGGCAAGCCGGCTGACGCTTAGCTGCCTGCGGATGCCCGGCAGGTCAAGCCGGCGGCCGGGATGGCCGGGTTGGCGGCGTGGAGTTCGGGATATCTTGGCGCGATGATCCCAGGGGACTACCGCGACATGCTCGTGGCGATCGCAGGCTCGGCGGGCGCGCTGACGGGACTTCTCTTCGTCGCGCTGTCGGTGGCACCGCGGCGGGAGCGGGACCTCGGTCCGCGGGTCATCCGGCAGACCAGGGCTGCTGCCGCCCTGCTGGCCTTCAGCAACGCTCTTGCGGTGTCGCTGTTCAGTCTTGTGCCTGGCACGAACGTGGGCTACCCGTCGGTTGCGCTCGGCGTTATCGGCATCGCTTTCACGGCGGCCGCGATGCGCTCCATCCTGACCAGCCCCGCGACAGCAAGCCAGAAGAGCAGTCAGGTCAGCCTGATAACCATCTTGCTGCTGATCTTCGGCACCGAGCTGATCGCCGGCATCGTCGCGCTCGCCGGGCCGATCAGCAATCCCCCGGACGCGATCGGCTACGCCCTGGTTGCCTCGCTGATTCTCGGCATTTCCCGGGCCTGGGAGCTTGTCGGCGACATCGACACCGGCTTGATGGCATCGATAGTGGCCCTGGCCGGGCACGGGCCGCGAGAGCAGTCGGGCGACTCGGCTACAACCGATGACGAGGCCGTTACCGAAAGCGCATCCAGCCAGATTCCTGACGCTTAGGCACGCCGGACGATGCTGCCTTCGTGCCAGCCACCATCGATGCCCTCACTCGGCCAGCGGCACTGGCGCGTCCCCGATCCGCTGGCGCGGGCACCCGCTCAACAGCGGCGGCATCGCCATAGCAGGTACGTCGGAACCGGAGCTGGCGGCTCGACAAAACGCTCGGCGTCCAGCCCGGCGTCTGACAGGGCGTTCAGGAAGGTGGACAGCTTGCGGTGCGTTGCGCCGACCCGGATCCGGACGCCGTCGGGATTCTGGTCCGGCGAGGTCCACCAGCCTTCGCGGTCGTAGCCTTCTCCCGGCGGCCAGCTGCTCCGGCCTTTCTCGCTACCGGGAAAGCACGGGTGCACGATCGATGCGACGAACCAGCCGCCCCGGCGCAGCACCCGCGTCACGGTAGCTAGAGTGCCCTCCAGGTCATCTATGTCCATCAGCGCCAGCTCGCAGGTACAGCCGTCGAACGGCCGCCCGTCCCACCAGGCGGGCTGCCCGGTAACGTCGCCGCGGAGATAGGCGATATCCTCCGGGCCAGTCGCGCGCGCCTTGCTGAACATGGCAGCCGAGATGTCTACGCCGGTAACGTCGGCTCCCATCCGGGCCAGATAGCGGCTCAGCCGGCCCTGCCCGCAGGCGATGTCCAGGACCCGTTTGCCGGTCAAGGCAGGCAGCAGGCCGGAATGCGCCGCGATGAGTGGCGGCGCGTCGCCGATCCATTGCTCGTACCGCTCGGCGTACTCGTCATACCTCGCCAGCGCCTGTGCCACGCACCCACGCTACTGCCCGCTCGGCGCAACTGCGCGGCTGCGAGGTGCGCCGTTAGTCGAGTGGCCCGGCGTCTCGCAGGAACTGCAGGAATCGTGCTGCTGCTGGGGTGAGCGGGTAGTTGGTCCGCCAGGTGAGGCCGATGACGCGTTCGCTGCCGGTGGCGGTGAGGGGGATGCCGACCGTGCCTGAGACACCGGCGAACTGCTCGGGCAGGATGGCTACCCCCAGGCCGGCGCCCACTAGCCCTTCGATGGTGAGCAGGTCGCCGATCTCGAAGGATACGTGGGGCGTCCGCACGCCTGCGGCTTCCAGGAGGCCGTCGGTCACGGAGCGGAACCCGAAGCCGCGTGGCACGGTCACGAATTCCTCGTCCGCTAGTTCGCTTGGCCGAACCTGGCGGCGCGGGGCGAGCCGGTGCCCTTCGGGAACGACGAGCACGAGACGCTGTCGCTGCACCGGCAGCCAGCCGTATGGGGCTTGCGGGCGCGGAGAGATGATCGCTACCTCGGACGTGCCTGAAGTGAGGTCGCGCAGCATTTCATGGCCTGGCTCCTGACGCAGTACAACCCGGATGCGCGGCGCTTCACGGTGAAAATCGTGCAGGATGCGTGGCACCAGGGACGTGGCTATCGAGTCAAGGAACGCCAGGCGCACTGTGCCGGAGTCCGGGTCGAGCAGCCCCGCGAGATCCTCGCGCAGCTGGTCATATCGGTGGGTAATGTCGCGCGCTGCGGCGAGGACCACCTGGCCATAGGGGTTAGGCCGCACGCCGCTGGCATCCCGCTCGAACAGGCGGGTGCCGAGCTCGTTCTCCGCTCGGATGAGCAGCCGCGACAGGCTCGGCTGGCTTATCCGCAGTGCCGCGGCGGCGTCGGTGACCTGTCCCTGATCAGCCAGCACGATCAGCCGGCGTAGATCGTCGATCTGCACATCCCCACGGTAATACGTACACTGCATGGGAAAGATAGTTTTCATGCATTTGACGCATGGGGTTGCGAAACCCAGAGTGGTCACGTGATCTCAGCATCAGGCAAGACAGCGCAATCAGGCTCCGGCACCGGGCGCCACGAGGGCTACCGGTGCGGCGAGCCGGGGTACCGGCGAATCGCGGTCGCGCTGTTCGCCGCAGGAGTGGCGACGTTCGCGCTGCTGTACAGCACGCAGGCGCTGCTGCCGGAGCTCGCGCACACCTTCTCCGTCTCCGCCGCGCAGAGCACTCTGTCGCTGTCCGTGACCACGGCCGGCCTCGGTGCATGCCTGCTGGTGGCCGGGTCCGTCTCAGAGTTGCTAGGGCGTACCCGGCTCATCCGCCTCTCGCTCATCGCATCCGCCGTCACCGGAGTCGCATGCGCACTGGCGCCAAACTGGGACGTGCTTCTTGGCCTGCGGCTACTGCAGGGAATCGCACTTGCCGGGCTGCCGGCGACCGCCACCGCATACCTTCGCGAGGAGTTGCATGCGGGCACCTATGCCCGGGCAGCAGGCCTGTACGTCGGCGGCACCGCCCTGGGCGGGATGACCGGCCGCCTCATCGCCGGCGCGGTCGCCGAACTCGCCGGCTGGCGGTGGGCACTGGCGGCCATCGCGGGCCTTGGCCTGGTCTGCGCGGCCATCGTCATGATCACGCTGCCGCCGTCGCGCAACTTCACGCCCGCACCCGCCCGCATCGGCCACCTGGCGGAGATGACCCGGCGGGCTGTGTCTGACCCGGCGCTGCTGGCGCTCTACGCCGTCGGCGCCTGCTCAATGGGCGCCTTCGTGGCCGTCTACAACGCGATGGGCTTCCGGCTCACATCCGCACCCTTCCATTTGAGCGTCGCGGCTGCAGGGCTGGTCTTCCTCGTCTACCCGGTCGGCACACTCAGCTCGGCAATCGCCGGGCGCGCGGCCGAGCGCTTCTCCCGCCGCGCGGTGGTCCCGGTCGGCTGCCTGGTCGCCTGCGCGGGAGTGCTGCTCACGCTGCCAGGTTCCCTGCCCGCCGTCGTGCTCGGCCTGGCGGTGATGACGGCCGGGTTCTTCGCCGTGCACGGCGTGGCCAGCGGGTGGATACCCGCGCGTGCCCACGCCGGGGGCGTTCCCTCCGGGCAGGCCGCATCGCTGTACCTGTTCGCCTACTACCTCGGGTCCTCGGTCTTCGGCAGCCTGTCTGGCCGCGCCTGGACCCTGGACGCCTGGCCCGCAGTGGCTGCGCTCGCGCTGCTTCTGCTGACCGTCAGTGGTCTGCTCACCGCCTGGCTGCGGCGCATCCCCGCCCTGGACACCGCTCAGCACTGACCCTGGGGCCAGTAGCTACGACGCCTGAAGCCAGACAAACTCGCCAAGACCATCCGGAGGATTCAGCAGATCTACGACGCCGACCGGCTACCCTGAGCATCTCGGCGAGACTGGCTTCTGCTTCCACCGCCCGCCGACAGGCCAGCACAAGCGCCGGACCGGAAGGAACCCTATATCGATGGCCCAGCCCGCGGCAGAGCTGCACCGTGACGGATGCGCGACCATCACGGCAGGCAAGCGCCCCGGTCGGCCTGGAGATATGTCGGAGTGCCTCGAACTGCCCCGGCCGATTCAGCTGATGCGAACTGTCGGCTGGAATGCCGCTGAATCCTTCGGGCTTCCGGTCGCCGGGTATGCCGTGGCCGCGTGGCTAGGCGGGCGGGATGCCGGCCTGTGGGCGATGCTTGCCACCATCTGGCTGACGGCCGGCGCTCGCAAGGTCCTGACCGGGTCCGTTCCCAGCCTGGTGATGATCTCGATAGCCGTGCTCACCGTCCAGACCGCGGCCGCGATCGCGACCGGGAACTTGTTGATCTTTCTGGTGCACTTCCCGATAGCGAACCTCGCCTTGTGCATCGTGTTCGCCCGCACCGCGCGGGGGCACAGCCCGATCGCTGCCCGCCTGGCTGGCGAGGTGATCGGGCTGCGCTGCCCGGACATCCACCAGCCGCGCATGCACCGGTTCTTCCAGCATGTGACCGTATTGTGGGCCGGGGTATTCCTGCTGCTAGCCGTCAGCCTGGGGGTCCTGCTGGCGACCGTCCCGCTCGCGTCCTACGTATCGGTCTGGGCTGCCACCACTGTCGTGCTCATCATCGCCGGAATCGTGGCTTCGGCCCTCTGGCTCCGGTCTGTGCTCCGCAAGCTCAGCATCGGCTTGCGCTTCGCGCCGGCCATCGCGGCGTAGCGTTCTCCGGCCGCTTACCGAAGGAGCAGTTTGCTGATCCGGCGGCTGGCTACCGAAAGCCCGACGGTGGCCATGACGGTCAGGTACAGCACGTGCCACAACAATCCGGGACTGACGACACCGAGGGTCAGGCCGCGCAGCAGCGCGATGCCCTGGTACAGCGGAGTGCAGTCGACCACCAGCTGGATCGTCCGCGGGTACACGCTCAGCGGGTAGAACGTCGCAGAGAACAGGAACATCGGCAGTGTCGCCAGCGTGACGTACTCGAAGTCCTGCCAGCTGCGGATGAACGTGGTCGCCGCCATCCCGGCGCCGGCGAATGCGAAGCCGATCAGCAGTGCGACCGGGATGTCGAGCACCGACCAGGCCGAGTGCACCAGGCCCATCGCCAGCATGATGACCATGAACGCGCACGCGTAGAGGCCGCCCCGGATCAGTGCCCAGCCGATCTCGCCGAGCGCCACGTCGCCGGGGCCCATCGGCGTTGCCAGCGTGGCGTCGTACAGCTTGGCGTACTTGAGCCGGAAGAAGATGTTGAAGGTCGAGTCGAAGATCGCTCCGTTCATAGCGGATGTCGCGAGCAGCGCGGGCGCCACGAAGCTAGTGAATCCCACCGAGTGCCCGGCGAACGTGACCTTGCCTACCAGCTCGCCGATACCGACGCCGATCGATAGCAGGTAGAACAGCGGCTCAAAAAAGCCAGACGCCAGAATCAGCCAGGTGTGCCGGTAGACCCGCGCGTGCCGCTCGATCAGGTGAGCGCTGCCGCGCCCGCCAAGACCGGCGCGCCGGGCCAGCAATAGTGGAACGGGGAGAATGCGGAGCGGGAGTTGCCGCAGTGTCTGCCCGGACAGGGACTGCTCAGACATGCAGCCTCCGCCGGTAAGCACGCTCTCCCGCAATCAGGCCAAGGCCCGCGATCGCTGTCAGATAGGCGATGTGACCAAGCGAACCGACCAGGTCCGCGCTTCCGAGGCTTAGCGCGCGGCAGAGCGCAACACCGTGCCACAGCGGCGTCGCGTACGCGAGCGGCCGGATCCAGCCGGGCAGCTGAGTCACCGGAAAGAAAGTGCCGGAGAACAGGAACAGCGGGATCATGCCGAACCTGAAGATGACCGCGAAGGCCTGGTCATTCTTCTTCTGACTGACGGCGAATGCGTCCAACGGCGTGGCGAACGCGAGCCCGGTCAGCACCGCCACCGGAACTGCGGCCACCACCCAGGCCGACCTGACCGCGCCGAACAGCGACATGATCGCCAGGAAGACCACCATGTTCATGACCAGGCGCATCGTGGTGAAGAGCAAATGGCCGCGGAAGATGTCGCCGGGCTTGAGCGGCGTCGCTGCCGCGGCCTGATAGGTCTGCTGCCATTTCACCGCAGAGAACACCGGGTACAGGGACTCTCCCATCGCCGTCTGCATCGCGGTCGCCGCCATCAGACCGGGCGCGAGGAAGTCAAGGTAACTCACGCCGCCAAGTCCGGCAGTGCCGTGATGATTTACCAGCGTGCCGAGGCCCAGGCCCATGGCCCCCAGGTAGAGCACGGGCATCAGGACGCTGGAGTAGATCGTCCCCCGCCAGGTGCGCCGGTAGTTAACCAGCCAGGACTGGAACGCCCGGACCGCCATCTGCCAAGGCCCGGCTACCCCGGTACCGGCCTGCGACCTGCGGACTCGCAGAGCCGGGACGGTCACCCGTCCTCCAGCCGCCGGCCGGTCAGCCTCAGGAACACGTCCTCCAGCGTGCTGCGACGCACCAGAGAGGTCAGCGGCTCGAGCCCGAGGCCACGGACCGAAGCCATCGCCGCGTCTCCGTCGCCCACGTACAGCAAGACGCGGTCGGCGAGCACCTCGGTCCGCTCGGCAGGCACGGCCGCCAGCTTGTCAGCCGCCTGGTCGTGCTCGAACGTGCTGAACCTCAGCTCCAGCACCTCGCGGCTGGAGTAGGTCTCGATCAGCTCTCGTGGCGAGCCCTCCGCGGCGATCTTGCCGCCGTCCATCACCACCAGCCGGTCGCAGAGCTGCTCGGCCTCGTCCATGTAGTGAGTGGTCAGGATCAGCGTCACGCCCTGTTGCTTCAGCCGGAACAGGCGGTCCCAGACCACGTGCCTCGCCTGCGGGTCAAGGCCGGTGGTCGGCTCGTCCAGGATCAGGATCTCCGGCTCGTTGATCAGCGACCTGGCGATCGTCAGCCGGCGCTTCATCCCTCCCGACAGCGGCTCGACATGATCATCTGCGCGGTCTGAGAGCTGCACGAAATCCAGCAGCCGGCTGGTGCGCTCGGCTATGACAGCCCGCGCCAGGCCGAAGTAGCGGCCGTAGACCAGGAGGTTCTCCCGCACGGTCAGCTCGACGTCCAGGGTGTCTTCCTGCGGTACCACTCCCAGCCTGGCCCGGATGGCCGAGCCATCGGTCACCGGGTCGAGGCCGAGTATGGTCAGCTCGCCTCCGCTTGGCGGCGACACGCATCCGATCATTCGCATCGTCGAGGACTTACCCGCGCCGTTAGGGCCAAGGAAACCGAAAGCCTCACCGCGCCGGAGCTCGAAATCTATGCCGTCAACTGCGGTGAACTTGCCGAACCGCTTCGTCAGGCCCCGGGCACGGATGAGGACGTCGGGATCTGGCACGTGCGTGACCTTACCCAACGGGTCCGACAGTTCGAAAACGATTTACCCGGCTGTCAGGGTATTTTGGCAGTCCAGGCGGGCACCCCATAAGTGACGGGCGGCACGCGGTAGTCTCACATGGTCACGCCCGGAACGCGGACAGGTCAGGAGGCAGGTTCCCAGAGGTGAGCACCATCAGCGGGCTCTACGAGCGGTTCCGCCAACTGATCCACGAAGGTGCGAAGTTCCTCGTAGTCGGCCTCATCGGCACGATCGTGACCTTCGGCATAGCCAACGCCCTTAAGGGCATCGGCGAGTACAAGGCCATTACGATCGCCACGATCGTGGCCAGGGTCACGTATCTCGGCAACGGCCGCTGGGCCTTCCGGCACCGTCAGGGCCAGGGCACCACCAGGGACTCGGTCGTGTTCTTCGTGCTCAACGGCATCGGCCTGGTGATCTACTATGCCTGCATCGGCGTGACCGAGCTGTTCGGGGTCCGGCACGACGTCGTCTGGTACAACATCGCCCTCGTCGTCGGCACCGGGCTCGGCACGCTGTTCCGCTTCTGGTCCTACCGCAAGTGGGTCTGGACCGCGGCTGACACTCCCGTCCTAGCCGCAGGAGAGTCAGTCGAAGACCGAGCGCAGGACCTGGCCGCGATGGTCGGCGCCGCGCCCATCACACACCACGCCTCCGGGGAGGCCAGGGCCAGGGTCCCTGACCGTCCGCGCGCGCCCGGAGCGCACCGCCGGTCCTGACGCGCCGGACGGCAGACACGCCGCGCTAGCTAGCCGGTGCAGGCGCCCGCGCTCGCCAGCAGCGTCCTGAGCGGAATCCGCAGGTAGGCGTTCGCCTGTGACTTGCTGATCGCCCCGACGGCCACCAGCCTGCCTAGTACATGCTGCTCGCGGACGAGTCCGGCGGCCGGGTGATCGATCGGGTCATCCGCGCTCGGCCCCTGGACAAGCCCGGCCAGCATGGCCGCCTGCGGCCACGACAACCGGTCCGGCTGCACGCCGAAGTAGCCGCAGCTTGCCTCCTCCAGCCCGTAAAACCCGTGGCCGAAGTAGGCCACGTCGGCATACAACCGGAGAATCTCCGGGCCGCTGTAGGTGTACTTGAGCTTGATCGCGAGTGCTATCTGCTCTGCCTCTGCGGTCAGGCTCGCTTGGCCGGGCGTGTACAGCATCTTGGCCAGTTGCTGGTAAAGCGTCGCGCCGCCCTGGTCGCCCCGCCTGGTCATGGCTCCGTAGATGACCCGCAGCACCGCAACGGGGTCGACGCCGGGCTCCGACTTGAACCGGTGATCTTCGGTGGCTTCAAGCGCCGTGGCGAAGCGGTAAGGCACCACGACACCGGGATACGGGGCCCCGTGCTCCCGGTCAAACGCCTGGGCAAGCTGCCGGGCGTTACCGGCATCGGGCGTTGCGAGCATGAGCAAGCCGAACGCGAGAGCTCCGGCGAGCACTAGCGCTACGGCGGCCAGCCCGGCCTTCTTCGCCGTTCGCGCCGCGCGCCGGCGGCCTGAAGGCACCCAGCTATTCGGCTGCCCGTACGCCGGAACGCTGGGCTCCCCCGGCGGCTCCGGCCACCCTGACCGCGGCGTTGACGTTGACCATCCCATCGTCTAGGCCAACGGCCCTGTGCTGCCGGGAGTGCCAGACCCGCCGTAGGCCGGCCGTATCTTGGCAGTCCGGTTAGTCGGTCTCTGCTAACCGCTGCCGCATGCCGGTGGCAGCCCGCTGCTGTGGCATCGGCCGACGATCGTGCGGGCGAGGGGTCTACCGGACGGCCAGCCCGCCGATCAGCAACTCGGTGAAGAGGTCGCCAACTTGAGCCGGCGACAGCGAGCCGTCGGGCCTGAACCAGGAACCGAGCTGGTTCACCACGCTCAGGAAGTAGTGCACGACGATATCGGATGAGATGTCGCTGCGGAACGTCCCGGCCGCGATACCCTCCTCGACCAGCGCCTTGAACTTCTCCTGGTAAGCGCGGCGCTCGGCCCGGACCTGGGTCTGCTTGTCCTCCGGCAGCATGTGCAGCGAGCGAAAGAACACGATCATGTCGTCCAGGTTGTCCAGGCTGGTCTGCACGACGTCAGTAGCCGCGGCCCGCAGTCGCTCCTCGGCTGTCCCCGGGCCTGCCGCGATCTCGTCCAGGTGCGAGGTCTGCATCGTCAGGACCTGGTGGTACACCTCGAAGAGCAGGTCGTCCTTGGAGCCGTAGTAGTGGTACATGGC
>DATMMA010000486.1:0-13701 GCA_035570295.1 Streptosporangiaceae bacterium
CCGGACTACACGTTCTTCATCGTGTACGGCCGGGTGTCGCATCTGGTCGACCTGTCGCAGGTGACGGTGACCGAGCGCGAGTTCCCGCTGCTGAACTCGGCGGAGGTGAACCTGCGCATCCGTACTGGCCTGGGTCGCAAGCTCGTGGTCGTCGGCGCGTGCATCGGCACTGACGCGCACACTGTGGGCATCGACGCCATCCTGAACGTGAAGGGCCACTCTGGCGAGAAAGGCCTGGAGTACTACCGGGAGATCCGGGTGGTCAACCTCGGCTCACAGGTCGCGGTGCCAGACCTGGTCGCGAGGTCGACGGCGGAGGGCGCGGACGCGGTACTGGTCAGCCAGGTCGTCACGCAGAGGGACGCGCACATCAGCAACGCTAAGGAGATGTCGGCGGCGTTCCGCGCGGCTGAGCCGGATTCAGGGCGAGAGCGGCCGCTGCTGGTCGTCGGCGGGCCGCGGTTCGACCCGTCCATAGCGACTGAGCTGGGCGTCGACAAGATCTTCGGTAAGGGCACCACGCCGGGTGAGGTGGCGAGCTATCTGGCGTACGCACTTGCCCGGGAACCCGCCGGCGCCGCCACGGAAACGGATCAGAAAGTCGGTGCCAGCGCGTGAGCGACGACCCGCGACTCGGGCTCACTGTGACGCACCGGCGGTACGTGCCGTACAGTCACGCGCACTACGGCGGCAACCTGGTAGACGGCGCGTACGTCCTCGGCCTGTTCGGTGACGTCGCGACCGAGGCGTGCATCCGGACTGACGGCGACGAGGGATTGTTCGCGTCGTACTCGGACGTGCAGTTCCGGGCACCGGTGATCGCCGGCGACGTGCTGGAGGTGTCGGCGACGGTGACGAGAGTCGGCACGCGCAGCCGCGCTATCTCGTTCGAGGCGCGGGTGGTGTGCCGTGCTCAGCCTGACAGGAGCCCGTCTGCCGCTGACGTGCTGGCCGAGCCCATCGTCGTAGTGTCCGCGACCGGCACGGTAGTCGTCCCCCCGCCGGCTTGAGGCAAGCCCCAGCAGCAGCGACCGCCGCTTTGTAACTGTTTGTCAGCTATTCGCTGCCGGTGAATGTGAGTTTTCTGCTGCCCAGGCAGCAGAAAACTCACATCCACGGATGATCATCGCCCGTTAATGCTCCGCGAAGGTCGCCTCGCCGTCCTCGAAGCGATAGATCTCCTCGCCGTCCATCAGGGCCCGGGTGACCCGGCTGAGCACGTCCAGCGGGTCACCGGACCAGATAACCAGATCAGCGTCCTTGCCTGGCTCGATGGACCCGAGCCGGTCGTCGACACCGATGATGCGGGCCGGGTTGATGGTTAGCGCGCGGAGTGCATTGTCGCGGTCGAGCCCGTGCTTGACCGACAGCGCGGCCTGATGGGCCAGGAAGTTGATGGGCACGACTGGATGGTCGGTGGTGATCGCGATGGTCACGCCCGCTGACGCGAGCTTGCCGGGGTTGTCAAGGGAGCGGTTCCGCAACTCGACCTTGGACCTGCTAGTGAACAGCGGCCCGATGATGACCGGGATGTCCTTCGCGGCCAGGATGTCGGCAAGCAAGTGCGCCTCGGTGCCGTGGTCGATGACCAGGTCGTAGCCGAACTCCTCGGCCAGCCGCAGTGCCGTGGCGATGTCGTCGGCACGGTGGCAGTGCTGGCGCCACGGGATCTCCTTGCTCAGCACGCGGCCGAGCGCCTCGAGTTTCAGGTCCCGGTCGATGTACTTGCGATCGTTCTCGGGCTTGCGCTGCTCGGCGTCGATCTTGGCGAGGTAGTTGGCCGCGTCGACGAGGGCACCGCGGATAACCGCGGCAGTGCCGAGGCGGGTGGACGGCGATTGCTTGCGCTCGCCGTAGACCCGCTTCGGGTTCTCGCCGAGGGCAGACTTCATGCCGGCCGGCGCCTTCAGCAGCATCTCGTCCACTGTCCGGCCCCAGCACTTCAGCGCTGCCGTCTGGCCGCCGATGGGATTGCCCGAGCCAGGGTTGACGTTCACTGCCAGCACGCCGCCGGATACCGCGTCCCGGAAGCCGAGATCCGCCGGGTTGATCGCGTCCAGTGCGCGCACTTGTGCGGTCACCGGTTCGGTCAGCTCGTTGCTGTCCGACCCGGCCCAGCCCTCGGCCTCCTCGTGCACTCCGACGTGCCCGTGCGCCTCGATGAAGCCAGGCAGCACCCAGCCGCCAGCCGCGTCGATCACCGTAGCGTCTACAGGAATGTCCAGGTCAGGACCAACGGCAGTGATCTTCCCGCCGACTACCAGGATGGTTCCACTGTCGAGCGGTTCTCCGCTGATCGGCACAACCCGGCCGCCGACGATCGCTACCGTGTCCGCCATCTGCACTCCCTCATGTAGTTCCCGGATAGCTTGCCTACTAGATTCTCCGGTATGCGCTTCGCCATCAAAACCGCCCCGCAGCACACGACCTGGCAGGCCATGCTCGAAGTGTGGCGCGCCGCGGACGACATCGAGCTGTTCGAGTCCGGCTGGACATTCGACCACTTCTACCCGATCTTTGGTGACTCATCGGGACCGTGCCTCGAGGGCTGGACCACGCTGACCGCGCTGGCGCAGGCCACCACGCGGCTGCGCCTCGGAACGCTGGTCACCGGCATCCACTACCGGCACCCGGCCGTTCTGGCCAACATGGTGGCCACGCTCGACATCATCTCCGGCGGCCGGGTGGAGCTTGGCATCGGTGCTGGCTGGAACGTCGAGGAGTCCGGCGCGTACGGCATCGAGCTCGGTTCCCCGAAGGAGCGCAGCGACCGGTTCGAGGAGGCCTGCGAGGTGCTGACCGGCCTCCTGTCGCCGCAGGAGACCACCACATTCAAGGGTCGCTACTACCAGCTCACTGACGCGCGGTGCAATCCGAAGCCAGTGCAGCAGCCGCACCCGCCTTTCTGCATTGGCGGCAGCGGAGAGAAGCGCACGCTGCGTACCACGGCTCGGTTCGCCCAGCACTGGAACTTCGTCGGCGGCACTCCCGAGCAGTTCCGTCACGCGAGGGACGTGCTCTACCAGCACTGCGCGGACATCGGCCGCAACCCAGCCGAGATCCTGTTGTCCAGCCACGTGCAGTACACCGGTGATCCCGCGCAGACGGCCGATACCGCGGCCGCGCTCGGCGAGGCGGGCGCGCAACTGGGCATCGTGACCATGCGCCCGCCGCACACGGCCGCCGCGCTGGAGCCGCTCGCCGCAAGGCTCAGCGAACTCGCATAGCGAATCAGCACCGTGCGCTGGGCGCTAGCGGGCGGGATGTGCTCTGCGGGCTGGCACAGGTAGCCGACACCTGACGCCTCGTCGGCCCGAGGCGCGTCGAGCGATCGGCTTGTCTAGGCCACGTTTACGCCCGCAGCCGCACCTCCCGCCCGTCGGCGCGCGCTACGTTATGGCTTTGACATCTGTGTCAGAACCCGACCCAGCAGACGAGCGAGGAAGCACCGATGGCTGACGGTCGCATCGATTTCGTGACTCGAGCCCCCGCGGCGGGCTCGATGGACGTCAGGTGGATCCACGGTGAATCCGCCAGGCGGCGCAACGGCGACCCGCCGATCCAGGTCCATCACTACGACCGGCACACGGTCATCTTGCGTCAGAGCAAATCGGTGAACTATGAGGCCCCGTTCCTCTATCTGCTGTTCGGCAACGAGCGCGCGGTGCTCCTGGATACCGGCGCCACGGCGGACCCTGCGAAGTTCCCGCTGCGCGCCACCGTCGACCAGCTCATCGCCGAATGGCTTGCCCAGCATCCGCGCGACACCTATCAACTAGTCATCGCGCACACGCACGGGCACAACGACCACGTCGCGGCTGACGCGCAGTTCGCGGACCGGCCCGCTACGACCGTGGTCAACCGGGAGCCTGACGCCGTGCAGCGCTACTTCGGCTTCACGAACTGGCCGGAGCAGGTCGTGACGTTCGACCTGGGCGGGCGCATCCTGGACGTCACGGGCAGCCCCGGTCACCATCAGGCTGCCATCACCATCTACGACCGGTGGACCGGCTCCCTGCTCACCGGTGACACTGTGTACCCCGGCCGTCTGTACGCCTATGACTTCGCTCAGTTCCTTGCCAGCCTCGACCGCATGGTCGCCCTCGCCGACAGCCGTGTCGTCACGCACGTGCTGGGCTGCCACATCGAGATGACCAGGCAGGCAGGCCGCGACTACCCGCTCGGGGCGACGTACCAGCCAGACGAGCGGCCCCTGGAGATGACTGTCGCCCAGCTCAAGGAGGTTCGCGCGGCAGCCCGTTCCGTAGCGGAAAGGCAGGGAGTCCACCCCTTCGACGACTTCATTATTTACAACCAGCCCAGCAAGCGCGACCAGTTGAACCTGATCGCACGCGGACTGCTGCACAAGGTGCGTAGAAGCTAAGGGCCCCGGCCGATGAGGTTGCCGGCCCGCTCACAGCGGTTAGCTCAGCAGGCGCAGGCGATGGAACCGATGGGCGCGGTCAGCGGATCGGCTGGACGCCGTTCGAGGCTGTCGGCTGTCTGCACTGCGAAACCTTCCCGGGTCCAGTACTCGATGCCGCCGATCATCTCCTTAACTCGGTATCCGAGCTGCGCAAGCGCGAGCGCGGCGCGGGTGGCGCCATTGCAGCCCGGGCCCCAGCAATAAGTGATGACCGGGACGTTGATGTCGAGCAGTTCGCCGGCGCGGTCTGGGATGTCGTCGGTTGGCAGATGCAGTGCTCCCGGGACGTGCCCTTGTCGCCAGGCATCCTCGCCACGCGAGTCGAGGAGGACGAAGCCGGGCAGCCCGGAGTCGAGGGAGGCGTGCACGTCGGAGACGTCAGCCTGGCAGGCCAGTCGGGCAGTGAAGAATGATGCGGCATCGGCAGCAGCCGCGGGCGGCACCCGAAGTGCCGCGCTCGTCAACGCTCTTGTCATAGCCAAAAACGCTATGGCGTAACTCCTGACACCGGAACTGGCGATCACTGGCAGATCACTTGATCTTCCAGTGATTCCTCGGTATTTGTAGCGGATGGCCGCCCATTCCCCGGACGAGGTCGACATGCGTCTCATTGAGGCCCTCCAGCGCGACGGACGCGCCAGCTACGCTGAACTGGCACGAGCTGTGTCGATGTCGCCAAGTGCTGTCACTGAACGCGTCCGGCGACTGGAAGACAGCGGCGTGATCGCTGGTTACTCGGCCGTCGTGAGTCCGGAACAGCTCGGGCTGGACGTCCTAGCCTTCGTCCGGCTGCGCTATCCAACCGCCAACTACAAGCCCTTCCACGACCTGATCGCCACTACCCCCGAGATCATCGAAGCGCACCACGTCACGGGCGAAGACTGCTTCATCCTGAAAGTTGTCGCCCGGTCGATGCGGCACCTAGAGCACACCACCGGTCGCATCGCAGGGCTGGGCTCGGTGACCACAACCGTGGTCTACTCCAGCGTGCTGACAGGCCGCGCCATCACTGCAGCCAGTCTGAAGGACTAGCGACGATCGGCGAGCCCGGTCCACAACGCTGCTGGTGCAGGTAGCACCGCTCGCGGACTGCTGGGCTAAGTCCCGCCGACCCTCAGCGGGCACTGAGCAGGACGCCGACCATCACCGCGGTGTCACCGGAGCGGTTCTGCCAGTCGTGCGGCACGCCAGGCTGCTGCACCACCGAGTCGCCGGGTCGCAGCACCACTTCGGTGCCGCCGACAACCAGTGTCACCTCGCCGCGCAGGATCGTCACGTAATCGAGCGTGTCAGTCGCGTGCGCGCCCTGGAACTCCGAGTGCGCGTCGGCACCGGTCTCGGCGGCACCAGCTTCGGCAGTGCCAGGCTGATCAGACGAGATCTCGACGATCCGGAAGCACGCTCCGCCGGGCGGCGGTTCGAGCGCCCACTCTCCGGTGGAGGTGTCGGTAACGCCGGCTGACAGCGGCCCTGCGCCGGAAACCCAGAGCTCGGTGGTGGTGTACCGGCCAGCGTGGATGACCGTCGGCGGCTGGCCCGCCGCGATGATCGCCGGGTTCCCGCTCTCGTCAAAGCCCGTCACGATTCTGTTCACAGCAGTTCCATTTCGTTCGGCGGTATCGCGAACATAGCGGCTTCGTCAGGTTGGGGATGCAGGCATCCCTCCGGCCTAAAAGTAGCGGCCTAGCCTACGGATGTTGCCGAGGCGGCCAGCGAATTCGGCGTCACCCAGATGCCTCAGTCCGCGGACAACGCCGATGAACATCCCGAGCAGGAGGAACGCCGTGCCGATGAGCACCCACCGCCCACGCGCGCTGTCGGCGTAGCCGAGGATGATTGACGACCAGCCCAGAGCCACAAGGTCAAAGAGAATCACCAGCCCTCTGACGAAGGCTGGCGCAATGAGCATCACCGCGACCCCTACCAGCAGGCCGATGGCAAACCAGTGGGTGCTGGACCCGACGGACGAAGCGGCGCCATGGGGATGGGTAATGCTAGAGGCAACATTCATGGCCACAAAGTTCCATATGCCACGACCAGCAGCAACAACGACACGCGGCCAGAAAGGGTAACGGCGCCAAGAGCGCAGGTCGCTCAAGGCCGCAGGTCGCTCAAGCCTGCGGGGTCGGGCCATGCCGCGCTCGGTGCTCCGATGCTCGCCCGGTAGCGTTCTGCCATGGAACACCGCCGCCTTGGACGGACCGGCCTGCAGGTTTCGAAACTGTGTCTTGGCACCATGACCTTCGGACTGCAGTGTGATGAACAGACTTCGGTCGCGATTCTGGACCGGGCTGCCGACGGAGGCATCGACTTCCTCGATACCTCAGATGCCTATCCGCTTGGCGGCGACCTCAGCACCAGGGGAGTCACTGAGGAGATCCTCGGCCGCTGGCTGCGCGGCAAGCGCGACAGCTTTATCGTCGCCACCAAGTGCTTCGTGCCGACCGGTCCCGCCCCGTTTGACGCTGGGAACTCGCGCAAGCACATCATGTCGGCGGTCGAGGCGTCGCTGCGCCGTCTGGGGACCGACTACATCGACCTGTACCAGCTGCACGGTTACGACTCCCAGACACCGATCGACGAGACCCTCGGAGCGCTGGATGACCTGGTCCATCAGGGCAAGGTCCGGTATCTGGGGTGCTCCAACTTCCTGACCTACCAGCTGGTGCGGGCGGTCGGCCGGACCGAGACGCTCCAGCTGGCTCGGCTGGACTGCGTGCAGCCGCGCTACAACCTGCTGTTCCGCCAGATCGAGCGGGAGATGCTGCCGTACTGCGCCGAGGAAGGCATCGGCGTCATCCCGTACAACCCGATCGCCGGCGGTCTGCTGTCCGGGAAGCACTCGAGAGCCTCTGCGCCGCCCGAAGGCGGCCGGTTCACCCTCGGCACCGCCGGAGGGATGTACCAGGACCGGTACTGGCATGAACGCGAGTTCGACACGGTCGAGGCGCTCACCCGGCTGGCGCAGCAGGCCGGCGTCAGCCTGGTCACCCTGTCAGTGGCCTGGGTGCTCGCCAACAAGGCGATCACTGCGCCCATCGTCGGAGCGAGCAGCCCTGGCCAGCTCGACGCGAGCCTGGCGGCCGCCGAGTATGAACTGGACGATGATCTCAAGCGCCAGCTCGAGGAACTCACGCACGAGTACCGGATGGGCGATGCTCCTCGATAGCGGGCCGCACTCGCACTAGGCTCGGGTAATGGCCAGTCGGGCGTTTGAGGTTGTCTGCGAGATCGAGCCGCCGACGCGGCCAGACCTCATGCATGTCCGTCATCAGATCGGCACCCTCAGCAAGGTGGCCGATACTTTCCTCATCCCAGACAACCACCTGGGCCGGGCCACCGTCTCGAGCGTTGCCGTGGCCCATGAGGTGGAGGCCATGGGCGGCCGGAGCATCGCCTGCCTGAACTCGCGGGACCGGAATCTGCTCGGATTCCGGCGTGACCTGCTGACGGCTGCGTCGTATCACGTGGACCAGTTCCTGTTCGTGTACGGGGACAAGCCCAGCTCCGGCAACCGGACCGGCGAGCTCACCGCGCGGGCGATGATCGAGGAGGCGCGGGCGCTGCCGGCCGATCCGGCATTCGCAGCGGTGCAGCCGTTCAGGGTCGGCGCCGCGGCTGCGCTGCGCCCGCTGCCGGCCTGGAAGCGTTCAGCCGACTTCCTGTTCGTGCAGGTCAGCTTTTCTCTCGACGCGCTGTTGCGGTGGCGGGATGCTAATCCGGTCGACCTCCCGGTCTACGCTGGCGTGATCGTGCTGGCCAGCGAATCGCACGCCCAGCGGCTGGCAGCGGCCATCCCGGACATCGCGATCCCGGCCGGACTGGCACGCCGGGCGGGTGCCGACCGGCTGGCAGGGGTCGAGGCGGCCTGTGATCTCGTGCTGCAGATCCGGGACTCGGGCGCGTTCGCAGGCGTGCATCTCATCCCGGTGGCCCGGTACCGGGAGGTGGCCGCCAGGCTCGAACAGCGGCTGGGCTGACAGGCCGGCACAAGGCAGGCACGCCTTCCGGTCAGGGAGCCCTCCGCTCGCCCCGGTCGGCACCGGCGGATCGCGGCCGCGGCCCTCGTGCCCGATCGGCCATCTCTTCCCAGAACTGCTTGAGCTGCCGGGGCCGCATCTGCTGCCATGGCGCGCGGTCGGTTCGCGGGTCCCGCGGCCGGGTGATGATGGTCTGCTGGCGGCGGCAGAACGCTTCGCTCATCTCGACCCTGGGCTGCGTGCCCTTGGGGGGATAGGGACACAGCTCGAAGACGCACCCGTCGACACAGCTGACGCCGGGGACAGCCGAAACAGCGGTACCGACAGTGCGGCCTGGCTCGAGCGCGTCGCGATAGTGAGTAATGCACGGAGGCAGGTCGTTCCGGTTCGACCGCTTGAGCCGCCGCTCACGCTCGGCCGGCTGGCCTCCGCGGTCGGCGAGACTCAGCAGAAGCAAGACATCAGCCACGAGTTGCTGCGCGCGCCCGTCGAGCGCGGTCCATCCGGCGGACGGCGGGATCCACAGGTGCTGCCGGCCGTGCGGCGTCCCCGGACTGAAGCTTCGTGACCCGACCTGGCCGACGACGCCGCTCTCGTCGATCCAGCAATACCGCTGCGGTCGCCCGGTCTTCAGCGCCTGCACGACGAGTTGTGCCGTTTCCCGGACGAACGGGTGCAGCGCTTGCGTCGCGCCTGGTGCCGGGAGACGGTGATCCCGGCCGGCCACATCGAGCCAGTGCTGGACGATTGCCTCTGGCCTGGCCCTGTGCCGGCTGTCAGTGGCTCGGCCATCGCCGGACCGGCCGTCAGCCGGCCGCGAGCTATCAGAGAGGTTCAGCAGGCAGAGCGCGTGAAACAGGGTTAGCTGAGAGAACCAGTAGCGGGCGCCCTTCAGCATCTCCAGGGCCTGCTCCGCAAGGTACATGCGTGCCTCGCGCAACGTGTCCGGGTAGGCCGGGCGGCGGTTGGCTGCGTACTTGAATCCCTGGGCCAGTGCGATCTCGAGGGATATCGGCAGTTCCGCTTCAGCGGGTCGGCGGTCGCCGGCGCCGACGTGCCGTAGCCATTGCGCCAGGTCCGCCTGGGCGTGCTGGGCCAGGTCCTTGTCTGTAGCCGAGCTTCCGCCGCCAGTGACGCCGACCAGCATTGGCGCCAGCCAGGCGCTCACCGTCGCGGCGCGCGAGACGTCCCGGGCCGGGTCGGGCGTGCCGGTGAAACCATCCGGCTCGCCCGGCCAGCGCGCCGTTCGCTCGTCCCGGCAAGTCTGGCACGGCGCCTCGAGCTGCCATCGGAGGGCCGCGTAGGCGCCGGCGCCGCTGCCGATCTCCTGGGCCGCCGCGAGATGGACCGGATACGATCTCTCACTGCAGGCGATCGCGTACAGCTGCGGGTATGCGGCCTCGGCCGGGCAGTCCTCACCGCGGAGACGCCGCTCGTCAATGGCACGGACGGCGGCGCCGAGACGGTGGACGACGCCGCGCTTGCCTTCCTCGAGGGTCCTCGGGTCCTGCGCGTGGATCCTCGACCACTTGTCACGTAGCTCCGAGGCGATGCTGGCATGCTGCGGTGCCGCGGCGAAGGAGTCGATCTCCAGCGCGGCGGCGTATACATCCAGGACCTTGATGTCGTCGCGCTTCGCCAGCGCCGCACGCAGCGGCCCGACGCAGCTGGGCCCGGTGCGCTGGCTGCCGCGGGAGCGCAGTACGAGGGCGATGAGGAACTCGCGGCCTGGTTTCGGCCGTTTGACGGCCTGCTTGAGGTAATCGGGATCCTCGAGCGCAGTGTCGAGCAGCCGCGAGCCAAGGTAAGCCTGCATCAGGCTGTGCGGGAACCTGATGCTGTTCCCGCGCAGCTCCACCAGATCCAGCTGGGCTGCCCACGCTGCGGCGAGCCGGACGTCGACGTTGTGAACGCCGGGCGCCTGTCCGGCTTGCTGATCAATCGCTGTCAGCCTGCGCCTGACCTCAGCCAGCAGCGCCTTGTCCCGGTGGGCGTCGAACTCCACCTCGAGTTGGTCGAGCTTCAGCCCGACACAAGCGAGCGCGGACATGTGCTCGATCGCTGCTTGCCGCTCAGCGCGGTTGAGCGGGACTTCCTCCCGCAGGTGGCCGGCGATGACCGCGCGCTCCCAGGTTTCGAGCAGGCTCAGCCGCAGCTTCGAGCGGTCGACGCCGCGAGTGTCTACCACTCCGCGCTGGCCGGCAGAGGTGGGCTCAAGCAGTCCCTGGACCTTCAGCTCACGGGTGATCTGGAGGTAGATCGGCGCCTCTGTGACTTCGGCCGTCTCGACGATCCAGGCGAGCCTGCGCTCGTCTTCGCCGGTTCCGCTGCCCCCGATATAGGCGAGCGCTGCCTCGTAGCTCAGCGGTTCAATTGAGAGGATCGCGGCGTCGGTGGCGCGAAGCGGGTCATGGGGCCGGGACGCGATGACGAGTGGCAGATGCTGCTGATGCGCCTTGCGGATCGCTGCGCGGATGATGTTGTCTCGTTCCGGCTCGGCGCCGAGTGCCTCCTCGAGGCCATCGGCCAGGACGATGACCTTGCCGTCCTTGAGCAGGCGCCGCCAGATCGTCTCGCCCTCGGCGAACGAGATAAGGCCGGGGTTCACCTCGTTCAGGAAACGGTCGCGCGCCAGCGTTTCGAAGTCAAAGTCGGGCGTCGCGTCCCGCAACCGGATCGGTACAGGTATCGCGTGCTTTTCGGCCAGTAATTCGGTAAGCCTGACCAGGACAGCCGTCTTGCCGGTGCCCACGCCCCCGGCGATGATGTGCGGCCGGGTTCCCCGATCGTGCAGGTCCGCCATAACTGCCTTGCACAAGTCATCTCGCCCGACAACCTTTTCGATGATCGCGCCCGCCGTCGGCACAAGTTCGCGTGATTCGACAAGCGCCCTGATCCGGTAGCGTCGCTGCAGCCCGAAGAGCCGCCAGAGCACGAATGACGATGCCAGCGCTACCAGCACGCCGGACGCCAGGATGTTCGTGACGATCCCGCAGGAAAAACCGAGTGACGAGCACCTGCGGTCGGGGTCCAGCCTCAATCCTGACGGGCCGCCGCGGGCGGAAAACAGATAGGCCACCCATGCGAGCCAGAGCACGAAGACGAGTACCGCAATCGCGGTTAGTACCGTTACCAGGCGCAGGAGTCGCCGGGAGCGCCATTTGGCGGGCTCGTCGACGCCGCCCCTGGTTGCGCGCCGGGTGGCCGGACTAGTCAGCAGTTGCAGGCGCCGGAACATAGTACGCCGGCTGCCTGTGTCCCTGCGATTTCTGGCACCTGCCATGCTTCGCCACCCCCAAGTGATCCCGCGCCGCATAGCGACATTCTCGCCACGTATGTCACTTCTGTATAGGCCGTGGTGCTAATCCCCGGAATGGACGGGGAACGCGGGGGATTCAGCCAGGAGAATTCGCGCGGTCATTGCGGCCGACAGGCGGCGCGCGGGCATTGTCAGCACGGGCATTGTCACCACGGGACACAGCAGGCACCATGAGCGCAAGGCAAATCTGCCGCGGAGGGTGAAAGTGCACATGGTGCCTGGCGAACCGGCGGCGGTGGACGGTGCGCTCGCGGACGACGGCACGATGACGTTCCGGGTGGCCGACCCGGACCAGGTGCTCGCGGGCGTGCGGCTGCAGGAAGACGCGGGCATGCCGGTGAAGCGGCTGAACTTCCACCGCGCCGGGGACAACTGGGAGCTGCAGGTTGAGCGCCCGCCGGTAGCCCGGCTGGAGTACCTGCTCGAGTTGCGGTACCCGGGCGGCGGCAGCAAGGTGGTGACCGACCCTGCCAATCCGCGACAGGTGGGAGGGGCCTTCGGTCGGAAGAGCGTGCTTGAGTTCGCCGGCTATGCCGAGCCCGGCTGGCTCTTCGCGCCGGCTGATCCGGGTGCCGCCATTAGCTTCGAGGTACCTGCGCCTACGCTGCACTGCCTGGGACAGACCTGCACAATCGCGGTGCGGATCTGGTCGCCGGCCGGTTCGCGCGACGGCGAACCGCTGCCGCTGCTCCTCGTACACGACGGGCCAGAGTACGACGCGCTGGCTGGACTGACCCGGTACCTCGGCGCGGGTGTGGCCGGTGGCTGGCTCCCGAGGATGCGGGCCGCGCTGCTCAGCCCTGGACAGCGGAACAACTGGTACTCAGCGAACTCCCGGTATGCCCGCGCGCTCGCCGACCGGGTGATCCCGGTGGTGACGCGGACAGTTGCCAGCACCGTCAGGATCGGTATGGGTACCAGCCTTGGCGCGCTGGCGATGCTGCACGCGCACTGCCAGCGTCCCGGCGTCATTGACGGACTATTCCTGCAGTCCGGCAGCTTTTTCGTGCCCGCGCTGGACAGCCAGGAGCGGCGGTTCCCCTACTACCGCCGGATCACGGCGTTCACCGCGGCCCTGCAGGCTGGCGGCGTGCCGGACGTGCCCGTTCCCGTGGCGATGACCTGCGGCCAGATCGAGGAGAACGCGGCGAACAACCGCCTCATGCTGGCGTTGATGCGATCGGCGGGGTATTCCGCGAGCCTGCATGAAGTCGCTGACGTGCACAACTACACGGCCTGGCGGGACGCCCTCGACCCTTGCCTTACCGAGCTCGTACGGCTGGTGACCAGGTGAGCAGGTTCGTGGCGGAGCTCTGGTCGGACGGCATCGGCGCCCCCGGCACCGTCATCAGGTACGGGCGCTTCGGCAGGCCGGTATTGGTGTTCCCAGCCGAGCAGGGACGTGCCTCGGACTTCGAGGCGGGCGGCATGGTGGATGCCGTCGAAGACCTCATCGGGAGCGGCCGGGTGAAGTTCTACTGCGTTGACAGCTTCGACGCTGCCTCGTGGTCGAACCGCGCTATCTCGCTGGAAGAACGCGCCCGGCAGCACGGCGGGTATGAGTCCTGGGTCGTGCACCACGTGCTGCCGTGGATCTACGGCGACTGCGACGGGCCGCTCAAGGTGGCGACTCTCGGCTGCAGCCTCGGCGCCTTCCACGCGGCGAACTTCGCACTGCGGCGGGCCGATCTGTTCTCGCTGGCGCTGTGCTTTTCCGGCAACTACGACACTGGCACCTGGCACTCGTGGGGCGAGCGCGGCGACGCCGCCTACTTCACCAACCCGATGGATTACGTCGCGAACCTGCACGGCGATCATCTGGACTGGCTCCGCGGCCGGGTGAGCGTGCTGCTCGTCTGCGGCCAGGGCGAGTGGGAGTACAGCACCGGATCGTTGCCGAGCACGACAAAGTTTGCCGCGCTGCTGGCGGATAAGGGCATCAGGCACGAGCTGGATCTGTGGGGCCACGACGTCCC
>DATMMA010000487.1:0-2295 GCA_035570295.1 Streptosporangiaceae bacterium
CAGCGGGCGTGCGCCGACGGATTGCGCGGCGACCACGAATGACCGGTTACGCAGCGCCATCGTCTGCCCGCGCACGACGCGAGCCACCGACGGCCAGCCGAAGGCGCCGATCACCGCGATCATGAAAAACTGCTTGGGGAAACTCGCCGGGACGAGAGCGCCGAGCGCGATCATGAAAATTAGCTGAGGGAAGGCGATGGTCAGGTCGGTGAAGCGGGAGAGCAGCGTGTCGACCAGTCCGCCCCGGTAGCCCGCGAGTACTCCGAGAACCGTGCCGATGACCGTCGCCAGCAGCGTCGCTCCCACCCCGACCAGCAGCGAGATGCGGGCCCCGTAAGCCACGATCGCGAACAGATCGCGACCAGTCTGCGGCTCGACTCCGAGCCAGTGCGAGGTACTGACTCCGCCCAAAGGTCCCTTCGGGATCCCTGAGCTGGTGAGAGCGCTGAGGTGGTAGGCGTAGGGGTTGTTGCCGTTGATCCCGCTGAGGAACGGCGCGAAGAGGGCGAGTAGCACGAACCCAGCAGCGACAGCTGCGCCCGCTAGCGCCCAGCGGTCCGTTAGCAGACGCGCGAACGCGCCGGACCGTCTGGCAACCGCGGCGACCGGCACGTCTGCGGGCACGGTCAGGCCGCTCTGGATTTTTGATGGCATAACTCTACTAATCTTATCGACTTTATCGGGAAACGCCAACCGCCGGCTGTGTGCGGACCGTCACAGGCGCTAGCTGAGAAGCTGCCTGGCGGCACGCAGCCGGCCTCGTGATGTCCACGGCATGGAGACTCCAGCTAAGGGCGCCGGGAACGGATCAGAAGCAGTCCCTATTTCGCCGGCCCGGCCGCCTTAGCAGCCGCCGCGGTTATTTCCACTGGCTCCGGGGGCAGGTGGCTGTAGTGGGGCCCGGCTGCGGGCTCGGCGGAGACGGCAGCTGCCAGCGACGACGGGCAATCCGAGCATGAACCAGTTCGATTACGTGGTGGTCGGCGCGGGCAGCGCCGGCTGTGTCATCGCTGCACGGCTGTCGGAAGATCCGCAGAACCGGGTGCTGCTGCTGGAAGCGGGTCCGGCCGACGGCCCGGACGCCATGGCGGTCCCGCCGGCGTGGCCCTCGCTGATCGGCAGCGAGGTTGACTGGGGGTACGTGACTACCCCGCAGCCCGCGGCGGGTGGTCTGGCACGCCGGTACCCGCGAGGCAAGGTACTGGGCGGGTCTAGCAGCATCAACGGGATGACGTTCCTGCGTGGCCACCGGAGTAGCTATGACGAGTGGGCAACGTCGGGCGCGGCCGGGTGGGGTTATGCGGATCTTCTTCCGTTCTTCAAGCGCAGCGAGACTCGTGAGGGCGGCGACCGGGCATACCGGGGCGGCCAGGGCCCGATGCGGGTGGCGCCCGCACGGCACGCCAGTCCCCTGTCGTATGCCTTTATTGATGCTGCCGTAGCCGCCGGATACCAGCGCAGTCACGACCTCAACGGCCAGGATCAGGAGGGAATCTGCTGGCCGGATCTCAACATTGCCGACGAGGCCCGCCAGTCGGCCGCTGACGGTTACCTGCGGCCCGTCCTCGATCGCGCAAACCTCGCCGTGGTGACCGATGCGCTGGTGCATCGACTGATCGTGGCCGATGGCCGTTGCGCCGGCGTCGAGTATTCGGTCGGAGGCGAAGTCCAGCAGGTCCGCCCCCAGGCGGAGACGATCCTCTGCGCCGGTTCGATCGGGTCCCCCCAACTGCTGATGCTGTCGGGTATCGGGCCAGCCGAGCACCTGCACGCCGTTGGCGTGGACTTGGTGGCCGATCTGCCTGCAGTCGGGGCGAACCTGCATGATCACCCGCTCGCTGGAGTCATCTATGCCGCGGCAAGGCCGGTTCCTCCCGCCCGGAACAACCACGGCGAGGCGCTGGCGGCCATTCGCACGAGCGCCGGCCGAGCTGCTCCGGACATCCAGCTCTTCTTGATCGACGTGCCCTTTCACCCGCCGTGGCTCGAGGGCCCAGCGGCTGGGTACACGATCGCGTTCACCACGCTGCATCCCTGCAGCCGTGGCTCGGTCCGGCTGGCCGACGCCGATCCCGCGTCAGCGCCGCTGATCGACCCTAACTACTTCGGTGACGACCGCGATATAGACGCGATGCTGACCGCCTTGCGCGTCGCCCGCGATCTCGGCAGCTCACCGGCGTTCGACGACTGGCGCGCCGACGAGGTCCTCCCCGGGGCCGACGTGCGCGACCCGGCCGAGCTACGCGACTATCTGCGCCGTGACACCGACCCGTACAACCACCCAGTTGGCACCTG
>DATMMA010000488.1:0-11539 GCA_035570295.1 Streptosporangiaceae bacterium
TGATGGGCCGTCGAAGCCGACGCCGGCAACGTCACGGTCGAGTAGAACTCGCGTCGCCAGCGTGTCCGGATAGCACCAGCCGTGCCAGTACGCATCGGTACCCCAGTTCCGCGCATTGTCCGAGCGGAACAGGACCAGGTCTCCCGCCAGCACCCGGTCCAGCTGACCGTCCAGGTCCGCCCGGCCGACGGGTCCTGGCTGATGGCCCGTGAGATCGATAGTCACCGCGTACGTCACGAGCCGGTCCAGCGGGATCTCGTCCAGGCTGGCTCCCCCAGCGATCTGATGCGCGGGAGCGTCCACGTGAGTGCCGGTGTGATTGACGAACGTGTACTGCGACATCGCGTAGCCATCCACGCTGACATCGGCGAGGTCGCGGAACTGCGGGGGCTCGATGCCCTCCATGACGGGCATCCCGTTGGCCATGGGCTGCGTCAGGTCGACGATCTTCACAGTGCTCCCTCAGCGGGGTCCGGCTGTGCGCGACGACTGCTACCAGTGTGCCGTGACGTGTGCCGCCGCGCCAGCATCAGACAGTCAGTATCGCTGCGGTCCCTGCTATGGCCGCGGTCCCTCGCGGCGGGGCCGGCAGCAGCGCGGAGGCTAGGTGGCGCAGGGCACGGGCGCTCCGGGAAGCCGGGTCAGCGGTGATGAAGACGACCTGCTGGTCGTCCTCCGGCACCGTGAGCACGTCGCAGCTGACCCGCAATCGGCCGACTTCGGGATGCGCCATGGACTTCGTCCGGTGGCCAGGAACGCGCACCGGATAGGTGTCCCAGATCACGGCGAACTCGTCGCTCCCGGCGCGCAGGTCGGCCACCAGCGACGCAAGGCCGGCGTCGTGCGGATACCGGGCCGCGGCCGCCCTGAGACGCGAGACGGCGATCTCGCCGAAATCCTCGTGGCCCGACGTCAGCACCTCATCGCGGTGCAGGAACCGCCGCCGCGCGAGATTCGGTTTGCCTTGCAGACCGAACAGTTCCTCGGCGAGCGGGTTCCAGGCGATCACGTCGTAGGTAGCAGCGGTGACGATGGCAGCGGTCTCCGGCAGCCGCTCCAGCAATCGAGCCACGTGCGGGCGGACCCGGCGCGGCGGGCCCTGCGGCGCTGCCGGAATCACTCCGGCGAGCCCGTACAGGTGCGCGCGCTCGACCGGATCCATCCGAAGCGCGCTGGCGATGGAGTCCAGGATCCTGGGCGACGGACGTGGCCCGCGAGCCTGCTCTAGCCGGGCGTAATACTCGACCGACATGCTCGCCAGCTCCGCGACCTCCTCCCGGCGCAGGCCCGGTGTCCGGCGCCGGGGTCCGGCGACCAGGCCAACCTCGGCCGGACGCAGGCCTTCCCGCCGGTCGCGCAAGAACCGGGCCAGATCCTGTCGCGCCACCTTGGGCCTCCCTCAGCCAGGCACAGGCTGTGCCTGGATCTGCCAACCAGGCTAGGGGCAGTCTCTGATGCCATGGAAAACTCAACAGCCCTGGTCACCGGTGCCAACAAGGGCATCGGCAGGGAAATTGCCCGCCAGCTCGCTGCCGCTGGCCACACTGTCTACCTGGGATCGCGCGACCCGGCGCGCGGAGAGCGTACTGCCGGGGAGACCCGCGGCGACGTGCGACTCGTCGTCCTCGACGTGACCGATGCGGCCAGCATCGCCGCCGCCGCGCGGCAGGTCCCAGAACTGGACATCCTGGTCAACAATGCCGGGATCTCCGGCGGCGGGCAGACACCTGACACCGAAGATGTCGGCACGTTCCGCCAGATCTACGAGACGAACGTGTTCGGCGTCGTCGCCGTGACCAACGCATTCTTGCCTGCGCTGCGACGCTCCGCGCATCCCCGGATCGTGAACATCTCCAGCGGCACCGGCTCGCTTGCTGCCTCAGCCGGGCAGGCAACGGGCGCCTTCGTGTCGGCCCGGCAGACAACAGGGAGCTTCGCCGCGTACCGCTCGTCCAAGGCAGCCCTCAACGAACTCACGGTGCTCTACGCTCACGCCCTCGCAGCTGACGGGTTCAAGGTGAACGCGCTCGCGCCCGGGCTCCGCCGGACCGAACTCAACCCTGTTGCCGCTGCCAGCGGCGGCGACCCGGCGGAGGCAGCAGCGGGTGCTGTGCGCCTGGCACTGCTGCCTGACGACGGCCCGACCGGCCAGTTTCTGTCCTTCGACGGCTCAGTGGTGCCCTGGTAGCCCCTTGCTGCTAGTTGCCGGCTAACTGCGGAGCTTCTGCAGTACCGCCAGTACCCGGCGCTCGTCATCTGCCTGCGGGATCAGGCCGAGCTTGGTGAAGATGCTGCTGACGTGCGACTCGACGGTACGGATGCCGAGAGTCAGGCGGCGCGCGATGCCGGAGTTCGACAGGCCCTGCGCCATGAGGGAGAGGATCTCTTCCTGCCGCTGAGACAGATCGGTGAGCACGCGGTCGCGCTGGGAGCGGCCGATGAGCAGGCTCACCATTTCCGGGTCAATCGCCGTGCCGCCGCGGGCTACCCGGCGTACCGCGGAAATGAACTCCTCCACCGCGGTCACCCGCTCCTTCAGCAGGTAGCCCACTCCGCTGGCACCTTCGCCCAGCAACTCGACGGCATAGCGGGTCTCCAGGTGCTGGGACAGTACGAGGACGGCGATCTGCGGGCTCCGGGCCCGGAGTTCGATCGCCGCACGCAGACCTTCGAGCGTGAACGTCGGCGGCATGCGCACGTCCGTGATCAGCACATCCGGAGCAAGCGCGGCCGCCAGCTCGACGATAGCGGCGGCATCGCCGGCCTGGCCAACGACGGCGATTCCCGCCTCTTCCAGCAGGCTGGCCACTCCTTGTCGGATCAGCACAGCGTCGTCGGCCAGGAGGGCCCGCAGCGGCCGGCTGGCCGCTCGCGGCCAGATGATCTCGTCGACCTCGACCGGTCCGGGCAATCCGCCGAGAAGGTGGCTCCCCCTTTGCTCTGCATCGACATCCCTGGCCGATTCGGCTATCAGAAGGACGGCCGCCGCGCTGAGGATGTGACCCGGCTCTGCCAGCTGGCATAGCCGGGTTGCTTCAGTGGCGGCACGGCCACGGCACGAGTCTGCGGTGCGGACGATCTCCCCGACGCTGATGCCGACCTTCAGGCCGGCCGACGGCAAGCCATCGGCAGGGGCGTTCGCAGCCTGCTGCTGGGCCGCGATCGCGAACTTGATCGCGCCGGACGGCACCGGGAACGCGGCCACGAGCCAGCCCGCCAGCGTACTGACAGTCTCACCCTGGTAGTACCGGACTAGGGCTCGCAGATCGGCGAGCTGCGGGTTGCCGGATTCGCGCTCGAGTGCCCGCGAAATGTGACTGGCCTGCGGCACGACGGCGCAGTCTACGACGACGACTGCACCGGTCAGCTCGGTCATAGCGGCATCGTCGCGACGACGCGGGTGCCAGTGCCGACTGCGCTGTCGACTTTCAGCTGGCCGCCGAGCGCTTCGACCCGGTCCCGCAGCCCGGTCAGGCCGGAGCCGGGCCGCGCGGTCGCCCCGCCGCAGCCGTCGTCACCAACCTCGATCTCCAGTCCGCCGTCCGCCGCGCGAACCGAGATCAAAGCCCGGGTGGCACCTGCGTATTTGGCCATGTTCGCAAGGCTCTCGGCCACCACGTAATAGGCAGCTGCCTCGATCTCGCCCGCCAGACGGCCATCAGCGTCGACGGTGACCTGGACGGGTACCGGGCATCGCTCGGCAAGTGACTCGACTGCCGCGGCAATGCCGCGCTCGGTCAGCACTGTCGGGTGAATGCCGCGCGCCAGTTCGCGCAACTCGTGCAGGGCGTCGTCGACAGCTGCCTTGACTACGGCCAGGTTGCTCGCCAGTTCCGCCTGTCCGGCCCTAGCGGCTTGCAAGCCAAGCGTAGCTAGGTTCAGTCCGATCGCGACGATCCGCTGCTGCGCGCCATCGTGCAGGTCTTGCTCAACTCGGCGGCGGGCCTCGTCCGCGGCGGCCAGGATGCGTGCCCGCGAGGCCCGTACCTCCGCCAGTTGCACAAGCGTGGTGGCGCGCAGCCGGCCGTGGTCAAATGCGGGCATGGCAGCCGCGACCACCGCGGCGAGAACGCGGCGGGACTCCTGGTCGAGCGCCTCGGCGTCCAGCAGCATGACGCCAAGGTGGTCGCCAGCCCGATCGATCCTGCAGACGAGCCGGCCGGTTCCGTCTGAAAGTTCGATCGCGGTGCCGTCCTCGTCAACGTAAGCGTCGTCGAGCCAGAACGCGACGCGTGCTGACGGATCAGCGAGCGCGCCGCGGACGGTGGCGGTCAGTGCGCCGACCGGTGGTTCCTGGCGGCGCAGCACATCGAGGTACGCGCCAACGACGCGGGTTGCCTGGTAGCTCCGGCGCCGGAAACGCCGGTCGCTGAGGTCCTGCAGGCGCCTGCGCAACGGCTGGAACAGTGCCGTCACTGCCACCGCTGCTGCTGCAGTCGCGGCCGGGGAGCCGCCGCCGGCCAGGCCGAACATAGCCGCCACGAGTGCAGATACCAAAAAGAAGGCGGCGGCCAGAATGACAGTGAGCGCAGTGTAGGCGACGGTGCTGCTGATGATCTGGTCGATGTCGTACAGCCGGTGCCGGCGAATTGCGACGGCGATCGTCACTAGCAGCGGCAGCGGGCTGAGTGTGGCGAGGATCCCGCCCGGAACGCCGCCGGTCAGGCGGGCAGTGATCAGCAGCACGACGAACGGAACCGCCCCTAGCGAGATCCACTTGAGCTGCTGCCGCATGGGCCCGTCTGCGCTTCGATAGCGCAACACGAGCGAAAGCGCGGCAAGGAGGAGCGCGACCGCCACAATGGCCTGGCCGGCGTTACTGACCGACGCAAGCGCGCGGGCATGCGGCGTGTTAGGCAGCACCGCACCGTCGAGCAGGGTGCGGCCTCTCAGCGGCCAGCTCAGCACGCACACTGCCAGCAGAGTCACGGCCAGCGATACCGCCAGCACTGCCTCAACCGGGCGCCAGCGAGGTGACGGCAACGTCCCGTCCGGGAACCTCAGGAAGGCGAACGCGAACAGCGGCCCGGCCGCGACTAGCGCAGGAGTCGCCAGCCAGGATGCGACCGTGCCGCCCGGCAGCGGGCCGTTCGCGTGCGTCAGCGCAAAGTCGGCGTACGCGGCGGCCAAGGTTCGAAGACCGTGTCCGGCCGCGTTGACAACTAGCAGCCAGCCCACGGGGTTTCGCGGCCGGTACTGGACGACGAGCGCGCCTACGAAGCTGCCAGCTAGCCCGACAATCGCCGAGTCGGGATGACCCGCCACCAGGAACCGGTGCCAGGAAGTCGCGCCGGCAATGACCAGAATCAGGCCGGCGACTGTCATTCCTGCCGTCAGCGCGGCCAGGACCCAGGCGGACAACGACGCCGGGTTCGGAATGCGGCGAAGGCGGGTTAGCTGAGCAGCGGGCGCGGCGTCGCCGGCTGCCGATGTCATCCGGAAGTCCCGCGTGCGAGCAGGACGCGCGCGATCCCGGACCTTACGATCCGGGATCGGGCGACGGTGAGAGGCGACATCTCACCGCCTGGTCACGGCCAGGCGCCGGCGTGCGGCTGCGATGACGGCGATCACGCCGAGCACGGTGACCACTGCCCATGTCGCCTTTCCGATGGCGGGAGGCGCGTGAGTCACTCCAAGCACTCCGGCCAGGATTGCTACGACGCCGAACAGACCGAGGGCCCATGCGGGCCAGCGCGCAGGATTCATCTGATCTCTCCTCCGGGGATCATATGGTGCTGATGATCAGACCGTAAGAGAGCGACCGGGCCCGCCACATCGGGGCAGATACGGAACTCCGGCGTGGGAGTTATCCGTGCCAGCCCGGATACGCCGGCCCAGATCCTGCCCGCACGAATCGGAGGCCCGGGCCTGACGGCCCGGCCTCCGACTGGTCCGCTGCGCTACAGCAGCGTGGTAACCGCCTTGACCTCGGTGTAGTTGTTCAAGACTTCGTGGCCCATCTCGCGGCCCCAGCCCGACTGCTTGTAGCCGCCGAACGGAAGCGAGGCATCGAAGACGTTGTAGCAGTTGATCCAGACTGTGCCGGCCCGGAGCTTCTTGGCCAGGGCGTGTGCCTTGGAGATGTCCCTGGTCCAGATGCCTGCTCCCAGGCCATAGCTCGTGTCGTTAGCCTGCGCGGCGATCTCGTCCAGGCTGGAGAACTTCTCCGCCACCACGACTGGCCCGAA
Organism: Streptosporangiaceae bacterium; assembly: GCA_035570295.1. Taxonomy (GTDB): domain Bacteria; phylum Actinomycetota; class Actinomycetes; order Streptosporangiales; family Streptosporangiaceae; genus JAJYUU01. The sequence continues at coordinate 6,189 of DATMMA010000488.1, forward strand.
TATCTCCTCCTGCACGACCTTCATGTCCGGCCGGGTATTGGTGAGTACCGTCGGTTCGACGAAGTACCCGCGGTCGCCGTACCGGCCGCCCCCGGCCAGGGCGGTCGCACCGTCCGCCTTGCCGGACTCCAGGAAGCCGGTAACGCGCCGGAACTGCTCGTCAGATACGAGCGGACCCATCTGAGTGGTCGGGTCAAGACCGGAACCGAGCTTGATCGACTTGGCGATCTCGGCAACGCCGTCAACGACCTCGTCATACCGGCTCTCATGCACGAACAGCCGCGAGCCCGCCACGCAGCACTGGCCGTGGTTGAAGAAGATGGCGTTGGCCGCACCCTCTATCGCGTTGTCCTCGGCGTCGTCGAACACGATGTTGGGGCTCTTGCCCCCGAGTTCCAGCGTGAGCTTCTTGAGGTTGCCGGCAGCGGCCTGGACGATGAGTTTGCCGACTTCCGTTGAGCCAGTGAAGGCCACCTTGTCGACGTCATCGTGAGCCGCGAGCGCTGCGCCTGCGGTCTCGCCGAAGCCGGGCACGACGTTGACGACTCCGTCGGGCACGCCTGCCTCCGCGATGAGCTCGGCCAGGCGCAGGGCTGTCAGCGGCGTCTGCTCTGCTGGCTTGAGCACGACGGTGCAGCCGGTGGCCAGCGCAGGGCCGAGCTTCCACGCCGCCATCAGCAGCGGGAAGTTCCACGGAATGATCTGCCCCACGACGCCGACGGGTTCCCTCAGCGTGTAGGAGTGGAAGTTCGCGCCGGGCATGTAAGGCACCGAGATGTTGATCGTGTTGCCCTCGATCTTGGTGGCCCATCCCGCCATGTAATGGAACAGGTCGGCAGCGAGCGGGACATCAGCGGCCTGCGCGACAAGGAACGGCTTCCCGTTGTCGAGGGACTCCAGCTGAGCTAGCTCGTCGACGTGCTCCAAGATCAAGTCACCGATGCGCCAGATAATGCGTCCGCGCTCGGACGGCGTCATACGGCTCCACGGACCGCTTTCGAATGCAGTCCGTGCCGCCCGGACGGCACGATTGATGTCCTCAGCGTCCCCTTCGGTCACCCGCGCTAGGGTCTCGCCGGTGGCCGGGTTCGGGGTCTCGAATGTCTTGCCGGATGCCGCATCTACCCACTCACCATTGATGAACATCTGGCGAGTGGCGCCGATGAAGGCCTCGACCTTGTGGTCAAGGGTCACCGTCATGGGAACCATCTCCTTGCGTGCAGGTTGGGCGGCTCGCGCTGCCCACGGGGCCATGCGGGGCAGCTCCGCGGCGCTAACCGGCCAGGGAGATGCTCGGTCTGGGGCCAGTAGTCTCTATGAGACTACAGAAGACATTGCTGCACAAGCATGCGGAGCAAGGACGCCAGCTGCGCGGGCGTCAGTAACCCGTCCTGCAGGGGTCGGAGATCGCCTGCGCCGCCAAGCCATAATGTTGGAGCATGGCTGCTCCCTTTCTCCGGCTTTCGCTAGCGGAGTGGCTCGTCCTGTGCCTTATCCGCGAGGCACCGTCGCACGGGTTCGCGCTGGCCCGCACCCTGTCCGAAGAGGGCGAACTCGGGAAGATCTGGCGCGTCCCGAAGCCGGTCATCTACCGGGCATTGCAGCGGCTTGAGGACGCCGGGCTGGTGGCAACCGTGGAACTCCAGCCGTCCAGCGCAGGACCGGTGCGCTCGCTCGTTGATGCGACCGATACGGGCCGAGACGCCGCCGCGGCATGGCTCGCCGAGCCCGCTCGCCACAATCGTGATGTCCGTTCAGAGCTTCTGGCCAAGCTCGCGCTGCTCGACAGGGCGGGAGCTGATCCGGCGGATTTGCTGTCCGCGCAGCGTGCGCAGCTCGAGCCGGTGGCAGAAGCGCTCCATCGGAAACTGGCCCGGACGACCGGGTTCGACCGGACTGTCGTCCTGTGGCGCTGGGAGATGGTGGTGGCAACCCTGAGGTTCCTTGATGACGCTTCCAGCGAGCCGGCGACAGGAGCGGGGGTGCGATAAGTCGGGCGTTCCGGGATAGCAAGCCGTTCCTGAGACTAGTAGTCTCAACGTAACTACCGCTCTCAGCGTTGCTGCTGCCACGGAAGGTTACGACTGTGTGCGCTCATCCGGCCGACCCGTCGCTTGTCAGGCCGGTGCGCCGGGAATGCAAGCCGATCGTCGGAGTTCTCGGCGACGGCACTCCTTACTTCGCTCCCATCGGCCAGTTCGTGGCCGAGGGTGACCGGGTGACCTGTCACCTGTGCGGGAAAACACTCCGGTCAGTCGCAGCGCACCTGGCGTCGCACGGCTGGACAAAGGCGCAGTACTGCGAGGCGTTCGGTCTCGAGCGCACGCAGTCGCTTGAGGGTACCGATACACGCAAGCTTCGCGCTGCTGCGTTTGGCGCGCGCCTCGTCTTTGAGCCGGCACTGCGCAATGGCAGCGCTAACGGACGCCAGAGAGCAGTCAACGGTCAGCTCACCCGGCAGGCGGCCGACGCCGCGCGTGGGCGGCCCTTCCCGGAGCAACGCCGTGAGCGCCAGCGGTCCGCCGTCTCGGCGTCCGCACGCGCTCGACTCGCCCGGGCTAACCGGGAACGAGCCAGCCAGCGTTTGACCGCTGTGGCGCAAGCCGTAGCAACTCGCTATGGATATGCCGACATCGGTCAACTTGTCGATGACATGGTGCGCGCGGGCCACAGCCTGGCCGCAATCAGCCGGGCGTGCGGCCTGGACAAGGACTGGATCCAGCGTCACCTGCCGCGGCTGGACCCCGTGGTGGCCGCGACTGCCGTTCGTCGCGGCGATGATCGGCTTGACGCGCGCTGGCTGCCGCCTCTGGAGGCCATGGGGTACTCCGACGTTGCCAGCTACCTCAGACAGCGGCACCTCGTCGAGCATATGAGCGTGAACGCGATCGCCAGCGAGGTCGGTCTGTCGTTCCATACCGTGAAGTCAGCGCTATCCCGGCACGGACTTGCTGTCACGGCGCACGCGGCCAAACGCTACGCGGCGGAACGCCGCGCTTCCGAAGTGGCAGCAGAGCTGGGATTCGATTCGATCATCGAGTTCATTGACCGGAGCCGGGCCCAAGGGTTGACCTGGCAGCAGATGGCAGCAACGTCAGGCCAGCCGGAGGCGTGGCTTCGCAGGCGTGCGGCCAGCGCTGCAAGCACTCACTGATTCCTCTCCCCCGTGGTCAGCACATCCCTGCAGGGGCTTCGTTCTGCGGGAACGGGGATGTTGGTCCTAGTCGGTTAGCCACGACCCGGCTGATTACCTAGCTCATGCCAAACGGTGGAAAGCTCATCGGTTTATCCGGCTTGAGGGCGGGGGTAACTAGCGGCCGTACACCGGAAAATCCAAGGGGAATCATGAGCTACGCAAGCCAGCTGCTCGACAGCTACCCGCGCACCTTCAACATGGACGCCCGAATGGTCACCGCCGCCATCGACGCGCTGACCGACTGCGCGCAAGCGTGCACCGCCGATGCCGACAACGACCTCAGTGAGCCTGATGTCGCCGATATGGTCAAATGCATCCGGCTCTGCATGGACTGCGCCTCGATCTGTACGACCACGGCTGAGGTCGTCAGCCGCCAGACCGAATCCGACCCCAACGTCACGAGGCCAATGCTGGAAGCCTGCATCGCGAGCTGCAGGAGCTGCGGCGACGAATGCGAGCGCATGGCGATGAAGCACGCCCACTGCCAGGTCTGCGAGCAGGCCTGCCGGCGCTGCGAGCAGGCGTGCAGCCAGCTTCTCGACGCCATGATGATGATGTAGCGGCCTCGGCCGCCACCAGGGCACCGGGGTCAGCCTTGGCCCCGGTGAGTCCTATCTCATTCTTTTCGGTACTCCTTTCGCATCCGGCAAGGGCACACGGAGTCACAACGGACAGTTAGCCAAGCTTTACGGATCTATCCGTAAAGCCACGATCCCGGTCAGCAAGCCGGGACAACACGGTCATCCCGACGCCCGGAGGCGGTCGGGATTCAGGTGCCGGGACGGCCACACCCCGGATTGGGCCGATCTGTCTCTGGGTACTTACTCACGGTCGCTGCTCTGCGACTGTCCGTTGCGCTACCACTTCGTGAAATCACCCTTGACCGACGTAGTCAAACGCGCAAGGGAGTACCGAAATCTATGCCTCCGGATTGGGACACCCGGCGTGCGCGCCGGGAAGCTCTGGCAGCATCACGGCGGCGGGGCCCTGGCGAGACGCACGGCGGGGAGGTCATCGCCAGCGACCGCGCACTCCAGGCGCCGGCGGCTGAGCCGCTGAACGGACAGCCGACCACAGTACTGTCGGAGCCAGGCTGGCCGGATGGCCGCTGGCAGTTCAGGATCACGCAGACCTCCCTCGGCCCACGGCAGGCGGGAGAACTGGACAGCAGACTGGCCCGCTGGCGGCCTGCGGTCTGGCCGCTATTTGTCGCTTTTGTGATCGATCTGGTGATTGTTGGCTGGTACACCAAGCCATTCGGTGGCTTGCTTGGCTGGCCGCTGACCATTCTGTGGACGTGGCCCATCCTCACCACGATCATCGGCCTTGTCGGTATACGACGGACTCGCAAGACGCTGCGCAGGTCGAAGGCGCGCTGGCCTGACGGCGGGCTGACGAAGTGCGAGGATTTCCTGATCGTGGTCGTTTCCACCATCGGGCGGCACGACACCTACCCCGCTCTCGAGCGTTCGGTCCTGACCTACCTCGCCTATCTCCCCGGGTGCTTTCCCCGGCTCAGGATCGACATCGTCATCGACGAGGGCAGCGAGGCAACAAGCCGGATCGAAGACCTGGCCGCCGGCAGCGAGCAGATAAAGCTCGTCACCGTGCCGAAGTCCTACCGCACCCCCAACGGGACGAGATTCAAGGCGCGCGCCAGCCACTATTCGCACGAACTGCGGATCCGCGAGCACGAGGCTCGCGACGATGTGTGGGTCCTGCACATGGATGATGACACCGGTGTCGGCCCCGATACCGCCCTTGCCATGGCCCGGTTCGTGCAAGAGCAGGTTCAGGCCGGCCCCAAAGCCAAGCACATGGCTCAGGGCATCCTGACGTACCCCCGCGAGTACGCCATGAACAGGCTCGCCTGGCTCGCGGACTCGGCCCGGCCCGCTGAAGACGTGGCGCGCTTCTCAGCCTGGACCGGGAGTGGCACCCCGCGGGCCGGCCTGCACGGCGAGCTACTGCTGGTGCGGGCGTCGATCGAGGCGACGATAGGCTGGGATTTTGGCCCTCGCAGCATTGCCGAGGACGCCGAGTTCGCGCTTATCTTCAGCGCTCGTTACGTCGGCCGGAGCGCCTGGTTCAGCGGGCGGTCCTACGGCGCGTCGCCAGCTAGCCTTCGCGACTTCTTCCGGCAGCGCGAGCGGTG
>DATMMA010000489.1:0-10176 GCA_035570295.1 Streptosporangiaceae bacterium
AACCTGATGCGCAAGCTGCAGCGGCAGTACGGACTCAGCTACTTGTTCATCTCGCATGATCTGTCGGTCATCAGGTACATGGCCGACGTGATCGGCGTGATGTACTTCGGCAAGCTGGTCGAGACCGGGCCGACTGAGGACGTCTGCGCCGCGCCCGGGCATCCGTACACTGCGGGGTTGATCGCGGCAGTACCAGCAGTGATGAGCCCGGCAGCGATGAGCTCAGCCGGCACAAGCGCGGCACAGCCCCGCGGGGCTGCTGGCGTGGCCGGTCTGCCGGCGGCTGAGCTGGCTCCCACGCAGCCGCCGTCCGGCTGCAGGTTCCGTATCAGATGCCCGCTGGCCCAGGAGATCTGCGCCACGGACGAGCCGGCGTTGCGCCCGCACACTGCGGCGGGGCAGCTAGTCGCTTGCCATTTCCCGCTGGGCGCTGCTGCCGCAGATATAACCGCGGGCAAGACATTGCCTAGCATTGCGTAACACCGTATTGTCTGATACCTATTGTCCGCCTGTGCCTACCCGGCTCGCACGGATTTTCTCAGCCATTATCAGGCCCGGCCGCCTGCCGTTCGCGCGAGCAAAAATAGCTGTATGCAGCCAGTTCCTGCAGCGGCGCGGCTGCTACGGCGGCGTTTTCGCTGCTGAGTTGTTGCTGCGATCCTTCTTGCACTCGTTGTTGCCGCTAGCCTTCTTGTGTCCGCAGTGAGCAGGAAGAAACCGTTCGATGGCGCGCGGTCGGCCAGAGGGAGGTGCCCGCGATGAGTACTGGGACGTCCGTTCCCCGTCCGCGGCTGCCGGGCCTGGATGTAGCTGACTCGGCGCTGCTAGCGAGTTTGCTCGAAGAGGCGCCAGTCGGCTTCGCCTTCATCGGACCTGATGGCGGCGTCCGCCGGATGAACCAGGCGATGGCCTGGCTTCTCGGCGTTGACGGAGCCGGCCGCGCCGACACAGCTGGTCAGACCGACCACGACGGCATAGCGCCGGTGCGCGCCTGGCCGCCAGACCTGGCCGAGGCCGCCGAGTCCGCGCTCAGCCGCCTCGCAGCGGGTGACCGGCAGGTGCCGAACACGGAACATGCGCTCGCCGCGCCGGCTGCGGCCGAGGCTGGCGGGAACGGCGCTCAGCGCTACTGGTCGTTTTCCTGGTTCCCGTCGAAAGACGGCGACGTCAGCGGGGTCGGCACGATCTCGGTCGAGGTGACCCAGCAGCGCCTTGCGGCGGAGGCACTTCGGCGCAGCGAAGAGCGTTACCGCTCGCTAGTGCAGGCCGGAGCACAGGTTGTCTGGGTCACCCGGCCGGACGGCGAGATCGCGGAAGATTCGCCCGAGTGGCGCTCGATCACCGGGCAGACGGCTGCCGAGTACCTCAGCAAGGGCTGGCTGGACGCGATTCACAGCGATGACCGGGAGCGCGTCGAGGCGTCCTGGCGCGAGTGCGTCCGCACCGGCAAGGTCTTCGACAGCCGGTACCGGGTCCGCAGCCGGACTGGTTCTTACCGGCACTACGACGTGCGCGCCGTGCCGATCGAGCGCGACGGCAGGATCATCGAGTGGATGGGCGCCAGCACCGATGTCACCGCGCAGCGCGAGGCAGAGGAGATGCGGGGGCGTCTGACCGAGCAATTGTCCGCTGCAGCGCTGCGCACGGCACGATTGCAGCAGGCTACGTCCATGCTGGCCGAGGCGCTGACCGTCGAGCAGGTAGTCCAGGTCATCACCGAGGTCGGCCGGTCTGCGATCGGGGCTGAGCGGTCCGCGATGGCCATCGTGGACACCGAGCGGCTGCGGCTACGCACCATCAATCCAGGCGGCCTGCCAGATACCCCTGGCGCGCCGGCCGGCGACATTCCGCTGTCAGCCCCGAGCGTGATGACACTAGCAATCAGCACGCGCCGTCCTCTCATGTTGGAAAGCCCTGACGCATTGCGCAGGTGCTTGGATGCTGAGGGCGTCGATGTGAGCGTTTTCCTTGCGCACAGTGACGAGAAGGCGTGGGTAGGCCTGCCGCTGCTGTCCTCGGGTGCCTCCCTCGGCGCGTTGCGGTTCTCCTTTACCCGGCCGCGCCAGATTACTGAGGAGGAGAGGGTCTTTCTCGAGGCGCTGGCCGGTCAGTGCGCGCTGGCCCTGGAGCGAGCCACGCTTTACGAGCGGGAGCACACCACCGCGGAGACGTTGCAGCGCAGCTTGCTGCCCGACACGCTGCCCACAGTTCCTGGCATCATCCTCGAGGCCAAATGCATGCCGGTCACCAGGAACATGGAGATCGGCGGCGACTGGTACGACGCGTTCCGGCTGCCGGACGGGCGGCTGGCTGTGGCAACCGGCGACGTCATGGGCAAGGGACTGACCGCCGCGGCCGGGATGGGCCGGGTGCGGAACGCCCTGCGCGCGCTGGCGCTGACTGATCCGCGACCGGCCGCGGTGCTTTCCGGGCTTGACCGGCTGTTCCTCGCGACAGAGCTTGCCGAGCAGGTCACCACGGTTGCTTACCTGGTGGTCGACCCGCTCACCGGCGACGGGGTGGCCGGGAACGCGGGTCACCTGCCGCCGCTGCTGCTATCAGAAGACGGGCCGCCGAGACTTGAGTCAGCGGACGCAGGCACCCCGCTCGGCTGGGCCAGCCCGCGCCAGCAGTACAACTTCCGGCTGCCGCCTGGCAACACAGCAGTGCTGTATTCCGATGGACTCGTAGAGAACCGTAAGCGCGGCCTGGATGTCGGCCTGGAGGAACTGGTGTCGGTCGCATCCCAGGCGCCTGCGGCCGTAACGGGCGATCCGGCACAACTGCTGAGGTACCTCGTTGACCGGATGCTGACAGGGTACGAGCAGGATGACGACGTGACCGTGCTGGTCCTGCACGTTCCGGCGGAAGCGGCTCTGGCCGGGGGCCGGAGACGGCCCGGTTCAGCGCGGAAGGGGAGGGCATGAGGAATGCGGGTACGATTCCCGAGGTTGTGCTCACAGCCTGGGCGCCGTCAGCACGAAGCGCCAGCACGTATGTCGGCTCGCTTTCGTACGACCTACACCTGCAGTGCGCCTAATGTGGTGGGCGGGAGAGTATTTCGGGCAGGACGGGCGCGGCTGCCGCAGGAGCTTTGCTCCTGGCACGGCTCAGGGAGCGGGATTCTCACGGTAGGGTCCGATGCTTACCAGGAGGTATGCCGGAGAGGTGGCAGTGTCACCTGCTAGTTCGGAACAGCCTGATGCTGGGCACGGCGTGCCGGGCCGGCATCCAGCGAGGGAAGGGGTGACCGCGGTGGCTAGCGCTGCAGGCTCGGCGGCGCGGCGGCAGACTCGGCCGTCGTCCCAGGCGTCCCAGGGATCGCAAGGATCGCGTCGCGCGCGCGTTCCGCACCAGGCCCACGGTGGTGCAGACGACGGCAGGGCGCAACTGGCCGACCAGCCAGTGACCCTGGTACCGGACGACGACGTCACCGATGGTGTCCCGGCCGCGAGGCGGCCGGCGGAGGGCCGCAGCCGCAAGCCCGCGGCGGCAGGCGATGCTAACGGCACTAGTGCCGAGAAGCATGTGTCAGCAGGCAACAGCCGTGGCCGGGCCGGCCCGGCTGGCGCCGATCGCAGGCAGGGAAAGAAGGGCGCCAGTGAGCTGCCGGGCAGGGGAGAGCATCGTGACAACGGGAGCAAGGACGTGACGGCTGACGCCGAACTGGCCTCGGATGCCGGGCTGGACACTGATTCCGACCTGGCGGAAACGGGCGTCCTGGACGCCGATCCAGACCTTACCGAGGTATCGGAAATAGATGGCGACCCCGACCTGGCCGACGTAGCGTTCCTCGACGTCGAAGCGGAGCTCGAAGAGCTTGAGAGCCTCGACGGTGAGGAGGCTGACTCTGACGGGGCGGCCGCCGAGGATCCGACCGGCGAGGCTGACCCGGCCGGGTCAAGACGACAGGTTGCCGCTGCCGGCGACGACCAGGAGGCACTCGCGGGCGCCAACGGTGCGCTCGCCCAGGCAGCCGGAGCTGCAGCCGCGGCCGAGGAATCTGAGGACGAAGCGTTCGTCTACGGCGACGACGACGAGGACCTGCCTGCTGCCCAGGTGGCCGTCGCCGGCGCCACCTCCGACCCGGTCAAGGACTATCTCAAGCAGATCGGCAAGGTCCCGCTGCTCAACGCCGAGCAGGAAGTCGAGCTGGCCAAACGGATCGAGGCCGGGCTCTTCGCCGATGAGAAGCTCGCTGAGAACGGCAGCTCGCTCCGCCCGGAGACCAGGCTGGACTTGGAGTGGATCGCCGACGACGGCAGGCGGGCTAAGAACCACCTGCTGGAGGCCAACCTCCGGCTCGTAGTCTCGCTGGCCAAGCGGTACACCGGCCGCGGGATGCTGTTCCTGGATCTGATCCAGGAGGGGAACCTTGGCCTGATCAGGGCAGTGGAGAAGTTCGACTACACCAAGGGCTACAAGTTCTCTACCTACGCGACCTGGTGGATCCGGCAGGCGATCACCAGGGCCATGGCAGACCAGGCCAGGACCATCCGGATCCCGGTGCACATGGTCGAAGTGATCAACAAGCTAGCCCGGGTGCAGCGGCAGATGCTGCAGGACCTAGGCCGCGAGCCAACCCCCGAAGAACTCGCCGCCGAGCTGGACATGACGCCAGAGAAGGTCATCGAGGTGCAGAAGTACGGCCGCGAGCCGATCTCCCTGCACACGCCGCTCGGCGAGGACGGAGACAGCGAGTTCGGCGACCTCATCGAGGACTCTGAAGCGATCCAGCCAGGTGAGGCTGTCAGCTTCACGCTCCTGCAGGAGCAGTTGCACTCGGTGCTGGACACCCTGTCCGAGCGCGAGGCCGGCGTGGTCTCGATGCGCTTCGGGCTGACCGACGGACAGCCCAAGACCCTCGACGAGATCGGCAAGGTCTACGGGGTGACCAGGGAGCGGATTCGTCAGATCGAGTCGAAGACCATGTCCAAGCTGCGTCACCCGTCTCGGTCCCAGGTCCTGAGGGACTATCTGGACTAACTCGCCCGCCGGGTGAGCCGTCCGGGCTGGAAAGCAAACTAGGGCCCCTGACCAGTTCGCTGGTCAGGGGCCCTAGTACATCGCAGGAACCCCAGCACGTCTCAGGAACCCCGGCACGTCGACCGGGTAAGCGTTTAAGGCCCCGGACCAGGTCACCGGTCCGGGGCCGAGAACGCGCGAAGGTCAGGAAGCCGTATCGCTGGGCTTGCTCGTCAGCCTGCCTGTCTCGTCCTGGATCTCGACTGCGATCTTGGCGAGAGCATCGGCGTGCTTACGATTGTGATGAGCGCAGAACAGCAATTCGCCCGAACCCGGAAGCAGCACGCGTACATACGCGGGTGCTCCGCATCGGTCACACAAATCAAGGGCGGTCAGCGGCCTCGTTGGGGCTATCGCACCGGTCATAAGTCGCCTCCTCGCCTCACGGACGGTGCCCGGTCTGCTCCGGTGCCGGTTCATCCGACCCTGGCGGCAACGGTGCCGACAGTCCGTCCAACCAGTGAACTCCTACGCATCACAACACTCAGGGACGCTGTTTGTCATCCCCCGCGGGCCACCAGTATGCCGAGGGCGAACATCCGGCTATGCCCGGCGGGCCGCTAGCATACCCTTATGGGTGTTATGACTGGTAAATAACTTATGCGTCATATGCCGCGCGGCGTGGTGGCGCGAGGCACGGCGCGCATCAGGCTAGTCTGCCCTCAGGACCTGCGTCTGGCACTCTGCCAGCACGGGTGCTGCTCGCTTACCGCAGGACTGCACAGGGAGCCGTTGTGACCGCCCTCAGCACAGAGCCCGCCCCTTCAGCGTCAGCCAGCAAGGGGTCGGCTGGCACGGGTCCGGCCAGCCGGGCCGCACGGAGCGCCGTCCCTCGCCACGCGGCGGCCGGGGCCGACGGGTATACCGCGCGGCATCTCACCGTCCTCGAGGGCTTGGACGCCGTCCGCAAGCGACCCGGCATGTACATCGGGTCCACCGACGGCCGGGGCCTGGCTCAGTGCCTGGGCGAGATATTCGACAATGCCGTGGACGAAGCCCTGGCCGGCGCCTGCAGCGAGATCGAGGTCATCCTGCACGCGGACGGCTCCGCCGAAGTCCGGGACAACGGCCGCGGCATCCCGGTCGACAACGAGCCGAAGACCGGCCTGCCCGGCGTCGAGCTGATCATGACCAGGCTGCACGCGGGCGGCAAGTTCGGCGGCGGCTCCTACACGGCCTCGGGCGGGCTGCACGGCGTCGGGGCTTCGGTGGTCAACGCCTTGTCCGGCCGGCTCGACGTCTGGGTGGAAAAGGCCGGTTACGAGTGGACTATGAGCTTCCGCCGTGGCGTGCCAGGCGAGTTCTCCGGCGACGGGCCCGACGCAACCTTCAGGCCCGCCTCAGGGCTGCACAAGGGCCGCAAGGTAGCCAGGACGGCCACCGGCACCAGGGTCCGGTTCTGGCCAGACCGGCAGATCTTCGTACCCGGAGCCGACTGGTCGTTTAACTGGCTGGCGCAGCAGGCCCGGCAGACTGCGTACCTGGTACCGGGCCTTGCCATCCGGATCGCGGACGAGCGCCCCCTCCCCAAGCAAGCAGCGCCCGACCACGCAGTACCCGACGACAGGGGCGAGGCGCCGGCGGAGGACACCGCAGCCGGCGACGGCCAGCTAGCCCGGTCCGCCGAGTTCCGGTTCGACGGCGGTATCAGCGAGTTCTGCGCCCATCTGTCAGCCGGAGAGGCGGTCACAGACGTTCTCAGGATCACCGGCAATGGGCTGTTCACTGAGACGATCCCGGTGCTCGACGAGGCCGGCCACCTCACCCCGACGGAGGTGGAACGGCAGCTGGACGTCGACGTCGCGCTGCGCTGGGACACCGGCTACGACAGCACCGTCCGGTCGTTCGTGAACGTGATTGAAACTGCCAAGGGCGGGACGCACGTCACCGGTTTCGAGCGTGCCATCGTGCGGACGCTGAATGACCAGCTCAAGGCCGCCAGGCTGCTGAAGGCCGGGGACGACCCGGTGACGAAGGAAGACGTGCTCGAAGGCCTGACGGCAGTGGTCTCCGTGCGGCTGCCGGAGCCGCAATTCGAGGGCCAGACCAAGGAGGTGCTCGGCACTCCCGCGGCCTCGAAGATCGTCGCCCAGGTGGTCTCGACCGAGCTCGGCAACTTCCTCGAGGGCCGGGTGCGCGGCAGCAAGCAGCAGGCGCGCGCGGTGCTGGACAAGGTCGTATCCGCCGCCAAGACCCGCATCGCGGCTCGCGAGCACCGGGAGAACCAGCGCCGCAAGTCGGCCCTGGCCACATCGGCACTGCCGGCCAAGCTAGTCGACTGCCGGTCGGCTGACGACCGGAGCGAGCTGTTCATCGTTGAGGGCGACTCGGCGCTCGGGACCGCGAAGAACGCCCGGAACTCCGAGTTCCAGGCCCTGCTGCCCATCCGGGGCAAGATCCTCAACGTGCAGAAGGCGTCGCTCGCCGACATGCTGAAGAACGCCGAATGCGCGGCCATCATCCAGGTCCTCGGAGCCGGCTCGGGCAACGCGTTCGACCTCGACTCGGCTCGATACCAGCGGGTCATCTTCATGGCCGACGCAGACGTCGACGGCGCGCACATCCGCACCCTGCTGCTGACCCTGTTCCACCGCTACATGCGGCCGATGGTCGAAGCGGGCCGGGTGTTCGCTGCAGTGCCGCCGTTGCACCGGATCGAGCTCACCAACCCGCGCAAGGGCCAGCAGCGCTACATCTACACCTACAGCGATGCCCAGCTGCAGCGCGCGTTGCTGGAGCTGGAGCGCAAGGGCCAGCGGTTCAAGGAGCCGCCGCAGCGCTACAAGGGCCTTGGCGAGATGGATGCGCACCAGCTCGCCGAGACCACGATGGACCCGAGGCACCGGATCCTGCGCCGCATCAGGATCGAGGACACTGAGGCCGCTGAGAACATGTTCGACCTGCTGATGGGCAGCGAGGTGGGGCCGCGGCGCGAGTTCATCGCCGATCACGCAACCGAGCTCGATCCGTCCCGCATCGACGCCTGACGCCTCCGCCGCACTTCGCCGGGCATCCGCCTGGCCTGGGTGCTACGGTGCGGTCCCGCCGACAGCCGCCAGCGGCTGGCGTACCTGCTCCCCGGAGCCGTCGCGGCGCCCCACTGGCGCTGGCAGCTCTACCGGCGTTCCCGCCTCGGTCGCGCCGCGGGCCGGCCCTGGCCCGGCCCAGGCGAGGATCAGGACATCCTCGCCCTTGAGGAAGCGGTGACAGCGCACCCCGCCCGTGGCGCGGCCCTTCGTCGGGAACTCGGCGAACGGGGTGACCTTGACCGTTCCCGCCCTCGTGCCCGGCAGCGCGCCTGCGGCCCCGGCCACGGTGACCACGACCGGCCCGGAGGCAGGGCCATCCGACGCGGCGTCCTGCACGCCAGCGGTCGGGTCAACAGCGCCGAACCAGGTCACCTGCGCCCGCGGCGCTAGCCGGATGCCCGCCATGCCGCCGGCGGCCCGGCCCTGCGGTCGCACCGAGGATGCCGGGAAGCGCAGCAGCTGCGCGTCGCTCGTGATGAACGTCAGCTCGTAGTCCTCATCGGCCAGCTGGACGGCGCCGACCACCCGGTCACCGTCCTTCAGCGCGATGACCTCGAATTCGGCAGCGTTCTGCGGGTAGTCCGGCGTGACGCGCTTTATCACGCCCTGCGCGGTGCCGAGCGCGAGCCCGGCACCGCCGGCGTCGGCGTCGGCTGCGACCAATCCGACGACGGTCTCGCCTGGGCCGGTCGTGATGAACTCGCTGAGCGGCGCGCCGCCAGACAGTGCGGGCGAGTGCGCGCTCGGCGGCAGCGCGGGCAACTCGAGCACGCTCAGCCGGATCAGCCGCCCGGCTGAGGTCAGCACGCCCACGCTGCCGCGCGCGGTCGAGCTCACCGAGGACACGATGACGTCGTGGGCTGCGCGCTGGCCCAGGCCACCCGAGCCGGACGTCCGCCGCGAGCGAGAACTGCCCCGTTCCCCGTTGTTATCGTCGGCCGGCAGGACCTCCTGCGTGGCTGCGGATGGCTGCGCGGCCGTGCGCGCCAGCAGGCCGGCCGAGGACAGCAGCACGGTGCACGGCTCGTCGGCCACTTCGAGCGACGCGGCGGCTGCCCTCGGCGCCGCGCCGGTGCCCTCCAGAAGCACGGTGCGCCGCGGGGTGGCGAACTTCTCGCTCACCGCAGCCAGCTCGGAACTGACCAGTTCACGCAGCCGCTGCTCGGAGTCCAGGATCGCGGTCAGCTCGGCGATCTCGGCCTGCAGCGTCTCCCGCTCACGCTCTAGCTCTAGCTTGTCGTAGCGGGTCAGCCGGCGCAGCGGGGTATCCAGGATGTACTGCGCCTGGATCTCGCTCAGGTCGAAGACCGACATCAGCCGTTCCCTGGCGGCCGCCGCGTCGTCGCTGGTCCTGATGACCTGGATGACCTCGTCAATGTTGAGCAGCGCGATCAGGAGGCCGTCGACGAGGTGCTGACGGGCCTCGCGCTTGGCGCGGCGGAACTCGCACCGCCGCCGCACGACGTCGATCCGGAAGTCGACGTAGATCTGCAGCAGGTCGCGCAGCCCGAGTACGCGAGGCCGGCCGTCGACCAGCGCCACGTTGTTGATGCCGAAGGTCTCCTCCATCGGCGTCAGCCGGTACAGCTCCTCCAGCACGGCCTCGGGCACGAAGCCGGACCGCACCTCGATCACCAGCCGCGGGCCGTGGTGCCGGTCGGTCAGGTCCTTCAGGTCGGAGACGCCGTTCAGCTTCTTGGCCTGCACCAGGTCCCTGATCCGGTCCCTGATCCGCTCCGGGCCCACGCCGTAAGGAAGCTCTGTCACCACGATGCCGGTCTTACGCGGCGTGAGCTTCTCGATCCTGGCCGCGGCCCTGGTACGGAAGACGCCCCGGCCGCTCTCATAGGCGTCGCGGATCCCGTCCAGTCCGACGATCTTGCCGCCGGTCGGCAGGTCGGGACCGGGCACGAATCGCATCAGCGTGTCGAGGTCGGCGTCCGGGTTCGCGATCAGGTGCCGGGCCGCCGCGATGACCTCGCCGAGATTGTGCGGAGCCATGTTGGTGGCCATCCCCACCGCGATCCCGGCCGCGCCGTTGACCAGCAGGTTCGGGAACGCGGCCGGCAGCACCTCGGGCTGGGTCTCGGTGCCGTCGTAGTTCGGGATGAAGTCGACGGTG
>DATMMA010000490.1:0-13131 GCA_035570295.1 Streptosporangiaceae bacterium
GGGCCCGTGCAACGCCGACAGGATCGCCCGGCGGCACGCGGCCCACGACGCGGGCTCCTGGGTACGAGAGGCGGCGATGGCGTATGCCGCCAAGCACTGGCTGGCCGCTGTACGAGGTGTTCCTGCGCGGCAAGCGCGGCCTGAACCACGTGCACGTCGGGTCGCTGCACGCCGCCGACCCGCAGATGGCGCTGCATCACGCCCGCGACCTGTACTGCAGGCGGAACGAGGGCGTCAGCATCTGGGTGGTGCCGTCGGCCGCGCCCGCCCGCGACAGCAGCAGCCGGGCCTGACCGAGCAGGTCGAGCGCGATGTTCGCGAGCGCGGTCTCCTCTTCCAGTTCGGGCGCGCGGGCCAGCCACTGCTGGAGCCGGTGCGACATGATCAGCGCGTCGTCGCCGAGCATCAGGCAGTACGTGGCGAGGTCGGCGCCATCCACGCCGGCCAGGACTCTAGTGTCGACCCCGGCCAGCGGGTCGGTGAACCCGGTGCCGAACGCCCAGCGGTGGCCGCTGTCGCTTTCCTCGCTGATCGCCTCGTAGGCAGTGTCGAACCCCATAGCTAGCCCTCAGATGTGCGGAACGGAGTCAGGGATCTCGTAGAACGTCGGGTGCCGGTAGACCTTGTCACCGCTCGGCGCGAAGAACGGATCTTTCTCGTCCGGGCTGGACGCGGTGATGTCGGCGGCCTTGACGACCCAGATGCTGACCCCCTCGTTGCGCCTGGTGTACAGGTCGCGCGCGTGATGCAGCGCCATCGTGGCGTCGGCGGCGTGCAGCGAGCCGACGTGCACGTGATTGAGGCCGCGCTTGCTGCGCAGGAACACCTCGAAGAGCGGCCAGTTCGACCGCGGCTCCCCGCTCACCCTGCCGCCGCTCACGCCGCTATTCATGCTGTCTCCGCTCATGCGGCCGCCTCCTCTCGAGCCGCCGCCTTAGCGGCGTGCGCCGCAGCCGCCTCGCGGACCCAGGCACCGCCCTCATGCGCGGCGCGCCGTGCCGCGATCCGCTGGGCGTTGCACGGCCCGTTCCCTGTGATGACTCGCTTGAACTCGGACCAGTCGACCTCGCCGAAGTCGTAATGCCCCCGCTCGTCGTCCCAGCTCAGCTGCGGATCTGGCAACGTCACGCCGAGCGCCTCGGCCTGCGGCACGGTCATGTCGACGAACCGCTGCCGCAACTCGTCGTTCGTGTGGCGCTTGACCCGCCAGCGCATCGACTGCTCGGTGTTCGGCGACTCCGCATCCGGCGGACCGAACATCATCAGCGACGGCCACCACCAGCGGTTCGTGGCGTCCTGCACCATCTCGCGCTGGGCATCGGTACCGCGCATCATCGTCATCAGCAGCTCGTAACCCTGCCGCTGGTGGAACGACTCTTCCTTGCAGATCCGGATCATCGCCCGCGCGTACGGGCCGTAGGAGGACCGGCACAGCGGCACCTGGTTGCAGATCGCGGCCCCGTCAACGAGCCAGCCGATCACGCCTACATCGGCAAAGGTCAGCGTCGGATAGTTGAAGATCGAGGAGTACTTCTGGCGGCCCGTGATCAGCCGGTCGGTGAGGTCAGCCCGGTCAGCGCCGAGTGTCTCGGCAGCCGAGTACAAGTACAGCCCGTGACCTGCTTCGTCCTGGACCTTTGCCAGCAAGATGGCCTTGCGGCGCAGCGACGGCGCCCTGGTCACCCAGTTCCCCTCCGGCTGCATGCCGATGATCTCCGAGTGGGCATGCTGGGCAATCTGCCGGATCATCGTCTTCCGGTACGCATCCGGCATCCAGTCCCGTGGCTCGATGCGCCGGTCCCTGGCGATCGTGTCCTCGAAGTCGCGCTCAAGCTCGTCCGCGGCTGCCTCAGGTGGAGTCATCGGCGCTCCTTAATTAACCGATCATTCGGTCAGTAATTATACCGGCTGGCCAGGCCGGTCCCGCAAGGCCTGCCGGCATCCGCCGGCCCGCAAAATGGGCCAGGCTCACCACGCGGATCTGGCCACATTCAGGAAGATGCGTAAGAGACTGGAGCAACTGGACCGCGCGTTCGCCGGTTCCGGCGACACGCGATTCCCGGCCGGTGCGCGCCAGCCGGCTCCGGACTGTCTTCGATTGCCGGCCTACCCGATCAGTTCCCCAAGGCGCTAGGACGCTGCTCGGCCGTCGGCCTCTAGCGACGCCTCGACAGCTTGTCCGATTAGCGCCCCGAAGCGTTTCATGAGCTCCAGGTCCCTTTCGGGCGGGCAGTAGGGGTGCGGATAGTGCGTCGACAGCACGCCGACCAGATGTCCGCGTAGGTCGACCAGTGGCGTCGACTGGACCGCCCGGAACCCCGACGAAGCAGCTATCGCCCGGTGCGGCGCGAACCGGGAGTCGGTATTTACATCTGCGATGACGGTCTGCGCAAGTTGCCCCGCCGCCCGCCCGCAGGCGGACCGGTCGTCGTCAACGACGGCGAAGTACTCGAGGAACTCCTGGCTAAAGCCCGCTTGCGCTGCGATTCTCAGGCAGCCGCTGACTGGATCGAAGAGCTGGACGTTGCCGCGGTCTGCTCGCAGCATCGAGAGTGCGTCCTCGAGGCATTCCCAGAGCATTGCTTGTGCCTCGGCAGGGAGTTTCCCTACCTCTGCTGGGCTCGTGAGTATAGCCATGGTGCCCCTCCAGCTGCAACGATTCCGGGGCGTCTATCTCCCACGCTACCTCGCGTCGCAACGTGGCCTTCTGCCCATTCCGGCTCGGCAGGCTGTGACCCGGTTTGGTTGGGTTACACCGATTGCCGCGATCACTGCGGTAAAAGACGCCGCCCAGGCGCCGTCTCCTGGCGCCTGGGCGGGACTGGTGAATCTCTGAGCGTCAGTGACTAAATACAGCTCCGGCGGTCACGCATTCGCCGGTCGTGCTGGCGCAAATCGTCTGGCCGAGCCCGTTGGTGCCGGGCACCGGGCGGGCTGCCAGCAAGGTGCCCCCGTTGTCCCCGACGAGCACGCCGTGGCCGAAGCTGCGGGCACCGACGGAGCTCGCGCCCGCCAGGACGCAGTTCCCGTTCGCCGCGCACCCCGCGCCGTAGAGGTATTCGGTACCGGGGACCACGGTGGTCGTGCCGGCCGCGCCGCCGGCCAGGGTGGCGACGATGCCCTGCTCGGTGCTGTTCTCTCCGACGGCGACGCAGTTGCCGACGGACGGGCAGTCGATCCCGTTGAGATACCAGGCGTTAGCCACGTTGACCGCTGCATCGGGAGTCCCCGAGGTGATCGGAACAATCGCGGGAACGAAGTTGACCAGGCCAGCCGCGTAGCACTGGGTCGCGGTGGGGCAGGAGATCGCGTTGAGCCACGGGGTATTCCCGTCGTTCGGGACCTCGGCTGGCGCCGAGGCATGGCCGTTGGTGATCGTGGTAACCGCGCCCGCATCACCTGAGTTGTCGTATCCGACTGCGTAGCAAGTCGTGCTCGACGGGCAGGCGATGCCGTACAGCCCGATGAAGGCAGGCAGCCTGGTCACCGACTTGGGCTGGCCGTTGACCAGGCGAACCAGCACCGCTGCATCCTTGTCGCTCGGCGCCAGCCCGACGGCGTAACACGTCTGGTCGCTCGTGCAGCTCACCGACTCCAGGTCAGAGGTACCGCGAACGACGGTGGCGCGCCGGCCTGCCGACGCGACGACACCCTCGCCGCTGCCGTTATTGCCGACCTCGATGGTCTTGCCGCCGGGATACCGGTAGACGCCCTGCAGGCCGAGAGACCCGTGCACTGACTGAACGGACTTGCCATCGTGGCTCACGAGCGCACCAGTGAGGAGCGGCCGGACTCCGCCACGGCCACTGCCGTTGCGCCAGCCCGAAACGAGCGCGCGGCCCAGGCTGCCGTTAGCCGCGCTAGCCGCGTTCCCGATGTAACCGAAGCCGTAGGTGTGCTCGATGGACCGAAGCACGCCGGCCGTGTTGACCGGAGTGCTGATAGTGCCCATGCCGCGGTCATGCTGTGAGATCACCACGAGAGGGATCTGGCCGCCGCTCGCTCCGCCGTTGCCGCCGGCGTCCTCGTAGCCGGTGTCATACAGGAGGACGATCTGGCCGTCATGCCGGTACCACGGCGTTGCCATGATCTTGGGCAGCTCGCCGGCCAGCCAGGAGTCGCCGGAGTTCATCGTGCCGTTGTCGCCGCCACTGTTGACTAGGTCGGGCACCACCCAGTTGAAGTCCGGCGCGTGCGAACCTGACAGGTCCGAAAGCAGCGGGCCGAAGTTGGAAATGTGCTTGCACTGAGTCTTGAAGTCGGCGAAGTAGCGGTACGAGTTGTGCCAGTACGGGTAGTTCCCGCTGCCGTCGCCCTGGTAGCACCCTGAATTGTCGCCCTGGTAGTAGGCATGCCAGGAATCGCCAGCCGCCTCCAGCTGGTCGATGATCCGCTTGTGGTGGAGGCCGGAACAGCCTTTATCGGTGATGTCGCAGTCCGACTTGACGCCAACGTCCGATCCGGCCAGCAGCTCGATGTAGTTAGGCAGGCTCGGGTACTCCCAGCCATAGGCCTTGGTGAAGTCGGCGTACTCGTGAGCCAGCTTGTTGAACTCCGGCATCGCCGGACTGGCTGCCATCTGGCTGTAGTCGGTGTTCTCCATGAAGATCACCATCACGTGCGGAGCCGGATGTGAGGGCCGGGCCGCTTGAGCCGTAGCGGCCATGGCCCCGCCTGAACTGCTCGCCGCGACAGCAAGTGCTGCAGCGAGAAGCCCGGCACTCGCGACACGCCTGAACCGAAGCATGCATATCCCCAATCGACGGGTGTTGACGACGCGACGCTAGGGCGTCGACATGACCCGGACGGGATTCGCAAGTGACCAGCAAGTGATCTGCGTTGCAAACTCACGCGACAAAGCCCGGGCGGGCAGCGCCCGGCGCTGGCGCTGGGACTGGGGCTGGGGCGCTACCGGGCTACGGCCACTGCTTGGCGACCATCGTGAGCACGTCGTACTTGGCCACCGAAGCACCGTTCTGGTTGGTGACGTCAGTGTCCCAGCGCACCTCGCCGTGCGCCGCGTCCTCGCGCGGAACGATCTGCTTGCAGGTCAGTGTCACCGTCAGCTCATCGCCCGGGTACACCGGGGTGAGGAAGCGGAGATTTTCGACACCGTAGTTGGCGAGCACGGGCCCGGGGTCGGGCTGCACGAAGAGGCCGGCCGCGAACGACAGCACGAGGTAGCCATGCGCGACCCTGCCGTCGAAGAACGGGTTGGCCCGCGCCGCCGTCTCGTCCATGTGCGCGTAGAAGGTGTCGCCGGTGAACTCCGCGAAGTGCTCGATGTCCTCGAGCGTCACCCGGCGCGGTCCGGCCACGACGGTGTCGCCAGGCCGCAGCGTGGCCAGTGGCTTGCGGAAGGGATGCCCGGCGTCAGTGTCGCGCTTGGCACCCGGCACCCAGGTGCCGGTGACCGCCGCCAGGATCCGCGGGCTGGCCTGGACCGCTGTCCGCTGCATGTAGTGCAGAACGCCGCGAACCCCGCCCATCTCCTCGCCACCGCCGGCCCGGCCCGGGCCACCGTGCACCAGCGGCGGCAGCGGTGAGCCGTGGCCAGTCGACTCGGGCGCGTCGTCACTGTCAAGTACCAGCAGCCGGCCATGCCAGGGCGCGACACCGAGCACGACCTCGCGGGCGAACTCGGCATCCGCGGTGACGACCGAGCCAGCCAGGCTGCCCAGACCGCGCGCGGCCAGGCTGATGACCTCGTCGGTGGATGAATAGCCCGTGATCGTCGCGACCGGGCCGAAGGCCTCGATCTCGTGCGGCTCGGCCCGGCCGCCGTCGTCGCAGCGCAGCAACAGGGGCGAGATGAAAGCGCCGCGCTCGGCATCGGCACCGACAACGTCGACGTGCTCGGGATCGCCGAATACCAGCCGGGCAGCGGCGAGCAGGCCTTTGACGCTGCGCCTGACCTCCTCGCGCTGCTCGAGGCTGGCCAGCGCGCCCATCCGGACCGTCTCCTCCGCCGGGCTGCCAACGATCACCCTGGCAAGCCGTTCGCTGGCCGCCTCGATGACCGCGTCTGCCACGCCGGCAGGCACGAACGCACGCCGGATCGCGGTACACTTCTGGCCGGCTTTGACCGTCATCTCGGTGACCAGCTGTTTCACGTACAGGTCGAACTCTGCCGTGCCAGGCCCGGCGTCGGGGCCTAGGATCGAGCAGTTGAGCGAGTCGGCCTCGGCATTGAACCTGACGGCACGGCTGACGATGACCGGATGCGTCCGGAGCTGACGTGCGGTGGCAGCAGATCCGGTGAACGACACCAGGTCCTGCTCGGTCAGATGGTCGAACATGTCGCCGACACTGCCGCAAACCAGCTGCACCGAACCGGGCGGAAGCAGGCCTGAGTCCACGATCAGCTCCACGAGCCGCTCAGTCAGGTATGCAGTCTGGCTCGCTGGCTTGATCAGGCTCGGCACGCCCGCGATGAAAGCGGGCGCGAATTTCTCCAGCGGACCCCAGACCGGGAAATTGAAGGCGTTGACCTGCACGGCGACTCCGCGCAGGGACGTCATGATGTGCTGCCCGGCGAACTGCCCGGACTTGCCGAGCGGCTCTAGCGAGCCGTCCATATATACGGTGTCGTTGGGCAGCTCGCGGCGCGCCTTGCTGGCATAGCCGAACAGCACGCCGATGCCGCCGTCGACGTCGAACTTCGCGTCGCCGAGGGTAGCGCCGCTGCGAGCGGACAGCGCGTACAACTCGTCGCGGTGCTCGCGGAGATATGAACCCAGGGCCTTCAGCAAGCTGGCTCGCTGGTGGAAGGTCAGCTCGCGAAGCGCAGGCCCGCCGACCGCGCGTCCGTACGCCAGGGCAGCGGCCATGTCCACACCAGCCGAGGAGACCCGGGCGATCTCGTCTCCGGTGACCGCGTCGAACACGGGACGCCCGTCGTCCGCCGTAACCCAGTCCCCGCTTACATAGCTACGCAGCAGCGCCATTGCTAGCTCCTCGCCCGCATTCTTACTGACCGGTGCTCGGACAAATCCGATTGTATTGCCTGTTCAGCGGACATCCAGCTAGCAGTTCCTAGCCTGGCGCTGCCTACTTGCTGGCCTGACTGGCGGTGCTGGCCAGCGGCTGTCCGGTAATCGCCTCGTACTCGCAGTAATTGCACTTCCAGCCGGTGAGATGCGAGCCGGCCAGGTCGGCGTATCCAGTCGCGTACATGGTGCCCTGGTGACATGCCGGACATGGCATAGATGTCTGCGGCACATTCAAGAAGGTCATACTGCTGCCCCCCTTTCGGGATCCAGCCTAGCCACGCGGCGGGCCGCCAGCGGGTCGCAGGGAACCCTGTGATCAGCGCTGACACGCGTGATGGCGCTCAGCTCGCGCCTGATGACTGGCCGGGAGCCATTTCCGGGAAGGTCACCTCAACGGTGAGGCCGCCGTCGGGCCGGGCAGTCGCGGTGAGCGCGGCGCCATGATCACGGGCGATAGCGCGGACGATAGCGAGACCGAGTCCGTAGCCGGCACCGTGCCGCACCCGCTCGGTACCGAGGCGCTGGAATGGCTCGAAGAGGCGGGTCACCTCGGCGGCCGGGATCACCGCACCGGTGTTGCTGACCGATAGGACCGCGCGGCCGCCGGCAGTCGCGGTCGAGAGTTCCAGCCAGCCCCCGTCGCGGTTATGAAGGATCGCGTTATCTACCAGGTTTGCCACCAGCCGTTCCGCCAGATCCGGCTCACCGCTGGCTAGCGCCGCGGCAAGCACGGCCGTTACCCGGATGCCCTTGCGGTCAGCCTCAGTCCGGCGCTCCGCCAGCACCTTCCGGGCGATCTGTGGAAGGTCGAAAGGCTCACGCTGGTCTGCTCCGCGCTCGCTGCTGGCGAGTGTGAGCAGGGCGTCGATCAGGCGCTCCTGCTGCTCGCCGAGCGCGAGCACCTGCTCGCAGGTGTCTCGCAGCGTCTCCGCGCTAGCGTCCGGATTGGCGAGCGCCACCTGGAGCAGCGTCCGTTCCGCGGTGAGCGGGGTGCGAAGCTCGTGCGAGGCGTTGGCTACGAAGTGCCGTTGCGACTCAAACGATGCCTCAAGCCGTCCGAACAGGTCGTCGAGCGTCGCGCCGAGTTCGGCGAACTCGTCACGGCTGCCAAGGGCCAGCCGTCTGCTGAGGTTGGTGGCGGAGATGTCCTTGGCGGTTGCGGTGATCGTGCGCAGCGGCCGCAGGAAACGGCCGGCGATGAGCCAGCCAAGCGCGAGCGCGGCTAGCACCGTGGCCGCGAAGACTAGCGCCGGGCCGATGTGGAACTGGTGACCGGCGACCACGGTCTGCGAGCTGCGGGCGCCGTTGATGCTGGTCGACGAGCTGCCGACAAGCAGACCCGAAGCTGCGAGCAGGGCCGCGCCGAGAACGACGAACACTCCCGCGTACAGCAGCGCAAGCTGCGTCCGCAGCGTGCTCCGCCGCACCAGCCGGAGCAGCGAGCCCGGCCTGGGAAGGCTGTTCAATCCAGGGCTGGCCCTCTCGAGCCTGGTCATCACGCTGCTCCTATCCGGTAGCCGCCCTCGCGGACGGTATGGATGACGGGCGGGTCGCCGAGCTTGGCCCGCAGCCGGCGGACCGTCGTCTTGACGACGGTGGTGAACGGGTCGGCCTGTTCGTCCCACACCCGCTCGAGCAGTTCCTCGGCGGAGACCACCCGGTCGTCAGCGGCCAGCAGGCACTCCAACAGCGCGAACTCCTTGGGGCTGAGGTCGAGCCGCTGCCCGGCCCGGAATGCGACCCGGCGGCCAGGGTCGAGAGTGATGTCACCGCTGGACAGGATCGGCGGCAGCGGCGCGGCGCTGCGGCGGCCGAGCGCGCGAACGCGCGCGGTCAGCTCGGCGAAGTCGAATGGTTTGGGCAGGTAGTCGTCGGCGCCCAGGCCGAGACCGTCGACGCGGTCCCGGACGGTGCTGGCCGCGGTGAGCATCAGCACCCTGGTGTGCGCCCGCTCGGCCACAAGCTGCCGGCATACCTCATCGCCGTGTACCCCAGGCAGGTCCCGGTCGAGCACGACCACGTCGTAGCGGGTGAGTCCGAGATGGTAGAGGGCGTCGTTCCCGTCCAGGACGACGTCGACGGCCATGCCCTCCCGGCGCAGCCCGGTGCCGATCGCCTCGGCGAGGACCTCAAAGTCCTCCACTACCAGCACCCTCATGATCCTTACCTCCTTCCGTGCGCTCCCCCGCAGCTGCCTGGCCTTCGCACGACCATGCCAGGTCACTGGTGTCAGCACAGTGTCAGCCGCTGACACCGTGCTGACACCAGCCCGGGCGTAGAACCAGCTCCGAAGACCAGCATCCAACTACTGACAAGGCGATCAAGATGAGCGAGGCAACTATCGAAGTCAGCGGGCTGCGCAAGCGGTTCGGCTCGACGATGGCGCTGGACGGGATGTCGTTCACCGTCCGGCCTGGCCAGGTCACCGGCTTCGTCGGACCTAACGGGGCCGGGAAGTCCACGACGATGCGGGTGATCCTGGGCCTGGATGAGGCGGAGGCCGGGTCGGCGCTGGTCGGCGGGCGTGCGTATGCCAGCCTGCGGCGGCCGCTGCGGCATCTCGGCTCGCTGCTGGACGCCGCCGCACTGCAGCCCGGCCGCACTGGCCGCAACCACCTGCTCTGGCTGGCCTACTCGCAGGGGCTGCCGGCCGCGCGCGTCGACACAGTGCTTGAGCGGGTCGGCCTCCAGACGGCAGCGCGCCGCAAGGCGGGCGGCTACTCCCTGGGCATGCGGCAACGGCTCGGGATCGCCGCGGCGCTGCTCGGCGACCCGCCGGTGCTGATGCTCGATGAGCCGTTCAACGGCATGGACCCCGAAGGAATCGTGTGGATGCGCGGATTCCTGCGATCGCTCGCCGCGCAGGGTCGCGCGGTGCTGGTGTCCAGCCACCTGATGAGCGAACTGCAAGACACCGCCGGTCACCTCGTAGTCGTCGGCCGCGGCAAGGTGATCGCCGACACCAGCGTGACCGAACTGCTTGCTGCCTCGTCCGGTGACCGGGTCACGCTGCGCACCACCGCGCCGGCGGGGGCCGCGACGGTCCTGGAGCGCGCCGGCGCCGCGGTGTCCGGCGACGGCGACGGCGACGGCGGTGGCCAGCTGACGGTCACCGGGCTGGTGGCGGAGCAGGTCGTCGCCATGCTGGCCGCGGCGGCCGTGCCGTTCTCCGAGGTCTCGGCACACCGCGCCAGCCTGGAAGAGGCCTACTTCGAACTGACCCGCGACGCGGCCGAGTTCCAGGCCGCGCCGCCGCCCGGCAATCCGGCGACACCGTCCGCCCGGGCCAACGCCGAGGGGGCGGCACGATGAGGAGTGGAACAGTCACAGGCGGAATCATCAGCGCGTACCAATCCGAGATAGGTGAGGGACCAGACCGGTTCGCCCAGTTGCTGCGAGCCGAGTGGACCAAGTTCCGCACCATCCGCGGCTGGCTAGCGGGCATGATCATCGCAGCTGTGGTGACCGTGGGGATCGCGGCGCTGGACCACGCCTCGTGCGGCGGCATAGTGGTGCCGGGCGGTTCCGTCACCACCGGCCAGGGCTGCTCGTCTCCGGTCGGGCCGGGCGGCGAGGCCGTCACCGACAGCGCCTACCTCGTGCACCAGCCGCTGGCCGGGAACGGCAGCATCACCGTCCGGTTGACCTCGCTCACCGGCCAGTCGGCCGGCGCGGCCTCGGCAGGCACAACTGCCTTGCAGCCGTGGTCCAAGGCCGGGATCATTATCAAGGCCAGCACCCGGCCCGGGTCGGCGTACGCGGCGGTGATGGTCACCGGCGCCCGCAGGGTGCGGATGCAGTACGACTACACCGGCGATATCGCCGGCCCGCCCGGTCCCGTATCGCCCGACTCGCCTCGGTGGCTGCGGCTGACCCGATCCGGTGACACTGTCACCGGCTATGAGTCTGCCGACGGGACACGCTGGCACGTCGTCGGCACCGTGCGGCTGGCGGGCCTGCCGGCCACTGCGCTGGCCGGATTGTTCGCCGCATCCCCCGCTGGCAGCGAGTCAGCGGCGTCGAGTTCGATCAGCGGATCGAGCGGCGGATCGGGCATGAACCTGGCCACAGCCATCTTCGACCATGTCAGTCTCAGCGGGGGGCAGCCAGGCCAGACCTGGGCCGGCGACGACGTCGGCGGCAACGCCGGCGCCCCGACTGGCACGGGGTTTCATCAGGCCGGCGGGACGTTCTCCGTCACCGGGTCGGGCGATATCGCGCCGGACGTTCCCGCAGCCCCGGGGGGCGGGGGCGGATTCGCAATCGAACACACGCTGCTGGGCATTTTCGGCGCGCTCGTCGCGGTCATTGTCGTCGCCGCGATGTTCATGACTGCCGAGTACCGCCGCGGCCTCATCAAGGTCACCCTCGCCGCAAGCCCGCGCCGGGGCCGCGTACTGGCGGCGAAGGCCGTGGTGGTCGGCTCGGTCAGCTTCCTCGCCGGGCTGGCCGGCTCGGTCGCCGCGCTATTGGCAGGCGAGCACCTGCTGCGTTCCAACGGAAACTTCATCATGCCGGTCAGCACGCTGACCGAGGTGCGCGTGGTGGCGGGAACTGCGGCGCTGACCGCGGTCACCGCGATCCTCGCGCTCGCGGTCGGCGCCCTGCTGCGCAGCGGGGCCGCAGCCGTCACCCTCGTGATCAGCGTGGTCGTCTTGCCCTACCTGCTGGAGAACACCGTATTGCCAGCAGGGGCGGCGGACTGGGTGCTGCGGATCACTCCCGTGGCCGGCTTCGCCATCCAGCAGAGCCTGCCGCAGTATCCGCAGGTGGCCGCCAGCTATACGCCGGCAAACGGCTACTTCCCGCTCGCCCCGTGGGCCGGCTTCGCCGTGTTGTGCGGCTACGCCGCGCTTGCCCTGGCGGTCGCCGTCATCATGCTCCGCCGGAGGGACGCATGACCGACGCACTGCGTGCGGAATGGACGAAGCTGCGCACGGTGCCGGGTACCGTCTGGCTGCTGCTCGCCGTCGTCGCCGCGACCATGGCGCTTGGTCTTGGCGCAGACGCCGCGGCGAACTGCCCGTCCGGAGGCTGCCAGCTTGACCCGGCCCGGACCAGTCTCACCGGGATCTACCTCAGCCAGGCGGTCGTCGCCGTGCTCGCGGCGGCGACCATCGGCAGCGAGTACAGCAGCGGGCTGATGCGGGTCACGCTCACCGCGACACCTCGACGGACAACCGTACTGGCGGCCAAGGCAGTCATCCTCACGGCCCTGGTCCTGGCCGCCGGCACCGTTGCCGTACTCGGATCAGTGCTGGCCGGCGGTCTCATCCTGCCCGCCCACGGCTTCACGGCAGCGCATGGCTACCTGCCACTGTCGCTCCGGGACGGCCCCGTGCTGCGTGCCGCTACCGGGTCGGTTCTCTACCTGATCCTCATCACGCTGCTCAGCCTCGGGATCGCCACCGCCGTCCGCGACGCCGCAGCTGGCATAGGAGGAGTTCTCGGCCTGCTCTACCTCATCCCCATCATCGCCGGAATAGCCAGCCCGCACTGGCAGCGGCACCTACACCAGATTGCGCCGATGACAGCCGGGCTCGCCATCCAGGCCACGACCAGTCTGCGCAGCATGCCTATCTCGCCGTGGGCGGGGCTTGGCGTCCTCGCCGCGTGGGCTGCCGCGGCGCTTCTCGCAGCAGCATTGCTATTGCAGCTGCGGGACGCCTGACCCGGATGAGCCGGGTGCAGCGGCCTAGCCAATGCACCCGGCCGCCGTGTCCCTCCGGCGCGAGCCCCCAGGTGAAATGGAGTTGCGCAGGCGTACATCGCCACGCAGGATCTCCTCATGATCACGACTGCATCTGCCCCGTCGCTAACCGTCTCCGTGCGGCCGGTGCGGTTTCAGCAGCAGCACCGGATGTGGAGGCCCGTCTTCGGCCGGTCGTGATCGCCGCCCTGGCGGCTGGGCTTCTGGCTGGCTACGGCATCGCCATGCCAGTGGGAGCGGTTGCCGCATATCTGGTGGCGTTGACGGCGCGGACCTCGCTGCGGACCGGCATGATCGCCGCCCTCGGCATCGCCACCGCTGATGGTGTGTACGCGCTGATCGCAGCGTGCGGCCGTGCTGCGCTGGCTGCCGCGCTCCGTCCGGTCACGGTGCCGATGCGGTGGGGGTCGGCCGTCGTGCTGATCGCGC
>DATMMA010000491.1:0-8691 GCA_035570295.1 Streptosporangiaceae bacterium
TCTTCCAGCTGAGCTATAGCCCCGAGTTACGGCGCTCCAAGGGTACCTGGGCAGGGACGTTAGCGCTCGCCGGGTTCGGCTCAGTCGGCCTGGCCGCAGCGCTTGACCACCATTTCTGACCACAACGGGAGTCAGTCCCCGGACGTAAGCAGGTCGTTGAGCTCGGTCACCGCCGCATTCCGGGCGTCCTCGTCCACATGCGCGTAGATCTGCATCGTCGTGGTGAACTGCGCGTGGCCCAAGATCATCTGAGCGTCTCTGGGCGGCACGTGCTGCTTCTTCAGCAGCGAGGCCGTTGTGTGCCGCAGGTGGTGCACGGTGATCACACGGATCCCGCGATCTGCGGCGCCCAGCGCGAATCTGCGAGCCCCGCCTCGTCCCGGCTCGCTCCTCCGCTGGCCATAACCAACGTCCGTTAGTAGTTGCGCCGGCCGACTGCATCAAGCGCTGAGCTATTGCCCCAGCGTCGGACGCCCGAAGGGCGCCTGGGCAGGAACGTCGATGCTCGCCGGGTTGGCCCGGGTCGGCGCGGGCTCAGCTGTCTCAGGCTCAGCCGGATACATTCGGCCAGCGTCACCGTTCTCGCTAGAGCCCGACACGTCAGGCCGGAAGGCGGTATCGCCCGCGTGCACCAGCCCGGGCAGGTCAGCGATGCTTTCGAGAACGTGGGTAGCCCCGGCGGACCGCAGCCGCCGGGCAGCGTGGGGTCCGGTCAGGACCCCTGCCACAATGCTCGCTCCGGACCTGCGGCCGCCTTCCACACCAGCGCCAGTGCCGTGGATAACCGCCACCTCGCCGACCGACCACGTGCCAGTCTGCAGCACAGACATCAGCACCAAATCGGGCGCGGGAAAGCCCCTCGGCACATCGTCGGGGCTCAGCGCGAGGTCGATGCGGCAGCCCAGCCCAGCGGCATCCACGACCCGGTCAAGAACCCTGCGAGGCAAGCTCGTCAGCACACACACCGAGATCCCCGCGGCGCGCAGCTGATCGAGCACCTGAACCGCGCCAGGCACAGGGTGACTCGTGACCCGGCCGACCGCATCGGCCAGCGCGCGGTCGAAGGCCAGCTGAGCTGCCTGAGCGCGAGCCTCGTTGTCGGGAAACAGCACCCGGAGCACATCAGCAGCGGAGCGGCCACGAGCCTGATGGACTTGTGACATCCGGCGCGCGAACGCGCTTGTACCGCTGACGACCCCCTGGGTGGCAATGGCCTCGGCGAAGGATCGCTCGACCAGTCCCTCGTCAGCGACCAGGGTCCCGATCAGGCCACAGCAAGCGAGCGTGATGCGCGGCTTGTCAGTCACGCCAGTCATACGCAGGACCGACGGGCAGGTCAGTCGTCAGCTGTGGTCGCCTCGGTCCACAGGTCGAGCTCAGCCCGGTCTGCCTTGACCTTCCGCCATACGGCGAATGCGCTGAGTCCGAGCAGGACTATCACGAGCAGCTTCTTCACGGTGCTTGATCCTTCCGGCTCCGGCTTCCGGGGAAGGCGGCTTCTGATGTTCACGTCCCCTTGAGATTCCTGCAGCCTAGCAAGCCCTGCTTTAGCGTGGCCGGTCCACGCGTGCCTCGTCCCACACTGGGCCCGCAGACTCGTAGACCGTGCCGTCGCCGCCAAACACCAGGAACCGGTCGAAAGACTTCGCAAACCACCTGTCATGGGTAACGGCCAGTACGGTGCCCGAATAGAGCTCAAGCCCGTCCTGCAATGCCTCGGCGCTGGCCAGGTCTAGGTTGTCGGTCGGCTCGTCGAGCAGCAGCAACGTAGAGCCAGCCAGTTCAAGCAGCAAGATCTGCAATCGTGCCTGCTGGCCTCCAGACAGTGAGGCAAACGGCTGACGCGCGCAGCTTGTCAGCTCATAGCGTGACAAGGCTGCCATCGCCTCATTGATAAGCAGCGCGTGCTCGGTCATCAGGATCTCTAGGGGTGCCCGGTCGGCCAGATCAGGCCGCGCGTGCGTCTGGGCGAATATCCCCGGCACCACCCTGGCCCCGAGCCTGGCGACGCCCCGATGCGCAACCGACTCGTCGCCAGCAAGCAGGCGGAGGAAGTGCGACTTGCCTGAGCCGTTCGACCCGAGAACGGCAACCCGCTCGCCGTACCAGACCTCGAGGTCGAATGGCCGCATGAGCCCCGTCAGCTCCAGCCCTTCGCAGATCACCGCACGCTTGCCTGTGCGGCCGCCATGCAGCCGCATCCGCACGTTCTGCTCCTTTGGCGCCAGCTCTGGCGGGCCTTCTTCCTCGAACCTACGGAGCCTGGTGACCGCAGCCTGGTACCTCGAGGCCATATCCGCGTTGTAGGACGCCTTCTGCTTGTACATCAGCATTAGCTGACGCAGCTTCTCGTGTTCTTCGTCCCATCGCCGCCGCAGCTCGTCAAGCCGCTCGTTGCGGTCCCGCCGCGCCTGCGCGTAGCCGGCAAACCCGCCGCCGTGCACCCAGACATGCCGGTCCTCGACCGTGATGATCCGCTCTGCGCAAGCGGACAGCAACTCACGGTCATGGCTCACCAGCAGCACCGTCTTAGGCGTCGCGGCAAGCTGCTCTTCCAGCCAGACCTTGCCGGGTACATCCAGGTAGTTGTCCGGCTCGTCGAGCAGGAGGACTTCGTCCTTGCCGCGCAACAATGACTCGAGCACCAGCCGCTTCTGCTCGCCGCCGGAGAGCGTGGCCAGTTCGCGCCATTGACAGCGGTCGTAGCCAATCCCTAGCGCCGCCACGCAGCTAGCATCGAAATGGACCTCGGCCTCGTAACCCCCGGCGTCGCCCCACTCCGTCAGCGCCGTCGCATAGCGCATCTGGGTCGGCTCATCGTCGCGTTCCATCATGGCCAGCTCAGCGGCGTCCAGCCGCTGCGCCGCAGCCCGTACTCGGGGTGCCGCGATGGACAGCAGCAGGTCCCGCACCGTGGTGTTGTCCCTGATGCCGCCGACGAACTGGCGCATGACGCCCAGCCCACCGCTGGAGCTCACTGTGCCCGACTGCGGCGCCAGATCACCGGAAACCAGGCGCACCAGAGTGGTCTTGCCCGCCCCGTTCGGTCCCACCAGGGCCGCCACGATGCCGTCACCGACCCGGAAGGAGACGTCATCGAGCAGCACCCGGCCATCAGGCAGAGCGTGGCTCAGGTGTGCCGCCTCCACGTGGCCCATTTGCATCTCCGGTTCCCTATGCGGACGGGTATGGCTGACAATAACTGCATGGACCCCCAGGGCTTCAACGCAAATTCCCGGCTCCGGGCCTCCGACGCTGACCGCGACACGGCGGCGGGCGTCATCAATAGCGCGCTGGCCGAGGGCCGGCTTACCGCGGAGGAGCACTCCGAGCGGCTGGATGCCATCTACGCCGCCAAGACGCATGCCGAGCTAGTGCCGCTGCTTGACGATCTGCCCGGTCAGCAGGCAATGACGGCGTCGTCAGCGGCGTCGGCCGACCTCGCAAGGTCCCGACGCCACGGGCGCATCGTCACGATCTTCGGCGGGGCCACTCGCAAGGGCCCCTGGCATGCCGAACCGGTGATCGAGGTCCTGACCGTTTTCGGCGGCGTGGAGCTCGACTTCCGCGACGCGATACTTCCGGGCAAGGAAGTCATCCTGAAGGCGACCACCGTTATGGGCGGCGTCGAGGTTGTGGTCCCGCCGGAGATGCGGGTCGTCGACAACGGCATTGCCATACTTGGCGGCCGGGAGGTCACCGGCAACCCCAGCGAGGCATCCAGCCCGGATGCACCCGTACTTCGGGTCGAGGGCGTGTGCATTCTGGGCGGAATAGAGATCAAGCGCAAGTCGCGCAAGCGCAAGGGCGGCAAGGACGACGCCCGCGCAGCCGTCGGCTACGTACTTGGCCAGGTCCGGGACCGGCGCCGTGAAGTGCATGAGCAGATCCGGGACCAGCGCCGCGAGATACACGAAGAAATGCGAGCCCGGCGACGGGAGATCCGTCGAGCGTGGAGCGGCGACGGCGAGGAGTAGTCGGCCTATGACGAACTGGCTCGAGAGGCCCTGCTAGCCTGCGTTGCCCGCTGCGCTGAGCGACGTGGCAGCGTCGACAGCGCGGATCTCGGGTCGGCGGCGCACCGGATCCGCCAGCGCGGCCGCTAGCTGGTCGACCGCCTGGAGCGAATGCCCGCTCACCACCGCATCGCAGTACGGCCAGGCCGCGGCCATACCGCCAGCCAGCGGCTGGTAGGCAGCGCTCTTGGTGCGCGGGTTCATCCAGACGATCCGGAACGCGACGAGCGACAGCCGCTGCATCTCGCGCCTGACGACCTCCGGGTCCCCGGTGTCCCAGCCGTCGGAGATGATGAGGACGACAGCTCCGCGGGCCATGCCGCGCCGCCCGTAACGATCATTGAATTCCTTGAGCGCAGTGCCGATCTGGGTGCCGCCATGCCAGTCCGGCGCGGTCCGCCCGGCCCGGGCCAGCGCGACTGCTGGCGATGAGCGGGCTAGCGCCGCCGTCAGGCGCGTCAGCCGGGTGGCGAAGCTGAACACCTCGGCTCCGGCCCCGCCAGCTGCGCAGTACAGCAACTGGATCATCGCCCTGGCATAGGGCTCCATCGAGCCGGATATATCGCAAAGCACGACGAGCCGCCGCGGCTGCTTCGCCGGGACCTCTCCGATGAGCTTGAAAGCGTGACCCCCGGTACGCCTGGCCTGCCGCAGGGTCGCCCTCATGTCGGTCCGGCTGCCGCCAGGCCGTGACTTGCGCCGCCTGGAGCGGCGACTCGGCATCGCCAGGGTTATCTGGCGCATGGCGGCCACTAGCTCAGCCAGCTCGGCATCCGAGAGCTCAGCGAAATCGGTCTCCCCGAGGCGTTCCACCGGGCTGCCCAGATAAGGCCGCTCGATCTCGGTCTCGGCCCCGTCCTCGCCCTGATCTGCGCCATCCTGGCTGACCGCGAGGGTGTCAGCGTGCATGCGTGCCAGCATTGCCGCTTCGGCGATGTGGGCCGGCTGGGGCTGACTGCCAAACCCGGGCACCATGGACAGGTCGGTCAGCCCAGCCGGCCCGTCCAGGGACCCGAACACCTCGGCGAAGACAGCCTTCAGCGTGTCCGCCTGATCCCTGGCGGAAACGAGCGTCGCCAGGGCGCAGTTGAACAGTTCTTGCCTGCCGGCAGGCCGGACCAGCGTGACCGCGGCGGCGAACCGCTCAGTGCGGCCAGGCCCGACCGGAAGCCCTGCTCGCCGCAGCGCAGCGCCAAAGCGCGCCGCCAGCTCGGCTAGATCACCACCGGCACCAGAGCTGGCGCCTGGAAGAACTCCCGCGTACCCGTCAGCCATCGCCCGAACCGTGGCCAACAACGGCTGCGATGTCGGCCGCGCGCGCGGCCTGCAGATCTTCGGCGTACTTGAGCACAGTTCCCATCGTCCGCCGCGCGGCGTCCGGGTCGAGTTCGGTGGCGCCGAGCACCTGGAGCGCGTTGGCCCAGCTGATCGCCTCGGCTACGCCGGGCGGCTTAGCCAGGTCGAGGCCGCGCAACCGGTGCACGCCAGCGGCGACCTGCGCCGCGAGCCGCTCGCCTGCCGCCGGAACCCGGCGCCTGATAATCGCCGCGACCCGGCCGGCATCTGGGTAGTCGATCCAGTGATACAGGCAGCGGCGCTTGAGGGCGTCGTGCAGGTCCCTGGTCCTGTTGGACGTCAGCACCACAACCGGGGGATAAGCCGCACGTCGCGTGCCGAGCTCGGGAATCGTGACCGCGGACTCGGCGAGCAACTCGAAGAGGAATGCCTCGAACTCATCGTCCCCCCGGTCGACCTCATCGATCAGCAGGACCGCCGGGCGCGGCCCAGGATGATCGAGGGCGGCCAGCAGCGGGCGCTCGAGCAGGTAGTCATCGCTGAACAGGTCCGCCTCGCGAGGCGCCTCGCCCCTTGCCTCGGCCAGCCGGATGGCCAGGAGCTGACGCGGGTAGTTCCATTCGTAGAGCGCCTCTGCCGAGGTCAGGCCCTCATAGCACTGAAGCCTGATCAGCGGGGTATCCAGGACAGCTGCCAGAGCCTTGGCAGCCTCGGTCTTGCCGACGCCGGGCTCGCCCTCAAGCAGGATCGGCTGGCCCATCCGGGCAGCCAGGAACAAGGCCGTGCCCAGCGGCTCGTCGGCCAGGTAACTCACGCCATCTAGCTCGGCGAGAAGCGTCGGCACATCCGGCAGTTGCTCGGCAAGATCGCTCATTTCACCATCATCTAGTCTAAATAACTATAACCGGCAGAGACGTTGGGGGCAGTCCCGCCCTGACGCACCATGATCGTTGTGAATCTAGGGGGGCTATAGCACCCCTAAATCAACAACGATCAAGGACTTCACGCTTGTTTCAGCCGTCTACCCGCCAGGATGATTCCCGGCTCAGCTAAGCGCCAGGTCCGGCCGCACCGGGCGGCCCTGGATCGCCCGCCACACATTAGCCGGTGTCAGCGGCATGTCAGCGTGCGTGACGCCGAGCGGAGCCAGAGCGTCGACGACCGAGTTCACCACGGCCGGCGGCGATCCGACGGTCGCCGACTCGCCGATGCCCTTGGCCCCGATGGGATGGTGCGGCGACGGGGTCACTGTCGCGCCCAGCTCGGGCGAGGGGCACTCCAGCGCCGTCGGCAGCAGATAGTCCATAAACGACCCGCCCAGGCAGTTGCCGTCCTCGTCAAAGACAATCGCCTGCATGAGAGCCATACCGATGCCGTCGGCCAGGCCGCGGTGCACCTGGCCCTCGACAATCATCGGGTTGATCCGTACGCCGCAGTCGTCTACCGCGATGAACCGGCGCACCTTGACCTCGCCCGTCGCCGGGTCGACGTCAGTGACGCAGATGTAGGCCCCGAACGGGAACGTCAGGTTTGGCGGGTTGTACACAGCGGAGGCGTCCAGGTGGCCCTCCACGCCGTCCGGCAGCTCGAGAGAGGAATGCGCAGCCATCGCGATCTCGGCAATCCCGGCGCAGCGGTCCGGATCGCCGCGCACCCGCCACTTGCCGTCCAGCCATTCCAGGTCGTCAGGGGACAGCTCCAGCATCGCCGCCGCTACCAGCCGGGCCCGGTCGCGCACCTTCCGCGCCGCCATCACCGCGGCCGCGCCCGACACCGGAGTCGACCGCGACCCGTAGGTGCCAAGGCCGAACGGAGTCCGGTCGGTATCACCGTGCACGACTTCGACGTCATCAGGTGTCAGTCCCAGCTCGTGCGCGACGATCTGGGCGAACGTGGTCTCGTGCCCCTGGCCCTGGGTCTGCACCGAGATTCCGAGCACTACCTTGCCCGTCGGGTGAACGCGCAGGTCAGCGCCATCGGTCATGGCGAGACCGAGGATATCCATGTGTCCCCGAGGTCCTGCGCCGACGCCTTCGGTGAAGAAGCTGATGCCGATGCCCATGTACTCGCCGCGGGCGCGCCGCTCGGCCTGCTCCCGCCGCAGCTCCTCGTAGCCCGCGATGTCCAGCGCGAGCTCCAGCGCGCGCAGGTAGTCGCCCGAGTCGTACTGCCAGCCGGTGGCGCAGGTGTAGGGAAACTGCTCGGGACGCAGCAGGTTGCGCATCCGCAACTGCGCCGGGTCTATCGCGAGCTTGCGCGCGAGCATATCGACGAGCCGCTCGACCAGGTAAACGGCTTCGGTGATGCGGAACGAGCACGAGTACGCCACGCCGCCCGGCGCCTTGTTCGTGTAGACACCAGTGACCTCGCAGAACGCGGCCTGCAGGTCGTAGGAACCGGTGAAGATGTGAAAGAAACCCGCCGGGTATCTCGTCGGCTGCGCGGTCGCGTTGAACGCGCCGTGGTCGGCGAGCACCCGGGCGCGCAACCCGAGAATGCGGCCGTCCGCGGTCGCCGCGATCTCTCCGTGCATGTGATAGTCGCGGGCGAACGTGGTGGACATCAGGTTCTCGGAGCGGTCCTCCACCCATTTCACCGGCCGCGCGGTCACCATCGACGCCACGACCGCGCACAGGTAGCCCGGGTAGACCGGCACCTTGTTGCCGAACCCGCCGCCGAGGTCCGGTGACACGATCCGGATCTTGTGCTCGGCCAGCCCGGTGATCAGCGAGTACAAGGTCCGGTGCGCGTGCGGCGCCTGCGACGTGGACCAGAGGGTCAGCCGTCCGGTGGCGGCGTCCCAGGCGGCGACGATCCCGCAGGTCTCCAGCGGAGCAGGATGGGAACGGGGATAGACCATGTCGCAGCCGAGCGTCACGTCCGCGGCCGAGAACACCGCATCAGTGGCGGCCTTGTCACCGGCGGTCCAGTCGAAGATGTGATTGCCGGCCTGGCCTCCAAGATCGTCCCGCACCAGCGGCGCATCCTCCGCCAGCGCGGTCCGGGCATCGACGAGCGGCGGCAGCAGCTCGTATTCGACTGCGATCAGCTCGAGCGCGTCGCGCGCCGCGTAACGGTCCCGTGCGACTACGAACGCTAGCTCCTGGCCCTGGAACCGCACTTTGTCGGTGGCGAGCACGGCCTGTACATCTCCCGACAGCGTCGGCATCCAGGCCAGACCTCGTTCGGCTAGGTCCGCGCCGGTGAGCACTGCCTCGACCTTCGGGTGGGCCAGAGCCGCGGTGACATCGACCGAGACAATGCGCGCATGCGCCACCGGGCTGCGCAAGATCGCCCCGTGCAGCATTCCGGGCAGGCTGATGTCGTCTACAAATGTGCCCTGGCCCCGCACGAACCGAGCGTCTTCCTTTCGCGGGAT
>DATMMA010000492.1:0-4110 GCA_035570295.1 Streptosporangiaceae bacterium
TGACAGTTATCACCCGGCCTTGAGCAGCGGACTTACAGTATCTGTCCTGCTCAAATGGTTATTTCGAAACCGAAACGTGGCGTGCCGTATCGCAAAGGACGCGGGGCGCCGTCAGCCAGTCACGTCACTCAGTCACGCCAGCGTCAGGAAGGCCCGGCTGCCTGCAAGGCCTGCTCGACCCACGACCTCAGTTGCGGCGCGGGGGCCGCTCCGACCTGGCGGGCAGCAACACTCCCATTCCGCAGCAGCAGCAACGTCGGAATCGACTGCACGCTGAACCGCTGCTGCAGTCGGGGTGAGTTATCCACGTTGACCTTGACGAGCTTGATCTGGCCGGCCAGGTCGGTGGCAAGTTGCGCGAGCGCCGGACTGACCATGCGGCACGGGCCGCACCAGGGTGCCCAGAGGTCGACTAGCACCGGAACGGACGCGGCCTCGGCGACCGCGGCGAAGGTATCGTCGCCGGCATCCACGATCCACGGCAGCGGCCGGTGACAATTGCCGCAGTGAGGTGTCCCGTTCGCTACTGCCGGGACCCGGTTACGTCGCCCGCAGTGCGGGCATTTGATCACTTCATCTGACATGAGTCCGCCGTGACTGTAACGTGCGGTCGGCGTAGCTGACGACCAGTTCCGGCTCGAAGTAGTCGATCCGGATCACTGCGCCGTCGTGGACGGCCCCGGCGATCAGGGCGCGGGCGATCCGTGTCTCGACTTCCCTGGCAATGTACCGGCGCAGCGGCCTCGCCCCGTAGACCGGGTCGAAGCCCTGCGTGGCGATGTGACGACGGGCCTGCGCGGTAACCTCCAGTGTCATCTGCCGCTCAGCGAGGCGCGTACGCAGGTCGGCGAGCATCAGCTCCACGATCTGCTCGATCTCCGCCTCGGTCAGCGGCTTGAACAGCACGATGTCGTCGAGGCGGTTGAGGAACTCGGGCCGGAAGCGGATTCGCATTTCCGCCAGCACGCGCTCACGCGCTTCCGGCTGGATCTCTCCGGCTGACGTCGCACCTTCCAGCAGGTACTCCGAGCCGATGTTGGACGTCATGATGATGACTGTATTGCGGAAGTCGACTGTGTGCCCCTGCCCGTCGGTCAGCCGGCCGTCGTCGAGCACCTGCAGCAAGATGTTGAACACGTCCGGGTGCGCCTTCTCGATCTCGTCGAGCAGCACCACCGAATACGGCCGCCGCCGGACGGCTTCGGTCAGCTGGCCGCCTTCCTCGTAACCGACGTATCCGGGCGGCGCGCCGATAAGGCGGCTGACCGTGTGCCGCTCGGAGTACTCGCTCATGTCGACGCGGACGATGCTGTCCTCGGTGTCGAACAGGGCAGCCGCGAGCGACTTGGCGAGCTCGGTCTTCCCTACCCCGGTGGGTCCGAGGAAGATGAACGACCCGATCGGCCGACGGGGATCGTGGATCCCCGAGCGGGACCGGATGACTGCGTCAGTGACGAGCTGGACAGCCTCGTCCTGGCCTACCACTCGCTCGTGCAGGATCTGGTCGAGCCGCAGCAGCTTCTCGCGTTCGCTCTCCTGCAGCCGGCTCACCGGAATGCCCGTCCAGCGGGCGACGATCATGGCGATCTCGTCCTCGGTTACGACTTCGCGCAGCAGCCGCTGACCGCCATGCTTGGCAGCCAGGCTCTCCTCCTCTGCCGCGAGCCGGCGCTGCAGCTCGGGCAGCTTGCCGAGCCGCAGCTCGGCGGCCCTGTTCAGGTCATAGTTGCGCTCGGCCTGCTCGGCCTCCTGCCGCACCTGCTCCATCTCCTCGCGCAGCGCCTGCACCCGGCGCAGCGCATGGCGTTCGGCCTCCCACTGCGCCCGCAGTGCGTCAGCCTCTGCCCGCAGGTCAGCGAGCTCCTTGCGGAGGTCGGCCAGCCGGGCGACGCTGGCCGGGTCATCTTCTTTGGCGAGCGCAGTCTCCTCGATCTCCAGCCGCATGACCCTGCGCGTGAGCTCGTCGAGTTCGGCCGGCATGGAATCGATCTCCGTACGGATGACCGCGCATGCTTCATCTACTAGGTCGATTGCCTTGTCCGGCAGGAACCGGCCGGAGATATAGCGGTTGCTCATGGTGACCGCCGCGACCAGCGCGCTATCGGCGATCTTCACCCCGTGAAAGACTTCCAGCCGCTCCCGCAGCCCGCGCAGGATCGACACCGCGTCCTCTTCCGAGGGCTCGTCGACCCGGACCGGCTGGAACCGCCGCTCCAGCGCGGCGTCTTTCTCGATGTGCTTGCGGTACTCATCGAGCGTGGTCGCGCCGATCATGTGCAGCTCGCCCCTGGCCAGCATCGGCTTGAGCATGTTCCCGGCATCCATGGCGCCCTCGGCCGCGCCCGCGCCGACGACGTTGTGTAGCTCGTCGACGAACAGCAGGATGCGTCCCTGCGCCGCCTTCACCTCGCTCAGGACAGCTTTGAGCCGTTCCTCGAACTCCCCGCGGTACTTCGCGCCTGCCACCAGGGAGCCCATGTCCAGGCTGAATATCGTCTTGTCCCGCAGGCCCTCGGGCACATCGCCGCGAGTGATGCGCTGGGCTAGACCTTCGACGATCGCGGTCTTCCCGACACCGGGATCACCGATCAGCACCGGGTTGTTCTTGGTCTTGCGGGAAAGGATCTGGATCACTCGCCGGATCTCGGCGTCGCGGCCGATGACCGGGTCGAGACGGCCGGCCGCGGCGTCCGTCACCAGATCCTGACCGTACTTAGCGAGTGCCTCGTAGGCTGCCTCGGGCATCGCCGAGGTGACTCGCTGGTTGCCCCGGATCCTCTCCAGCGCGTGCAGGAATGCGGATCTGGTGACGCCCTCGTCGTGCAGCAGCCTGCCAGCGCCCGTGGCCGGGCCCTCTGCCAGCATGGCCAGCACCAGGTGCTCGACCGACACGTACTCGTCCCGGAGCCGGCCGGCTTCCTGCTGGGCATCGTCGAGCAACCGTGACAGCCGCTGGGTGACGGCGATCTGGCCGGGTGCGACGCCAGGCCCGCTGACCCGTGGCCGCCGTTCGAGTTCGGCCTCCAGGTTCTTCGCCAGCCGGTCAGGATCGGCGCCTGTCTGGCTCAGCAGCCGCGGCACGATGCCTTCGGGCTGTTCGAGCAGCGCCAGCAGCAGATGCTCAGCGTCGGCCTCGGCATGCCCGAACCGCAGCGCTTTGGTCTGAGCGTCGTGCAGGGCTTCGGAGGACTTCTGGGTCAGCTTGTTCGGGTCCATGGTCACCCTCCTGAACGCGTGGCGCGACGCAGCGCCGCCTCCAGCGCCGTTATCCGGTCGAGCAGGTCAAGCACGAGTCCGATGGATGCGTAATTCAAGCCGAGGCCGGCGCGGAGGCGCTGGATCCTAGCCACCACGGCGAGCTGGCCAGGCGCGAACCACAAGTCGCCGGAGCAGTCGCAGGACGCGTCGAGGACGCCGAGAGCGACGAGCCTGCGGACCAGTTCCGGGTGCAGCCCCGCGGCCGCAGCGAACGCCCGGAGGTCGAGCCCGTCGGCCCTGATCAGCGCATAGCTCATCGGCTCCTCCTCGGGTCGAAATCAGAAGCGGCTGCTAGCTGCTCGAACAACTCCCGCTCCGCCTCCGAGAGTTTCGCCGGGACCACGATCTTGGCCTCGGCGAGCAAGTCACCAGGCTTGCCACTCGGATTGGGCAGGCCCCGGCCGCGCAGCCGGAGCCTCCGGCCGGATGATGTGCCGGGCGGAACCTTCACCTTGGCCTCGCCGCCCGGTGTCGGCAGGGCTACCGACGTGCCGAGTGCGGCTTCCCATGGCGCTAGCCTCAGGTCCGCGTGCAGGTCGCGGCCCTCCAGCCGGTAACTCCGGTGCGGTGCGATCCTGACCACCAGGTACAGGTCGCCAGGCCGGGCGCCGTCGCTGCCGCGGCCGCCCTGGCCGCTGAGCCGGATCCGCTGCCCGTCGGTGACGCCGGCCGGGATGGTCACCTGCAGATTCCGCGTGCCGTCGGGGCCAGCCAGCGATACGGTCTTGCGCGCGCCGCGGTATGCATCCTCGATCGAGATCTCGATCTCAGCCGTCTGGTCGGCGCCGGGCACCGGCCCCCAACCCCGGCCAGTTCGGTCGCCGCCAGCACGGTCGCCGCCAGCACGGGCGC
>DATMMA010000493.1:0-14336 GCA_035570295.1 Streptosporangiaceae bacterium
ATTGAGCACGGTATTGGGGTTGATCGCCAGGGCCCCCGAGACTTCCTTGACGGTCGGCAGCTGGTCTCCCTCCCGGAGCAGGCCGAGCCGGAGCGCCTGCCGTACCTGCTGGATCAGCTGCAGGTACGGCGCAACCCCGGAGCGGCTGTCCAAGTGGAACTCGATCACCAG
Organism: Streptosporangiaceae bacterium; assembly: GCA_035570295.1. GTDB lineage: Bacteria > Actinomycetota > Actinomycetes > Streptosporangiales > Streptosporangiaceae > JAJYUU01. Next base: position 172 of record DATMMA010000493.1, read on the forward strand.
GCCTCCATTTAACTAGGTGACTAGCACAATAGATTCCTAGACCTCCTGACGTCAACCGCAGACACGCCGCTGGATGCAGCTCCGCAAAAGCCCGTGAAAGAGGCTCGTCCGGGCAGCTGCAAATGACCGGAGCAGGTAAGCGCCAGCAAGCCGGGTCGTGACACGCCGGCCAGCGTCTGACCGCTTTCGCGGTCTGCTCGCTATGGTGAGCATCATGGCGACTCGTGCGCCCAATGGCGCAGCTCGCCCTCGTGGCGGTACGGCCACCCGCCCGCAGCAGTCGGGCAGCTCGGCACGCGGCAAGTCCGGGGGTTCGACGCGCAACCGCAGTGGCTCCGGCTATTCGACCAGCCGGTCGCGATCGACGGGTCGCGGCAAATCGGCCGGCCGGGGCACGTCGCGCGGCCGCCGGGTCACCAAACCCGCCCCGCCTACCAATCCGTTCGTGATCCTGGCAGGCTGGGTCGTCGCCGTCCTCGCGGCCGTCTGGATGGGCCTTGCGCACACGGTAGGCGCAGCCTCCCGGATGGTCGGCCGCAGCGCGCGCGAACTGGACCCGCTCCACCGCAGGGACGGGATCGGCCTGGCCGCCCTCTGCGCGGCGATCGTCCTCGCCGTCACGACCTGGTGGCATGTCGCCGGACCGTTGCACTCGCTCGGGACTGTCGTACACACGCTGTTCGGCTCCGGGGCGTGGACAGCGCCGATCCTGCTGGCGCTGCTCGCGTGGCGGTTCCTGCGGCACCCGGACAGCAATGCCGATACCGCGCGAATGGTGATCGGCTGGAGCGCGCTTCTGCTCGCGGTGCTCGGCCTGGTGCACATCGCATCCGGGACGCCCGGGATGCACGGCGGCCTGCACGCCATCTCCTCGGCCGGCGGACTGATCGGGTACGCCATGTCGGCTCCGCTGGTCGGCATCATCACGAAGTGGGCTGCGGTTCCGGTACTGGTCCTTGTCGCCGGATTCGGCTTGCTGGTGGTTACCGGCACCCCGTTGCACCGCGTTCCCGATCGAATTGCCGAACTGAATGGCTTCCTTCTGCGCAGGCACGCCGGCGCTGGCACAGAATTCGATGCGGGCGGCCAGTCTGGCGAGGGCAGCCAGGCTGACCGGACCGTCCGTCCGTCGAGGCTAGGCCGGCGCCGCACCGATGCGCTCGAGGTCGGCGCCCGTGACCAGGCCTATGAGACCCCGCTGCTGGGCGGACTGCTCAATCGCGGCCAGCTGCCGAAGAACCTCCCGCAAGGCGACGACGGGGCGGGAACGAGCGCCGCGGAGGCCGCAGCCGCAGTGCCGGGACTCGCGTTCGGGCTAGGCGGGCACGGGTCGCCGGCCGATGATGCCTGGCCTGCGGCCGGCGAGGCAGAAGCCGGCAGCGCGGTGCCCGGTGCCGCGGCGGCTAGCAAGCACCCGAAGAAGGCGGAGCAGCTGACCCTCGCCGCGATCACTGATGGCAGTTACACGCTGCCGCCTGTCGCGCTGCTGAAACCGGGCACTGTGGCCAGGGCACGGACGAAGGCGAACGACGCGATGGTCGAGGCGCTGTCCGCGGTGCTCGAGCAGTTCGAGGTGGACGCGCAGGTCACCGGTTTCACCCGGGGGCCGACGGTGACAAGGTATGAGATTGAGCTGGCCCCCGCCGTGAAAGTCGAACGGGTCACCGCGCTGTCCAAGAATATCGCTTACGCGGTGAAGAGCGCGGACGTGCGGATCCTGTCGCCGATTCCGGGCAAGTCCGCGATCGGCGTGGAGATACCGAACACTGACCGGGACGTCGTCAGCCTCGGCGACATCCTGAGGTCGCCAGTTGCCACCTCAGACCAGCATCCGATGGTTGTCGGCCTCGGCAAGGATGTCGAGGGCCGGACCGTCGTCGCGAACCTCGCGAAGATGCCTCATATGCTCATAGCGGGCGCGACTGGCGCGGGCAAAAGCACGTGCATTAACGGATTGATCACTTCTATCCTGCTTCGCTCAACGCCGGACGAAGTGCGGATGGTGCTGGTCGACCCGAAGCGCGTGGAGCTGGCCGCGTACGCCGGGATACCGCACCTGATCACGCAGATCATCACGAACCCTAAGAAGGCATCAGATGCCTTGCAATGGGTCGTCGGGGAGATGGAACGGCGCTACGACGACCTCGCGGCCTCTGGCTTCAGGCACATGGACGACTTCAACAAGGCCGTCCGGGCCGGCCGGGTGACGGCGCCGGCAGGGTCAGAGCGCGAGTATGTGCCCTATCCCTATCTCCTGGTCATCGTGGACGAGCTTGCCGACTTGATGATGGTCGCGCCGAGGGACGTCGAGGACGCGGTCGTCCGGATCACCCAACTGGCCCGGGCGGCCGGCATTCACCTGGTGCTCGCGACCCAGCGGCCAAGCGTGGACGTCGTCACCGGGCTGATCAAGGCCAACGTGCCGTCGAGGCTGGCGTTCGCGACATCGAGCCTGACCGACAGCCGGGTGATTCTCGACCAGCCGGGTGCGGAGAAACTCGTCGGGCAGGGCGACGCGCTGTTCCTGCCGATGGGCACGAGCAAGCCGATCCGCCTGCAGAACGCGTTCGTCACCGAGAAGGAGATCCGCGAGATCGTCGCGCACTGCAAGAAGCAGGCGGAGCCGGTCTACCGGGAGGACGTCGTCGCGCCTGAGGGCAAGCAGCGCGAGATCGACGCGGACATCGGCGATGACCTGGACGTGCTTGTGCAGGCGGCCGAGCTGATCGTCACCACGCAGTTCGGCTCGACATCGATGCTGCAGCGCAAGCTCCGGGTGGGCTTCGCGAAGGCCGGACGGCTCATGGACCTGCTTGAGAGCCGCGGTGTCGTCGGTCCAAGCGAGGGTTCTAAGGCGCGTGACGTACTGATACGGCCAGACGATCTGCCGGGTTTGCTGGCGTCGCTGCGCGGCGAGGACTGAACCGCCGCCGTTGGTTAGCGGCGCAGCCAGGCTGGCGACAAACTTGACGTGCCACTCCGAATCCTGGCCGGCCATCACCAGGCGGTAACCGGATGTCTACACTTAGTGACCGCGGTCCCAGGCTTGGGATCCGGGGGAATCGAACGTCGGGCATGCGGGCCGGCAGGCCGGCGGCCCGGGTCGGGATGCAGCATGATTAGTGGAGGCGCCGCGTGAGCATCGGCGACACCCTGGCGGCAGCGCGGCGCCAGGCCGGTCTCACCGTCACGCAGGTTAGTCAGCGGACCTGCATCAGGGAGACGATCGTCCGGGGCATCGAGCGGGGCGACTATTCGGCATGCGGTGGTGACTTTTACGCGCGTGGTCACATCCGCAGCATCGCCCGCGCCGTCAGTCTCGACCCCGAGGAACTGATCCGCGAGTACGACGCCACTCAGGCGCCGCCCCGCGAGATGACCGCTGCGGATGTGTTCCAGCCGTTCACTCCGGTGAAGCTGAAGGAGCGCCGCCGCCCCAACTGGAGCGTGGTGCTGGCGGTCGGCATCGTCGCGGTTCTCGGTGTCACCGGATACCGGTACTTCGGCTCACACCCCGCCCCCCGGAGGCCGACGCCGCCGCCGTTGGCGCAGCCCGACAGCAAGCACAAGACGCCGGCCGCCACCCGCTCGGTGGCCCCTCCGCCGCCGCCGACTCGCGTGCATGTCACGGTAGTCGCCTCGCACGGCGGCGTGACCTGGCTCGAGCTGACGGCGCACAGCGGCCGCGTGCTCTTCCGGGGCGACATCGGCGCGTCAGCCGGCCTCTTGCAAAAGTCCTGGAGCGAGAAGCGCGCCATCAAGCTTCAGTTCGGGAATCCGGGCGGCGCGACCTTGTACCTGAACGGGAAGAAGCAGCCATTTTCCGAGACCACCAAGCCGATTACGGTCCGTTGCTCGGTCCTGGACTGCACGACGTCGCACGTGGGCTGAGTCTGACGGCCGCGGCGGCGGGCCAGCGGGTGCACTCGCGGCAGCCCGGTTACCGTAGTCTGCGGGTGTGTCGTCTAGCCAGCTAGATCAAGGTCCTGCCACGCGGCGGGTGCAGATGGTGACCCTGGGTTGCGCCCGGAACGAGGTCGATTCCGAGGAGCTCGCCGCGCGACTGGAGGAAGGTGGCTGGCAACTGGCTGACGACGCGCAGGACGCGGACGTCGTCCTTGTCAACACCTGCGGCTTCATCCAGGCGGCCAAGCAGGAATCCATCGACGAGCTACTAGACGCAGCAGCGGGGGGCGCGAAGGTGGTGGCGGCGGGCTGCCTCGCCGAGCGCTACGGGTCTGGTCTGGCCGAGGCAATGCCAGAGGCGCAGATCCTGAGCTTCGATGACTATTCGGACATCGCCGCCAGGCTCGACGCTGTCCTGGCCGGGCAACGATGGGACGCGCACCAGCCGCGGGACCGGCGGACGCTGCTGCCGCTCTCGCCTGCTTCCCGGCCCGGACAAAGCGGGGCGCACCTGCCAGGGCACGGGGTCATCGCGGCGGGCGGTGATGCGACTCGGCTCGCGCCTGCGAGCCAGGTAACTCCAGTTCAGCCATCTCCCAGCCAGATCGCTGACCTGCCGCCGGGCGTGGCGCCGGCGTCGGGGCCGCGCGTGCTGCGGCGGCGGCTTGGCGGCGGCGTCGTCGCGCCGCTCAAGATCGCGTCCGGCTGTGACCGGCGCTGCACGTTTTGCGCGATTCCGGCCTTCCGCGGTGCGTTCGTCTCGCGGCGCCCCGATGATCTCATTGCCGAGGCGGGCTGGCTCGCCGATCACGGCGCCCGCGAGCTGCTACTGGTGAGCGAGAACTCCACGTCCTACGGCAAGGACCTGGGCGACTTGAGGTTGCTGGAGAAGCTGCTGCCGCAGCTTGCCCAGGTGCCGGGCGTTAGCCGGGTCCGGGCCAGCTACCTTCAGCCAGCCGAGGTGCGGCCGGGGCTGATCGACGTGCTGGCCGGCACACCGGGTGTGGCCAGGTACTTTGACCTTTCGTTTCAGCATGCCAGCGGCCCGGTGCTGCGGGCGATGCGGCGGTTCGGTGACCGTGAGCGATTCGTCCGGTTGACGGAGCAGATCAGGAGCCTGGCGCCGGACGCCGGGATCCGGTCCAACTTCATCGTCGGATTCCCGGGCGAGACCGAGGCCGACGTGGCCGAACTGCAGGCGTTCCTGGCGGACGCCAGGCTGGATGCGATCGGCGTGTTCGGCTACTCCGACGAGGACGGTACCGAGGCGGCTAGCCTGCCCGGCCAGCTGCCGGAGGCGGAGATCGCGGACCGGGTGGAAGAACTGGCCAGCCTCGCCGACGAACTGATGGCCGAACGCGCAGCGGACCGGATCGGCCAGTCAGTTGACGTGCTGATTGACGAAGTGCTGGCGGATGGCCGTTATCTGGGCCGAGCGGACCATCAGGCACCGGAAGTTGACGGCGCGACCGAGGTCCGGAGCAGGCGGCCGCTTCGGCCGGGCGATCTCGTCACGGCGGTCGTCACCAGCAGCGCCGGGGTCGACCTGGAGGCCGACGCTGACGCCGCGGGCGGGGACCGGGGTGCAGGCGCAGGTTGAGCTCGGTACCTCCTGGCGCTACCGGGGAGAGCGAAGGCGGGCCGGAGAGGTCCGCCTCGCCGGGTACTGCGCAGCGACTTCCGGGCTTTTCGGCGGAAGCCGTGCTCCAGGCGCGTGCCGACGGCCCGGCTGAGCAGACGGGTCGCTTGACGGACCATGCGGGCGGCGACGTCCAGCCGGCCGCGTCGGGTGTCCAGACGCCCGCGTCAGGTGTCCAGACGCCCGCGTCAGACATACTGCCAGCGCCTGGCTTGCTGAATGTGGCCAATGCCCTCACCGTCCTCCGGCTCGCACTGGTGCCGGTTTTTGTATGGTTTCTGCTCTCCGGCGGGACCGGTGACCGAGCGATCGCTTTCGTGGCGTTCGCCCTGGCGTCAGTCACTGACCTGCTGGACGGTGAGCTGGCCAGGCGCCGGGGCCTGATCACAGACTTCGGCAAGATCGCCGATCCGATTGCCGACAAGGCGCTGACCGGGTCCGCTCTGATCACGCTGTCGTACCTGGGCGAGCTCTGGTGGTGGGTCACCGCGGTCATCGTGGTGCGCGAGCTAGCCGTCACCGGGCTGCGGTTCTGGGTAATCAGGCGCGGCGTGATCGCTGCCAGCCGCGGCGGGAAAGCCAAGACGATGCTGCAGGTCATCGCCATCAGCCTGTACGTGCTGCCGTGGCACCTGGGCTTGGCCAGGGAGATTGTGATGGGGGCTGCCCTGGTGGTGACGGTGGTCACCGGCGCTGATTACACGGCCAGGGCGATCAAGCTGCACCGGGCGGTTCAGTGACTCCCGCTGTGCCGCTGAGCCCAGACAGTCCGCCGAGCGCAGACAGTTTGCGGGGCGAGGGCGACATTGCCTACGTCGCCAGGGAGGCAATCAGGCTGCTGACGGCGATGGGGGAGACCGTGGCGGTCGCCGAGTCGCTGACTGGCGGTCTGGTAGCGGCCGCGCTCACGAGTGTGCCGGGTGCATCAGTCGTCGTCCGCGGTGGCGTGATCGCCTACGCTACCGAGCTGAAGACCGCGCTGCTCGGGGTCCCGGCCAGCCTGCTCGCCCGGCATGGCGCCGTCCACCCGGACGTGGCAGCAGCCATGGCCAGCGGCGTGAGGAACCGACTCGGCGCGACATACGGCGTGGCCACGACAGGGGTAGCCGGGCCAGGTCCGGCTGACGGGAAGGCGCAGGGGACGGTATTTGTTGCCGTTGAGGGGCCGGGTGGCCCTGAGGGGGCTGGTCTCCAGTTGGCGGGCGACCGCCGCCAGGTACGTGAACAGTCCGTCCTGTGTGTGCTCTCGCTGCTAGTCGGTGCCTTGCGGGAAGATGATTCATGATTACAGTGTTACGAGCCTGTGAACACGCCTCGATGCCCTCTCCCGCACGGTCCGTAAGGACGGGTACGGTAGAGGGGTCAGTGGATCGACCTCAGGGAGGGAGCGCGACGATGGTCCTGCTTCGTCACTTGCTCGGTGACGCGCTAAGGCGACTTCGTCTTCGCCAGGGTCGCACCCTGCGTGAGGTCTCTGCGACCGCGCGGGTTTCCCTCGGCTACCTGTCCGAAGTCGAGCGTGGCCGGAAGGAAGCCTCGTCCGAGCTGCTCGCTTCGATTTGTGACGCCCTGGGCGCGCCGCTTTCACAGGTTCTGCGGGAAGTGTCCGATGGATTCGCCCTGGCCGAATTGCAGAACGAGCCCGCGTTCGTTGTGCCGCATGAGCCCGCTATGGCTGGCCAGGCCAATCCGGAGGCAGTGCCTGCCGCCGAGGAGCCAGTGGCTGCATCCAGCGGTCCGCGCCGGGAGACACCAGCCCGCCTGCCGCAGCCAGCTGAGACTGTGCCGGCCCGGGCGCAGGCGACCCTGCCGCAACCAGCACGCCCGCAGCCTGCCTCGCAGCGCTTGGTGATGCCGCCGCGCAAGCTGACCGTGCGGTCGGGGCAGCATCTCGCGCCAGCCGAACCTCTGCTCGAGCCCGTGAAGCTTTCCGGCTCCGAGCCGAAGTTCGACAAGCTAGCCCGCGACATCACCGACATGGTGCCGGTCTGACGCTGAAGTTCGCCTAGGGCACCGGAGCGTGCTCAGACTGTCGAGTGTGAGGTCCAGGCTGCGGGGTTTTCAGCGAGCTTCCGCACGCTGGCTGGCAGATTGCCGGACACGATGTGCTCTAGCGTGACTTCCTCAAGAATCGCACGCTCGTTAGCTCGCAGAGCGATCCAGACTGCCTGGAGCGGTTCGGCCGCGCCGGTATAACCGAGGTTCTCCGGCCGTTCGCCGCGCACGCCCACCAGCGGGCCGTCGATTGCCCTGATGATGTCGGCCAGCGAGATGTCGCTGGCGGGCCGGGCCAGCCAGAACCCGCCGTCCGGACCGCGCTGGCTGCGTACCAGCCCCGCCCGGCGCAGCTGAGTCAGGATCGCTTCAAGGAACTTGCCCGGGATCGATTGCGTCCGGGCGAGCTGATCCGCCGTGACGTGGCCGCTGCCGGACGCGGCCAGCTCGATAACGGCGCGCAGCGCGTAATCAGAGCGAGCGGACAGACGCATATGCAACATTATGCAGGTAACCCGTGGCTGACGCGCCCGCGGCGCTCCGGTGAAGGCACGTTACTGCAGCGGCGGCTGCCATCCGAGCCGGCGTTCCGGCTCTGCTTCGGGTGGCATTCGAGCCGCGATTCTGGGGTTTAGCCCAGGCTGGGGGCAGCGCGGTTAGTCCTGGCGGGGGTGGGCCGAGCGCGTCCGGGGGCGAGCGCTCCGGCATGCCAGATTCGGGGTCTCGGCGAGGCGGCGTTCGCCGTGGTTGCGACAGGCGAGACCTAGGATTCGCCTGCTCCGCCGCGGGCGTGCACTATGAGCACCGGCTGCAAGGAATGCGCTGCTACGTCGCCGGCAATGCTGCCAGACATCCGGCCCGTGAGACGAGAGCGCCCGTGCGTCCCTACGACAATAAGGCTCGCGTCACTGTCAGTTGCGGCGTCGACGATCGCTTTCCATGCGGGTGTACCTTCGACCGCCCTGGCTTGGGTTCGGAATCCTCTCGCACGCGCCAGCGCCGCCCCGCTTTCGGCGGTTTGCGTGGCTGCGTTCTTCACGTCGTTGCTGCAAGCCGCATCGAAGTGAACCGGTGGATCCGGGATGAACCCGACGTTGAAGGCTCTCCAGACAGTCACCACAAGCGCGTCCCGCCCGGCGGGAACCTGGCGGCAAGCCTCGTCGATGGCGGCTTTGGCCTCATCGGAACCATCGTAAGCAAACAGCAGCGGGCCCGGCCTTGCCCCGCCCGGGCCACCGGCGGGCTGACCGGTGCCGTTAGCGGCGGACGCCACCTGCCCGTCGCCACCGGCAACGGCGGATGCGCGCGCCGGCACTACAGCCGGCGCTGCCCGGCCCCCGATACCGCGGATCGCTGCGAGTAGCGGCGGTGAGTACCAGGCAGCCTCAGGCCCTTGCATCCAGGCCTCTATTGCGGGCGTAGCCGGGCGAACCCCGCCGAGCAGGTAGAGCAGCACGGCGATGAGTACCCCGCCGGCCGCGATCGCGAAGATGGCCCACCAGACGATGCCCATCGCAGGGGTCGGGATGCCGGCCAGCGTGACGGCAAAGTGCGCCAGGATCGGCGTGACCATGAACGCCGCCACTGCCCTGAAGAGCTCAAGGATGGAAAGGACCCGCTGCACGTCACGCGACCGCAGCGACAGCGCGGCGAGGAACAACGCGGGCGTCACCGACGCGCCGATGCCGATGCCGGTCAACCCTGAGCCGAGCAGCATAAGGGTCTGCGTCGGCGGGACAGCACTGCGGAGCACCAGTATGCCGGCCATCAGGAAAATCAGACCGGTCAGCGCAAAGTAGTGGATATAACGGGTACGGAACACCACCCCGAACATGACCGCGGCGATCACCGTAGCGCCGAGCTCGGGTAGATACAGCAGCCCGACGTGCAGCGGTGGGTAGTGCCGGGCGAGCAAGCTCCCTGTCAGCCCGATCGCCGAGGTAGACGCCGCAGCAGCGCAGATCGCAATCACGGTGCCGGTGACCGGGATGGTATTAGTGAAGCTCCGCAGCCGCAGCAGCGGATTGCAGGAGCGGTATTGATAAACCCACAGCGCAGTGATCAGCGCCAGCCCGCCGAACAGGGGGCCCAGGACAACTGGTGAGGTGAAGCCGTGCGTGGTCAGCTCCGCGGCACCCCAGAAGGCCGCCACCGAGCCAGCGGCGGCCAGAGCGATGGCGCGGACGTCCCGCGGTGCGCTCAGGTCCGCCGGAGGGGCGTCCTGGAACGTCAGCAGGGCCATTAGCAGCCCGGCGGCGGCGATCCCGGCGACGATCCAGAACAGCGGCCGCCAGGCGTGGAAGGATGCCTGGACACCGCCCACCAGCGGGCCAGCCGCAACAGCGCCAAAGATGCACAGGTTAATGACCACGACCGTGTAGCGCAGCTTCCGCGCCGGGAAGCTCAGGAACAGCGGCGGCGCAGCTGCGATGAGCAGCATGCTGGTGCACAGCCCCTGCACAACATGCCCGGCTATGTACATTCCGGCGTCAGTCGCCGAGGCAGCAAGTACGGAGCCGATCAGCAGCCCGCTGGCGTACACGATCAGCATCCGCCGCTGCGGCAGGAGCTGGGCCAGCTGCAACGCCAGAACCGTGCCGAGCGCATACCCGGCGTTGGCCATGCCGTCGGCGATGCTGGCCGTCTGCGGGGTCATGTGCAATTGCGCGGACAGGAACGGCGTGATCGGCTGGAGCGCACCCGACAAGCCGAGATAGGGCAGGAGCAGCAGGATGACCATCGCGTTCGCCGCTGCATAATGGCCGGCCAGCGGACCTGGTCGCAGCTGAAGAGTGCCGCCGCCGACGTGGCCCCGGCGCGGTCGGGTTCGGATCTCTGTCATATCGGCATGCTCCTCAGCCCCCTGGATGAGCACGCATCACAGACTCCGTGTCAGCTTACGGCCATTGCAGGTCAGGCCACCCGGCCGCGGCTGTGGCCGGCCTCACCGGCTACCGCGCGACCAGGCCCGCAATCTCGGCGGCAGCGCGGCTGTTGCTGCGCGCGGCTCCGTAAGTCGCCACATAGCTGCCAGCACCAGGCCGCCAGACCGGCAGCCCCATCTCCACCAGCACCGCGTCCGGCCGTGCGGCCAGCATTAGTTCCGCCGCCTGGGTAGCCGCTAGATGCCGGTGCGCATCTCGGACCACGACGATGAGCGTGCGGCCGCGGGCCTCAGCCAGTATCCCCGCGACCACGCCCGCAAGTCCGTCCGCGGGCGTCCCGGTGCTAATCTCCCGGTAGCTGTCGGCCGGCACGTACGATCGCAGGCCCCATGGCAGTGGACCTGCCGCGAGGTTGGACGGCGGTACGAGCTGGACGACGAGCGGCCGGTCCGGCGCTGGCAGGGTTCCGGATACGGACAGAGCCCGCCGGGCCGCTGCAAGCCCGATGGGGCCGGCCGTAGGAGCGCCTGCCGCAGCAGTGCCCGCCGCAGCAGTGCCTGCCGCAGCAGTGCCCACCTCAGCCGGGGCTCCCGCACCCGGCGCTGCTGCCGCGGTCCACGCCCGCAGTTCGGCGACCCTGGCTGCAGCCTCTTCGAGACGTTCACCGGGAAGCCTGCCGGACCTTACCGCCGCTATCAGCGCAGCCTTGACGGTGAGAAGGCTGAGCTGGTCCTGGTCGCGGCCCAGGCACAGCAGGTCCGTGCCGGCGATCACGGCCTGAACGGCGGCTTCGGGAATCCCGTACTGTTCGCTGACCGCCTGCATCTCCAGGCCGTCGGAAACGATGACTCCGGTGAAGCCGAGCTCGCCGCGCAGCAGGTCGGTCTGGGCGCGCCGGGACAGTGACGCCGGCAGATCACCGGTCAGTTCCGGCACCCGCAGGTGGCCCGGCATGATTGCGCGTACGCCTGCGGCGATGGCCGCCTCGAATGGCGGAAGGTCCCTGGCCCACAGCACGCTCAGCGGCGCGTCCACGGTGGCGAGCACCAGATGGGAGTCCTGAGTGGTGCTGCCGTGACCGGGGAAGTGCTTGGCGCAGGCGGCAACGCCGGCGGACTGCATGCCGGTCACCGCGGCTGCCGCGTGCCGGGCCACCAGATCCGGATCGGCCCCGAAGGACCTCGTGCCGATCACCGGGTTCCCGGCCGCGGCATTGACGTCGACTGCGGGTGCCAGATTCAGGTTGATGCCGAGTGCAGCCAGGTCGGCGCCAAGTGCCGTGTACACAGACCTGGTCAGCTCGACGTCATCAATGGCCCCGAGAGCGGCGTTTCCTGGATAGTCGCTGCCTGCCTGGTGCGAGATCCTGGTGACGTCGCCGCCTTCCTCGTCGATCGCGATGACCGGCTCCGGCGCGGCTGTCCGAAGCCGCGCCGTGAGCGCGGCCAGCTGGCGGTCGTCCTCGATGTTCATGCCGTACAGGGTGACGCCGGCCAGCCCGTCTGCCAGCGCGGCGCGGATCCAGTCAGGCGCGCTGCCGCCGGGGAAAGGCGGAATCAGGACTGCGTCGGCCAGCCGGCCCAGGACTGGGTCGGCGGCAAGCTCCTGTGTCATCCCTTCACCGCTCCGGCGGTGAGGCCCCCGACGAGCCTACGGCGCACGATCAGGAAGAAGATGATCACCGGGATCGTGTACATGGTCGACGCGGCCATGATCGGCCCCCACTGCGCGCCTCCGCGCCCGAAGAAGTAGGTCACGTAGATGGGCAGCGTGTAGTCGCTGTGCGCCTGCCCGAGGAACGTCAGTGCGACGATGAACTCGTTGTATGCCGTGATGAACGCGAAGATGCTGGTGGCCACCAGGCCCGGCGCGACGAGCGGGAAGAGAATGCGCCAGAAGATCCGGAAGCTGGTCGCACCGTCGATGGCGGCGGCTTCCTCCAGTTCCTTCGGGATCGTGGCGACGAAGTTGCGCAGCATCCAGATCGAGACCGGCAGCGCCTGAGCGGCGTACACGATGATCAGTCCGAGCAGGTTCTGCAGCAAGTTGAGCCGCTCGAAGTCGAGGAACAGCGCGATGATCAGCGCCTGGGCCGGGATCATCTGCACGATCAGCAGCATCACCAGAAACGAGGCGCGGAGCCTGAAGCGGAACCGGGCGACCGCGACGGATGCCAGCAACGACACGATCGATGCGACAAGCACAGTGGCAAGAGTCACCGCGAGGCTGTTTCGGAAGAACAGCCAGACCGACCCGATGCCGGACACCTGGCCGCTGACGACGGCGCGGAAGTTGCCGAGCGTCGGGTGTGCAGGGATAAGGCTCGGCGTCAGCGAGTAGATCTCCTGCGATGGCTTGAATGCGGTCGAGATCATCCAGAACAACGGGAACAACGTCAGCAGCGCGATGACCAGGCCAAAGGCGTTCAGGCCTGCCGAGCGGACCCGGCGGGCCGTCCTGGCCCGGCCCGCACCGACCGCGCTGGCCGCGCCGGAGCGGTCTGCTACTGCCACCGCCGCAGGCGCCGGCGCTATGTGCGTACCCGGGGTCATCATGTGAGGGCCCCCTGCCGGACCGAGGTCCGTACATATCCGACGGTGATCACCAGCAAGATGACTGCGAAGATGAGCGCGATCGCGCCTCCCAGGCCGTAGCTCGGCGGCAGGCTCGCGAATGCCTTGTCGTACAGGTAGAGGGAGAGGTTGTACTCATTCTGATTGCCGGGAAAGCCGGTGATGATGTAGCTCTGCCCGAAGATGTTGAAGTCCCAGATCACCGATAGGAGCAGGAGCACCAGGAAGATTGGCTTCAGCAGCGGATAGGTGATTCTCCAGAACACGCGCCACGGGCTCGCGCCGTCAACCCGGGCGGCTTCCAGCAGCTCGGCCGGGATCGTCTTCAGGCCGGCTAGAACCGAGACAGCGATGAAGGGGAACGCCTGCCAGACCACGAGCACCGCGATGACCACGTACGCCTGGAAGGCGCCGGTCGTAGTCCAGTTGTACTGCGCCCAGTTGTTGCTCCCGACGAGCCAGTGCGGCAGCTTTGACAGCACCCAGTCCACGACGCCGCCGTCGGGATTGACCAGCCAGTAGAACAGCACCGCGGCGGATATCGGCGGCGTCGCCCAGGCCATGAGCGCCGCGGTGCTGACGAAGGCGGCCATCTTCTTGCCGAGCCGGTTCAGCAGCAGGCCGACGACGGTACCGACGATCAGCGTGGCAGGAACCACGACCACCGCGAGCATGACGGTGTTGCGCAGCGACAGCCAGAACTCGGAATCCTTGAAGGTGCTGGTGAAGTTCGCCAGGCCGATCCACTGGGTGGGCGCCGCGCCGGTGATCTGCATGAGGCTGTAGTTCTGGAACGAGAAGATGACCACCTGGACAAGCGGCCAGAGCAGGACCAGCGCGATGCCAATCAGGGCCGGGGTGAGCAGCAGGTAGGGCGCCAGCTTGTGGCGACGGACGAAGGCGCCAAGCCGGTACAGGCGCGGCGCCGGCCCGCCGGCCAGTCCGCCCGGCAGTCGCGCTGGAACTACGGCATGCGGTTGCTCGATCATCCCGGCCATCTGGCTCCTCAGCTCCCTTCAGTTACCCGGTAGCCCGGCGGCCCGGCGGTCGAGGGGCTGGCGTCCCGGCCGGCTCTCGTGAGCCGGCCGGGACACTCAGCGGTAGATCAGGACTCGCTCCCGGTGTTGAGCACGTTCTGCAGTTCGGTATTCGCCTTGTTCACGGTTG